>SVOI01000024.1 GCA_015066465.1 Oscillospiraceae bacterium
TTATATTTCTTTTCGTTTTTCGTTAGCATATAGGATAATAACAGATATATTTCGTGTTGTCAATAGAAAAATCACAATATATTGTGGTTAAAATCAACTTTTTTTAGGTCAAAATCACAAGATATTGATTTTTATATGCAATATGCACATATATTACAGTTTTCTTTTGGTCATTTTACGACAAATTTCGCAAAAACGATTTTTTAAAGAAAAAACCGAACACAATATATTGTGCTCAGTTCTCTAATTTCTCTATTACATTCACAATATCGTCATATATAACAATATCTGCTCTTTTATCAAAATCCGTCTTATCTTTATTAATAAGTGCTATTTTTCCACCCTTAAAATAAGAAACAAACGAAGCCGCAGGGTAAACCGCAAGCGATGTTCCTATTATAATAAGGAGCTCTGCTTCTCTTATTGCATCGATTGCTCCCTCAACTGTTTTCTGGTTCAGACCTTCCTCATAAAGAACAACGTCAGGTTTTACAATACCACCACATTTTTTACAATGAGGAACACCATCACACTCTAAAATATACTTCTCATCATAAAACTCTTTACAACAAATACAATAGTTTCTTTTTACACTGCCATGTATCTCAAAAACATTGGTACTTCCAGCTAACGTATGTAAGGAATCAATATTTTGTGTAACTACACTCACTCTTTTATATTGCTTTTCAAGATTTGCAAAGAAAATATGTGCTTTATTTGGCTTTGCAGCTTCATAAATCATTTTTGATTTATAAAAATCATAAAATAATTTTGTATTATTAACAAAAAACGTGTGCGAAATCATCTCTTCAGGTGAATATTCATAATCGCCCTTTTCATTATATAAGCCATCTGCACTTCTGAAATCAGGTATGCCTGATGGACAGCTTATCCCAGCACCTGTGAATACACAAATTTTTTGTGCCTTCTCAATTTCATTTTTTAATTCTAAAACCTTCTCCAATTTCTAATCCCCTATACTATATATAATAGCGTCGCAGACCATTCAATTCCGAATTACGCATTACGAATTCTGAATTACAATCCCCTAATTTCCGCCGTTGGCACATACTTTTTAATCACTTCAAGCATTTCGTACATTTCAGTCTTAGAAACACCCTCTACGTTACAGTCAATAAGATTCCCAGAATCAACAAAATTCTGAAGATAATATTTTTCTACGCCTTTTATCCACTCGCCGATTTTTTCTATATCTTCTATTGTATGAAAATTCTTTGTTACTGTTGTGCGGAATTCAAAATCAACATCAGAATTCATAAGAATTTCTACACTTTTTTCCATTAAAGATATATCAAATTTATTAATACCTATTGTTTCATTATAGCGCTCTTTTGAATTTTTAATATCCATCGCTACGTAATCACAAAGACCTCTGTCTATTATACTTTTCAGCTTATCTGGGAAACTACCATTTGTGTCGAGTTTTATTGAATAACCTAATTCCTTTATTTTTTGTAAAAACTCTTCAATATCCCCCTGTAATAATGGTTCACCACCACTTATTGCGACACCATCCAATATTCCCTGACGTTTCTCCAGATGTCCAAAAACTTCACTTTCAGGAATAATTTCTGTATCCAATTTAGTAACCAACCCAGCATTATGACAGAACGGGCAACGATAATTGCATCCGCCTGTAAATACTGTGCAGGCAGTTTTGCCCGGATAATCTAACAGAGTCAGCTTTTGAAAACCTTTAATTAACAAATTTTTTCGCCTCTTTATGTTAGAATTTTATTAAATTTTTCTTGATTATATCATTGTTTCAGGGCTTTAGTCAACTAAAATAGCCCGATTTTCATCTAAAATAGCATATTTAGTGAAAATTTAATTCAATATACTTTATTTTGTATCTTTACATTTAGAAAAAAGTATGTTATAATGCAGTAGTAAAAAAATAACATTTTGGAGGAATTTGTTATGAAAACCCGTAAAATTCTTGCTCTTGTTATGGCAATAGCTCTCTTCGCTGTTTCTATGACTGTAGTAGCATCTGCAGAAGAAGCTGCAGAAAGACCAACTTCTGTTTACACAATTTCAGTTATACCAACAAAACCAACACCAGATGATCCATATACTGATGCTGATTTCTTCGATGCTACTGGTCTTGTTATAAGCGATGGTACAACAAACATTTCTTATGATACTGATTATCAGTATTTCACATTCAGTGCAGGTCAGGATGCTCCACTTACAGTTTATATAACTGAAGTTGAAGTTTTCTACAAAGGTGAATCTTGTGGTGTCGTTCCAGTTACTGTTTCTCACGCTGGTGGTGAAATTGTTCCTGTTAATAATCATACACACGGTCAGATTTGTTCAGCTTGTGGCGTTATCTGCAAAAACGAAAGCCATGACGTTCCTTATTGGGTTCCTAACGGTGATGCATCTCTTGTAAGAGGCGAATCAGAAACAGGCACTTGCACAGTATGTGGCGATACAGTAAGCCAGATCATTCCTGGTACAGCTACATATACAACAATTTTTGCTGATATCGATATTCTCCAGACTATTTTAGGCCTTGTTGCAATGATAGTTGAAGGCTTCGCTTTAATCTAAACTGCGGAGGGTAATTTGAATGAAAATTAAAAGATTTTTAGCAACAGTTCTTTCTGTGCTTACGCTTCTTTCAGTATTTTCAGTAATCGCTTTTGCTGCAGAGGAAACAACAACACCAGTGGCTAAATACACTTTTGAGTTAACCTCTGGTCCATCTAAAACTGAGTATTACGATTACGAAAAATTCGAGCCAGATGGAATTACTGTTTCAATTAAAGATTCAACAGGTTCTGTTGTAGAAACTGTTTATTACTCCAGTGATATTTCTTACCGCTTCAAATTCTCACCAAAAGCTTCAAACATCCTTTCAGTTGATGTTAAAGAAGTAAGTGTTACACTTGATGGTCAGTTCGTAGCAAACGTTCCTGTTACTGTTAACCACAGACTTGAAGAAAATTCAAGTCTTGGTAGCACAAAACACGGCACAAAATGCTTCGGTTGCGGTTATGTTGTTCCTGATTCAATGGAAGACCATATCTGGAAATATTCTGATGACGAAGAATGGGAAAGAAACGACGACTCTACATTCACAAGAGATGAAACAGAATCAAATTTCTGCACAAAATGCAACCACGAAATCAAAAGAGATATTGATGGCACTGCTGGTTATGATGTAGAATTCTTTGAATACCAATTCCTTCGTGATTTAATGTCTTACATAGAAATACTTCTTGACCTTATTTATGGTTCAATCAAAAGATAAACTATACTACAAACCACTACTTAGTTTTTTCTAAGTGGTGGTTTTAATTTTGTGACGAAAAAGGTGTTAGCAGAAAACTAACACCTTTTTCGTCACATTTATTATTCATTTCATTGCTTTTTTTATTCCTTCGGTAACAATTACATATTCCTTTTCAAGCTCAATATAAAGCTTCTGTGCCTCGAGCACATTCTCACTTCTCAACGCTTCTACAAGCGGTGAAACAACTTCATAAAGTGGTTTTATACTCAAATTACCAAAGTTACCTTTTAAAGTGTGTGCTACTCTGAAAGCGTTTATTATATCACCATCAGTCAATGCCTTCTGTAATGATGCAATAACATTCATTGTAGCCATTTCTTCAAGGAATTTTTCAAACAACTCAGTTGAACCAGAAAAACGTTCTTCTGCTTCAGCATAGTCAATTCCCACTGACTCTAAAATTTCTCTATCCATAAAACTTTTTCTCTTCCCTGCTCAAGTTAGGATGAGTGTATTAAACCATATCTGGTTCAAATACACTCACTCCACAAATCAAATTAATCTTTTGACATATTCTGATATTCTTTAACCATTTTTCTGAAGCGCTCGTTATAATCTATAACGTTCTTAACACGACGTGCAATTACCTCAGCAACAAATGGCTTTGTAATATAGTCATTAACGCCCATCTGAAGCATATCAACCTGAAGCCCTTCATCATTTTCACTCGATATAACTATTACTGGAATGTCTACTGTATCTTCATCAGCATTCTTGTGTGTCAAGAATTCTTTACCATCCATAATAGGCATAACCATATCAAGTAAAACAACTGCAACTTCGTTTTTATATTCTCTTAAAAGGTTAAGACCTTCTAAGCCGTTCTTTGCAAGCATAACTTCGTAGCTATTATCAAAAATATCTTTGATAATTCTGCTGCTAAGCTCTGAGTCATCAACAACAAGAAGCTTTTTAGGTTTGTCTTTGTTACCGCTGTTCATAACCTTTTTAAGCTTTTTGAGTTCTGTTTCAACTTCTTTTTGAACTGTAATATCTGTAAGATTAGCAACAAAAATAGATTTTTCTTCGCCAACTTTACCAATATACTGAAGTTTCTTTGAAACCCAGAGAGCGTTACCCTGTTGCACACGACGTTTATATTGACACTCTGTAATTTCATCATTTTTAATAGCATTGGTGAATGCCTCAAGAACGTCATTTTTGTATTCGTAGAAGATATAATCCATAGGATTACCTTCTGAAACGCCATCAGCACCAAATAGCTCTTTATATGCATTATTGGTTCTTAAATATGTAAATTTACTTCCATCAAATTCACAAATTGCACTTGGTTGAGCAGAATTTGAGAAAAGAATTTCCATTTCAGGTGCAGATGACCACAACTTATCCATTGTAAGTGCACCCGTTAAATCAACATTTTTAGTAACGGTCTTTTCTTTATTCTCTCTGACAAGCTTTTCGTACTCATCAATAGGCATAGGTCTTGCGAAATAGAAGCCCTGAACGTACTCACAGCCTACACTTCCAAGGAAGTTAACCTGTTCTGCCTTTTCAACACCCTCTGCAACAGCAGGCATACCGAGCCACTTAGCCATACGTACAACAGAAGCAATAATGTTCTCACTTCTGCCATCATTAGTTCCAGTACTATCGAAGAAGCGCATATCAATTTTAAGAACGTCAACTTCAATTTCTTTAAGAACACTGAGCGATGAATAACCACTTCCAAAGTCATCCATCATAACAGTAAAGCCGTTTTCTTTTAAGCCTGAAACAACCTGCTTCATAATATGTGGGTTATCCATATAAGCAGTTTCTGTAAGCTCAAGCTGGAATAATTCGTGTGGAATACTATATTTATCCACAAGACCTATAATAAATTCAACGATTTGTGGGTTATATAAATCAACACGAGATATATTTACAGAAATAGGATGAGGTTTAATACCTTCATCAAGCCACTTTCTTAAATATTTACAAATAACTTCCCATACGTAATGGTCAAGTCTTTCAATAAAGCCATTCTTTTCAAATACAGGAATGAAAAGACCTGGTGAAATCATACCCTTTTTGGGGTGCATCCATCTTACAAGTGCCTCGGCACCTGCCGGTGCATTTGTTTCAAGTGAATATTTTGGCTGGAGATAAACAATAAATTGATCCTCCTGCAAAGCTTGTACCATTTCGTTAACGATTTCCTGTTCTTTTTCAAGCCTGATACTCATCTCAGGCTTAAACACACCAACAGTATCAATATAATTGCCTTTACACTCTTTTGCAGCAAGTGTCGCTCTGTCTAACATCACTCCAGGGGAAAGAGTTAAATCATCAACAAAGTAAACACCGAAATTAGGAACAAGGTCAAAGTTTCTGTTGTAGCTTTTGATAATCTCTATATGGTCTTCAATAAGTTTAAAAACTTCTTCTTCTGTTTCGTATTCACCGCAAAGTGCAAAAACCTCAGCTTCAATTCTACCATAAGTAAGATTTTGCCTTTGATTTGCTAAATTTTCAAGTCCCATTGCGAGATACTTAATAATTCTATCGCCTTCGCTCGAGCCATAGAATGAATTTACCAATTGGAAACGGTCAATGTCAAAACGGATAAATGCGAATTTCTTATCAGGGTTGTTATCAAGCATTATTCTTGTTTTCTTCAAGAATTTATCTTTATTAAAAATACCTGTAAGAACATCGTATTCGGCTATGTATTTTAATTTTTTGAATGCGAAGAATTCTGTACGCATAATAGCGTTCTGAACTCTCAACTTCACAATTTCCGCATTATATGGTTTAGAGATAAAGTCCCATGCACCATCAGCCAAAACCCTAACCTGAGTATCCTCACCCGAATCACTCGTAGCAACGATAACAGGGATTTTTAGACCGCTTTCATTCACTTTCTTTAAAAATTCATAACCATCCATACCAGGCATATAGACGTCAACTACAACACATTTGACATCTTGCTCATGCCTTGCGAGAAAATCAAAACCTTCTTGCGCATCCTGATAATCAACAACATAGAAATCTTTAGAAAGAATATTTTTCAATATTTCTCTGTCAATTCTATCGTCATCAATTACAAGAACTACATCTTTATTAGCCACAAAAAAGCCCCCTAATTTTTTTAAAGATGTGTCACGACATAATAACACATTCTTCTATAAATACCATTATAACACCTAAAAATAAAATTGCAAGAAAAAGCACAAAAAATTTTGTTATTGTAGGCAAAAATAGTGTATTTTAACAAAAAAGAGTTGTTTTTTCTTAGTTTTTTTAACCATTATTCTTTTTTGTAATTTTAATTAAGAAAAAAGATGGCTTTACCAAACGGTAAAACCATCTTTAAATTATTTGATGTAATCTGCCAATGTTTTATATAAAAGCTGCGGTTCAATAGGCTTTGAAAGGTGGTCATTCATGCCCGCCGACTTTGAAAGTTGTTTATCTTCAGCAAAAGCATTTGCTGTCATTGCAATAATCGGTACCGATTTCGCATCCTGTCTATTTAATGCTCTTATTTTTGTTGTGGCTTCAAGTCCATCCATTATAGGCATCCTTATATCCATAAGAACTGCATTGAACTCATTTTCTTCTGAATTAGCAAATGTATCTACACCAATACTACCATTTTCAGCAGTAACAACTGTAATACCAACCTTTTCAAGAAGCTTTGTTGCAACAAGTGTATTAAGTGGATGGTCTTCACAAAGCAACACCTTTTTACCATCAAGAATAGTTTTCAAATCTTCGGTTTCCTGAGAAGCACTTATAACAGAATTAACCTGTTTACAATCTCTGACTAATTCAATAGTAAATGTTGTTCCGATACCGATTTTACTGGTAACTGAAATGGTACCACCCATTTTTTCAACTATACTTTTTGCTATTGCAAGGCCCAGACCTGTTCCCTGACGCGCATTGACAAGACTATTTTGCTCCTGGGCAAACGGCTCAAAAATTCGCTCTAAAAAGCTTTCACTCATACCGCAACCAGTGTCGCTGATATTAATAACAAATTTCGCTTTGTTTTCTCCGAGCATTTCACAGTTTATATCCCAATCAATCTTACCACCAGGCTCTGTGAATTTAACAGCATTATTAAGAATGTTGATATAAACCTGTTGTGCCCGAAGCTTATCGAGATGAAGCCATTGTGGTATCTGACCAAATCTGTTAATGTTAAAGTTAATATTTTTCGCTTCTGCTAAAGGTCTTATAACAACCTCTATCGAACGAATCATTTCTTCTGCTTCTTCGTACTTATTGACTATATCCATCTTGCCCTGCTCTATACGGCTCATATCTAAAATATCGTTAATAAGACCTAAAAGATAATTACCAGAAGCATTAATATCTTTAAAATATTCAACAACTGAATCATCCTGTGTTGCCTCTTCACCAAGTCTTGACATACCTAAAATAGCATTCATAGGTGTACGGATTTCGTGGCTCATTCGTGACAAGAAATCAGTTTTTGATTTATTTGCAAGAACAGCCGCATCAAGCGCTTTTGCAAGTTCTTCTGAACGCTTTATTTCTTGCTGGTAAACATCTGTAATATCAGTTACAAGCAAAAGAATCTTTGTTTTGGTTTTATCAAACCAGAGATATGTGAAAAGCTTACGCTCTTTTCTCGTTGTTTCATTAACGTTAAACGGATAGGCAAATTCATCTCTGTCACTTAATTCAAACAATACATTTGAAAGACAACAGTTATCAAAATTAGTTTCCGCATCCTGAAGCGACGTTAAGCGAGCAAAGTTTTCCATTAAGGAGCGGTCAAAAGCATCACCTGTTTTGAAATAATAGTTTTCGTTGGCATTACCTAACGCAAGCTCAACCTTTCTACTCTTAACGTTAATAACGCTTATATGCTCATAGCCATCTTCAATAACTTTATCAATGATATCTCTTGTTATATGAATATCATTAATATCGTAGCAGTACATAAAGCACATTACTTTTCGTGTTACAGGATGTCTGTAAATACGAATTGAACTGTTAATCCAGCAGTTAGCACTGTCTAAGGTTTCAATCTGATAATCAAATGAAAGTGATTTTTCGCCATCCTCAAAGCTCTGAAGAAGCTTTGCCACGCTATGCTGCTTTATTATTTCATTTTTCTGTGATTTTGAAACCGCATGCTCTGCAATCATATAAATTGCATCACTGTATTTATCCCCTGCCTTTATAGGAAGCCTTGTTTCAGGCTTACTGCTATAGCTTTCAACACAGTCATCTGTAAGATTAATTCTCATTGTAGAAAGAACATCTTGCCTTTGTGTTGCCGTTTCAAGGTTTTCTATTTCTTCATCAAGACGTCTTTGTTCTAATTTAAGTTCGTTTATATTCTGTGCAAGACCTAAAAGACTCACAGGTTTATTTTCATCATCACGAATGATATCGTAAGTGATTCTGTACCATTCGCTCTTTTCTTCACTCTGACCTACTCGAATGTCAAAGTTGACGTGCGACTCTTTACCGGATGCTGCAATACTTGTCATAACTTTAAAGTATTCAAGGTCATAAGGAATAATAAAGTCTGTACCAAAGCCTTCGTTTTTAAAATTGAGACTTGGTGAATTTTCACCGGCAAATGAAGCGGTTACCTCACCGGTCTCAAGTTCAATTTCCCAATAGAAAAGGTCTGCTCGTTTTGAAACAGCGTTAAGTCTATCCTGATTTTCCTGCAATTTAACAAGTGATTCTTTTAATTCCTTTGTATTAAGAACCAGTTTTTCTTCCATTTCCTTCTGTTTTGTAATATCAACAAAACCTGCATACATAAGAATACTGCCGTCATCCTGCTTAATACTCTTGAAATTAACTGTAACCCATGTTTTCTTACCGTCATTTTTATCAACTATTCTGAAATCAAGAGCAACCTCTTGATTTTCTTCCTTTGATTTTTCAAAAGCATTGAATATTCTCAGTAAATCTTCACGAGTGAAGTCAAACGGCAGGCGTAAATCACTGAACGCCCCATACGTTACTTTTTCTTTTTCAATCTTTATAATATTACAAATACTGTCATTACAATGCTCAACCATAAGCTCATCATCTGCGCTCAATCTGAACACAACTATACCCAGAGGAATATTACTTACGATTTCTTCTAATTTATCCTTATCATCCTGAAGCTCTGCCCGTGCACTCCACGAATCAGTAATATCTGTAAAGAAATATGCAACTGAATCTCTGTCATTCCACACAAGCTTTTCAACGGTAACATTATAACACCTGTCACCAATAACTATTTCTTCTACCTTACCATTACTTAATTCTTTTTCTATTTCTTCACAATTAATAAGTTTTTCTTTCATTGCCTCATGGTAATTTTTACCTATTAATTGTTTTTCATTTATACCTAAAAATAACCCAGCCGCTTTATTTGCATAAAGAATTTCGTTACTGGTTATATCTCTGACCATTGTTACGGTATCGATATTATCAAGAAGTGTCTGGTAAAGAATTTCACTCTTTGCCATCGCATGAAAAACGGCATGTGCCATAGGTCTTCCATCTTTTTCACCAATAACACGAACAAGGCAGGTAACCCACACAAGACTTCCATCCTTATGAATAAGTCTGTATGTAAATTCAGTTGATTTTAATGTTTTTATACACTCCACTATACTTTTCTGAACAATAGGGAAGTCGGCATAATAAATATTATCTTTCCAGTTATTGTCGAAATCTCTTTCGTATTCTTCCTGAGTTTTACCAACAAGCTCTGCCATACCAGGCGAACTGTAAAGACGTTTTAACGTACCCTGTTCTGTTAAAACATACTTTGAAATACCACCTGGAATAGATGCAATCATATTATCCATTTCAGCATTAACGTAAGCTAATTTATTTGAAAGTCTTATATGCTTATCAACGTCACTATAAAGACCGTAAAGCGTAAGCTTACCATCATTTCTGCCCATTACTGTAGTAGTGAGATTCACGTATTTATAATTACCATTTTTGGTTTTGGCTCTGAAAGTTAAAGTATCACCATTTTTACCAAGAAGACATTCTTCTACACTGTCTTTTAAAACGTTAACGTCTTCCGGATGAATGCCCGAATTTTCATCATCCTTATTAATCTTTTCAAATTCTTCTCTGGTGTAACCTAAATTGTTATAGTACCACTCATTACAGTGGAAGAAATGAATAGTATCTGTAACCTCTATAATTACAACGCCACCAGGAATTTTATTAACCAATTGCTCGTTATGAGAACGAAGCTGGTCAACACTTGAAATACCTACTAAATTTATTAAAACTACGCCATTACTCACCTGAGAATAGTGCATAGATACACTAAGACTCACTTCATTCCAATATTCCTGAGAAGTACCTACACCACCATTAAAGCCAACCTCACTGAGATTTTTAAGAGTTGTTTTAGATGGATATTTTTTATAAAGTGCAGAATATTTTTTACCTATAATATCTGATGCTTTAATACCATCAATATCCGCCATTGCCTGATTTGTGTATTCATAAACAAAATCATTTACCTCGCCATTTTTATTTTTAAGCAAGGTAACAACTGCAACCGCCATAGAATTTTTGTCATATATTCTCTTGTATGCTGAAATATCTAATCTTGTTAACATTAAAATCAGCTCCGTTCAGACATATTTTTCCGCATTATTAATTTGATGTTATCACACTTTAAAAAACTTTTCAACAAAAAAGAAGAATTATAAAAAATAAAAAACATAATGCACAACAAACAACTCTTTCAATTGTCTGTTGTGCACATAGATTACGACACATTATACTTTATTCTTATTTCATCCGAGATTCTTGCAATAAACTCTGCATTGGTCGGTCTTTTCTTTCGAACCTGAGAATTATAACCAAAATATTTTGAGAATGCTTCTGGGTTACCTCTGTCCCACGCAAGTTGAATTGCAGTTCTTATTGACCTTTCAACACTTTCGCTTGAGACCTCATAATTTTCTGCTACTAACGGATAAAGCACTGTTGTCATAGCGTTTACAAGCTTTGTGTTTTCAATACTTGATTTTATTGCTACTCTTAAATATTTATAACCTTTAAGATGGGCTGGAATGCAAAGCTCCTGAATAACCTTAGTAATTATTGCTTCACTATCAATATAATAAGTAAGAGCATTTGAAGGGAGACGGTTTGCTTCACGGATTTTCTTTATTTCCATAATTTTAGAAATAATTACTGATGGTCTTACAGGCTTATTAAGATAAAACGTGGCACCTTTTTTAATTACTTCATTTTTTATTGTAGTGTTATCTATACCAGAAAGAACAATTACTGCGGGTGTTTTGAGAGGATTCAAAGTCTCAAATCTTTCTAAAACACCTAAAGCGTCAATGCCTTTCATAAAGAAATCTATCACAATAACGTCTACGGGTTTCTTCATCAATTCTTCTAATACTACATTACCATCTTTTTCGCACGTTCTATAAGTAAACTCAAGCTTTGAAAATCCCGAAAGATTTTGCTTTACATTCTCATAATCATCTGCAAACAATACAGATAATTCACTCATTCAGAAACCCCCAACCATCAGATTTTAACAACTATATAATTATACTACCAAATTAGCATAAGTCAATGATTTCGACACAATAGATTTAAATTTCTATAAAAATGAAAAAAGAGCGAATATTCAATGTCGAAAACAACAACAAACGGATAAATATTCACTCATTTTATCATTATCTGTAATATTTATTAGTCTTTTTAAGGTAATCAATAAGCATCATAGGCCAATCTGTCTGAATAAAATCGAAGCCTTTGTCAGAAAGCCATCCCCAGCCTTTTTCCATTGATTCTGTAAGTGCGGTGTCATCAGAGTGACCAGCCGCTAATTGCTCACGATAATTATAAATAATAGCATTTACCCATACCAATTTATCATCTTTATGCATCATATTTATAAATTCATCGCTTGCAACTTCGCTATTTTCAGAAGTGAAAAGAACTTCTGCACCAATGTAATTAAGATTTTTTGATTTTAAAATCTCGTGGTATTTATGCTCTTCACTTACAATAGGCATAAACTGTAGATGTGGTGCAACCTCTTCTAATACTCTGAAAACCTCGTCGGAAGGCGCAGATTTTACAATAACCTGACTATCCATATTATGCCTGTGAATTGCATCATAAATTTCTTGTGGATGCTCCCAGAATTTATCTACGTTTATAAAGCAACGGTCCTTGAAATTCTCTAAAAAATCGTCGAATTTAAGCACCCCAAATTGTGTGGGACATCTTTCACCAGCATTAACGTAACGATAACGGCTTATATCATCCCACGTAGCATTTTCGAAGCTTTCTGCAATTGAAAGGTGCTCGAATTCTCTACCCGGGTGAAACACTACAAGCTCCCCATCGGCACTCATATCAACATCCATTTCAATAACATCTGCACCCTGTTTTAATGCAATTTCGTAAGCAGGTAAGGTGTTGCAAGGAATATTCCCTGCGCTTACACCTCTGTGTGCAACAATTAAAATATTCTTTTTTGCGGCTTCTCTGTAATCAAAGTTCATAAATTAATTTTCCTTTTTAAATCTTACAACATTCCAAGAAAGTGGTTTAATATGCACTTTTGCATTTCTGCCGTCAATTTCAGGTAAATCTCTGTTACTTGGTTTAACTGGAGCTGAAACAATTGAGTTTGTTTCTTTTAAACCGAAACCAGCCATTTCAATGTGTTCAACTGGTTTAAAGCCTGGAAAGTCAAGCATATCAACAGAAAGCTCGTAATCTTCCTCAAAACTTCTGTTTACTGCGAAAATTGTCAAAGCATCCTCTTCGTCTGAGAGAACTGCAATACCATCTAAATCAGGAACATCTGTAAATTCCTTTGTGTCGTGCTTATCACAACTGATTTTTGAAAGAAGTGTTGTACCTCTGCCGTAATTTGAAAAATGCATAAATGGGTAGAAAATAGTCTGCTCGAAAATTCCACCACCTGTTTCTGTCATAATAGGAGCGATAACGTTAACTAATTGAGCAAGGCAACCAATTTTAACTCTGTCTGCTCTACGAACGAGAGAAATGAGCATTAAGCCAACTAATAAAGCATCTTCAAAATTATAAATATCTTCTAACTGACAAGGTGCTTTTGACCATCTTTCAACAGGAGCACCATTTGAATGATACCACACGTTCCACTCATCAAATGAAAGGTTAATCTGCTTCTTTGCTCTTTTTAAGCCTTTTACATAGTCACAGATTGAAATTACTGTATCAATAAAATCATCCATAACCATATTTTTTGCAAGAAAGCTCGGAGTATCGTCTAACTTATTATCAAAATATTGATGGAGTGAAACGTAGTCAACGTTCCAGAAAGCTTCCTGCAAGGTTTCAGCTTCCCAATGACCGAAAGTATCCATAGTTCTGTTTGAGCTACCGCAAAGAACAGTTTCAATAGATGGGTCTACCATTTTCATTACCTTAGCCGCTTCGTTTGCAGCTCTGCCATATTCATAAGCATTTTTATGACCTATCTGCCAATGACCATCCATCTCGTTACCCAAGCACCATACTTTAATATTGTGTGGGTCTTTTACGCCGTGCTTAATTCTTAAATCACTATAATATGAACCTTCTTTGTGATTGCAGTATTCAACTAAATCTCTTGCCGCCTCAATTCCACGAGTACCAAGGTTTACCGCCATCATACACTCTGTATTAGCTTTTTTACACCATTTTAAAAATTCATTAGTGCCGAATTCATTAGTTTCTGTAACACCCCAGGCGAGTTCTAAACGCTGTGGTCTTTCTTCCTTTGGACCAACTCCATCTTCCCAGTTATAGCCAGAAACGAAGTTACCGCCAGGGTAACGAACTATTGGCACGTTTAACTTTCTTACAGAGTCAATAACATCTTTTCTAAATCCGTCTTCGTCAGAAGTAGCGTGACCTGGCTCATAAATACCGCCATAAACCGCTCTGCCTAAATGCTCAATAAAAGAACCGTAAATCCTTTTATCTATTTCGCCGACCTTAAAGTTTTTTGAAAGTGGTAAGCTTGCTTTTTTCATAGAACTCACTCCAATAAATTTTGTTACAATTTACATTTATATTACCATTTAATACACTCATTTGCAACAAAAAAATGCAGAATTCACAATGCACAATGCATAATTGTGGTAAACACAATTTATCTTTTCATTTATACAATTACAAATAATAAAAATTCTATCATTTAAAGTTATCGTAAACCAAAAATGATAGAATTTTGTTATTTTTATTCACTAATAATTATAATCAAAACACATAGCGTTTCCGAAATTCTGCATTTTGCATTCTGAATTCTGCATTCATACAATGTGCCAACGCAGTTCCGAAACTATTCTCTATTCGCTATTATCTCTTATCTTGAGCGAAGCGAATTAGATAATACCCTGTGCCATCATAGCATCTGCAACTTTTACGAAGCCTGCAATGTTTGCACCTGCAACGAGGTCATAGCCAAGACCATATTTTTCAGCTGCTGCTGCAGAATGGTCGTGAATATCTTTCATAATCTGTTGAAGTCTTGCGTCAACTTCTTCAGCAGTCCAGTTGTATCTCATTGAGTTCTGACCCATTTCGAGAGCAGAAACTGCAACACCACCAGCGTTAACAGCCTTTGATGGAGCAACAACCTTAACGTTTTCTTTAAGATATTCAAGAGCATCGTTTGTTGTTGGCATATTAGCAACTTCAATGTAATATTGAACGCCATTTGCAACTAATTTCTTTGCTTCATCCATATTGATTTCGTTCTGAGTAGCGCAAGGCATTGCAACGTCAACCTTTACGCCCCAAGGTTTTTCACCTGGGAAGAACTGACAACCGAATTTGTCTGCATAATCCTGAACCTTGTCACGACCTGATGCACGCATTTCAAGCATATACTCAATTTTTTCATCTGTTGAAATACCATCTGGATCATAAACGTAACCATCAGGACCAGAAATTGTAAGAACCTTACCGCCAAGCTCAGAAATTTTCTTTGCTGCACCCCAAGCAACGTTACCGAAGCCTGAAAGAGCGAAAGTCTTACCTTTAATATCTTCGCCGAAGTGTTTGAAAACTTCAACTGCATAATAAGTAGCACCAAAGCCTGTAGCTTCTGGTCTAACTAAAGAACCACCGTAAGAAAGACCTTTACCTGTAAGAACGCCGTTTTTGAACGCACCCTTAATTCTTCTGTATTGACCGTAAAGGTAACCGATTTCACGAGCACCAACGCCAATGTCACCAGCAGGAACGTCAACGTCAGGACCAATGTGTCTGTAAAGCTCTGTCATAAAGCTCTGGCAGAAACGGAGAATATCCATATCGCTCTTGCCACGTGGGTCAAAGTCAGAACCACCTTTACCGCCACCGATTGGGAGACCTGTTAAGCTGTTTTTGAATGTCTGCTCGAAAGCTAAGAACTTCATAATACCAGAATAAACTGATGGGTGGAAACGAAGACCGCCTTTGTAAGGACCGATAGCACCGTTAAACTGAACACGATAACCTGTGTTTACGTGAACCTTACCCTTGTCATCTGTCCAAGTAACTCTGAAAGTGATTTGTCTTTCAGGTTCAACAATTCTTTCAAGTAATGAATACTTTTCATACTCAGGATTTTGTTCGATAACTGGTTCTAATGATGTTAAAACCTCTGTAACTGTCTGAACGAACTCAGGCTCGTTAGCGTGTTTTTTTGCTACATCATCAATTACTCTTTGAACATAACTCATGTAAAATTACCCCTTAAAAATAGAATTAATTTTTTTACTCAGTTATTTTATACCCGTTTTAGTCAAAATGCAACAAATTTCTTTTTGCTTTTTGTAATATTGTAACATTGAATAAAAATAAGCGAGAATAAAACGCACTTTTTTTGCAAAATACAGGCAAAATCTTACAATTTTCGACCTGAAAAAGTGAATTATTATTCACTTTTTTCATTGAAACAACCTTTTTTATGCACAGTTTATTATATGTAAAGGTTTTGATTTGGTGTGAAACACCAAAAAAATGCAGAATTCAGAATGCATAATGCAGAATTTTGGAAGTCCTTCGGACTTGATTATAATTACATTTCAAAAAAATTTAGTGCATTCTATCATTTGCAGTTAATGTTAAAACCAACTCGAAATGATAGAACACACTTTTTTTATAACATTATAATAGTGTCACAGACCCACAATTCTGCATTCTGAATTCTGCATTCTGAATTCTGCATTCTGCATTTCAATGAAGCTTACGCTTCATTGAAATACACTTTCGTATACGCTGCAAGACCTGGTACCAATGACTTAATTTCTTTACCTGAAGTATTCACCATAAGGTGATAACCCGCTTTGTCACCCCAGGCTGTATCTGCGAGCATTTTTCTGAGGTCAGCTCTGCTTTTATCAATTTCTTTCATTTTCTTTTCAATATCTTTTTCAGAAAGATTTTCGCCATCCTTTGCTCTTTCAAGGCAACGCTTGATTTTTGACTCTTTATCTGCATAGACAAAGATATTTAAAAGCTCCTCATTATTAAGGAGAACATCAGCACATCTGCCAACAATTACACAGTCACCTTTACTTGCCAACTCTCTTATAACCTTTGTCTGCTCAGTAAAAAGCTCAACTGACTGGTTAATAAAGAATGTTGAAGCAGAAAATCTTACGCCTATAGTTGTAGGGTAAAATGCTCTTATATCTCTTTCAGAAGCATTTTCAACATAATCTTTATCAAGACCTTGTTTTTCTGCTACCATTTCAATTATCTGGTAATCGTAGCAAGGCACACCTAAGGCTTCTGCAAGGCGTTTACCTAACTCTCTGCCACCAGAACCGAATTCACGACTAATAGTAATAATCTTTGACATACTAATACCTCCTTTGGAAGTTTTTCTGAAAAGATTTTTCTTTTCTGTAATTATTATATCATATTTTTTGAAAAATTACAATATTTTATCGAGTTCACTCAGAAGCTCTTTGTTGCTCTTGCCGGTTTTCGTTATTTCTGAAAACTCGTCACAACCAAATCCTATTAAGAACCCGGCAGATAAATCGTTTCTTGTAATATCTGAAACAAATATTTTAAGCTCAGGTGACTCGCCTAATGCTTCATAAATAAAACTGCTACCATTAGTGAGCATATTCTGTGCCTCAGAAACCGCAGATTTTAAATCTTCTACCTGCTTTCTGAGTTCTCTTTCTGCAACCTCTTTTACCGTTGTGTTATCCTTTTCTATTGCATCAGTTATTTTTACAATTATACTATTTAAGGCACAATTCTTTAAAGTAGCAAGCGCTTCTTCCTCGGGTAATGAAAAAATATTATTATCCTTTAAAAACTTAACTGCCTCTTTAATAGCTATATTTTTCTCAACACATTCCCCAAGAGCTTCATTAATATTGCTTGTTAAGAGATTTATAAACCCAAGCTTTTCTTCAACGCCAGAATTTTTAAATTTTTCTTTAAAATTCTCATCAAAAGAACCTTCTAAAACATTCTTTGGTGAACACATTTCTCTCATATTTTTAAACGTTTTATAAAGTGAAGCAAAATCACCTGCTACTGCAGGTACCTGAATATACTGAGAAATGAATTCAACGTCAATTTCAATATTATTTTTCTCAAAAGAATACATAAGGCGTGATAAATCTTCCCAACCTCTTGCAGTTACAAACTCTTTTCCATCAGGCGTATTTTCAACAATATAAAAATCAGTTGGCTTTGAGTCAAGATATGTAATAATAGAAGGGTGAATTTTTTCGTTTATTGCGTAATCTCTCCACACGCCGTAATCTGCTGTAACGTCAATTTTCTGAATTCTGTCGAGAGTTGCAATATCATATTCTTTTACCGATTTGTTGTATTCTGGTGGGTTACCTGCTGCAACAATTACCCAGCCATCTGGCACAGGGTGTGAGCCGAAGGTTTTATATTGCAAAAATCTTAACATTGATGGTGCAAGTGTTTCTGAAACACAGTTAATTTCATCTAAAAATAAAATACCGTTTTTATAGCCAGTTTTCTCAATATATGAATAAACGTCTGAAAGAATTTCACTCATTGTGAATTCTGAAACGTCATACTCTACATCGCCGAAGGTCTTTGTTTTAATAAATGGCAAACCCAATGCACTCTGACGTGTATGGTGAGTCATAGAGTAAGAAACAATGCCAATTTTAAGTTCCTTTGCAATCTGCTCCATAACAGCCGTTTTACCTATACCAGGAGGGCCATAAAGGAACACTGGTCTTTGCTTATTAACCGGTATAACAAAATCGCCATTTTCATCTTTCTCAAGATAAGCGGTAATTGTATTTTTAATGTGTTTTGTTGCATCTTTAATATTCATATTATACCCTCACACTAAAAGTAAATCATTTAATAAATCTTCTGTTTCTGAAATTGCAGTTTTTGAAGTCTTTAACGAAACTAACTCTGCCAAATTGTTATAACCCTTTTTAGTACAAAGACTATAAAGTGTAGCCGAAAATTCTGTTGTGAATGAAAAATTCTCTAATAAGTATGATAACACATTTTCATCATTAACTTCAACTGCAAATATTGCAACATCTTTTTCGTAACCAGCTATTAGCTTAGAATATTCCGTTTCTTTTAATTCGCTTAAATCTTTTGGATATGAAAGTCTGAAAGCAGAAACAAATGCCTTTTCTAATTCTTCTGCCTTTTCTAACTGATTGTCATACTTTGAAAAATTGAATTTACCATTTTCTATAATGTAGTCGCTATCATCCTTATAGGAATAATAATTGCTACTCATAAACACCTTAATCTGCTCTTTTTCTACTGCTAAAACGTGGTTCGGGCAGGTTTTATTTCTGTTTCGATAAGCAAATGGTAAAACTCCCTCAAATCCAAGTGAAAGAAAATCTATTGTTTCAGGAATATTTATAGTAATACAATTTTCCAATTCATTTTTTGAAGTAAATGAAGAGCAGAACGCCGTGCCCTTTATTTTATATTCATCGTAAAATTTGTTATAAAAAACAGATTTACCAAGATATTCTAAATCGCTGTTGAACTTTACAATTTTTAAGTTTTTATCATCTTCAAATGCTTTGTGACCGAGTTTTTTAAGAGTCTCAGGGAAAATAACACTTTCTAAAGCAAAACAGCGCTTAAAAGCATAATCACCTATTTCTTTAAGATTATTACTGAATGTAATAGTTTTTAAATTTTTACAACCATAAAAACAGCCTTCTTCTATAATTTCGACTGTATCAGGAATTATTATTTCTTCTAAAGAAACACAACCCTTAAAAAGATTTTTTGGCAACACCCTTAATGGTGGCAAAATTACTTTTTTAAGCTTGCGGCAATCCATAAAAGCGCCTTCACTAAGCTTTGCACCAACAGGAATTATTGCTTCTTCTAAAGAAACACAGTTATAAAACGCTTCATAACCAATTTCTTTAAGATTATCATTAAATTTTATAATTTTCAGATTTCTGCAACCAGCAAAAGTCATTCGAGAAATTTCTTTAACTCTTTTTGTCAATTCCAGTTGCAAAACCTGGTCATTGTAGTTATATTCATTTATTTTAGTTTTCTTTTTCTTATAAACTAAAACACCATTTTTTATTTTCAATTTATCACCCAATTAAATCCTGACTATCTAAAAACAAAGAGATTGCCCACAAAGGCATTTTTGATTTATCAAAACAACTGTCATTAATTACAAACAGGGACTTGAATTTTGGCATTTGCTTCGGGTAAATACCATCACCATCTGTAAAATAAATCAATCCATTAACTTCGTTTTTTTGTGAAGAAGTAAATATTTCATCTACATACTTAAATACTGGTCTGAAATCTGTTCCACCAAAGCCCTTTAATGAAATATTTTTAATATATTCTTCTATCTCCTGAGAGCTTTTAAGAATTTTAATTTCTTTAATCTCTGAATCACATTGAATAATATGAACCTCTGTACTCTTACCGAAAAAGTCGGTTGACTTTAATATATTATAAGTCTTTTCTATAAATTTCTCAACCTGTTCACCTTTAACTGAGCCAGAAGTATCTATTGCAATAAAAAGCTTTTTTACCTTTGCATTTTCGGCATATTCAAGTGGTTCAATTATAGGCATATTCTTATAAGTATTAAGCCCATAAGTATAAAATATGTAATCAAATTCATCATCATTTATCTCTATTGTCTCATCAATAGAAATAAGTTTTTTAAGAAACTTGCTATAATCATATTTATCTCTTGAAACGCCTTTTAAAACCGCTGTTTCAACGCCTGACATAAGTCCCTGATTTTTCAGTGCTTCAATATCACTCTCAACTGTCGGGGTAATTTTTCGCCAAAGCTCTTTTTCTTCTTCGGCACTACCATTTATAGCGTCATACATTATTTTGTCATTTGATTCATTAGAAAGACCTTTTCTATTATCCGCCTTTTTATAAATCGACCTTGCTTCAACAGTTTCTTCGTCATCATCAAATTCAAAAAAAGCAAAGTTTTTATTTTTATACCAGATTTTGTGAACATCATCCGAGAACAAGTCGCTATAATATTTAATTGTTTCCTGTGAAAGCTCTGAGCCTTTTAAATAATAATAAATATTTTCTGCAGATAAATTCTTTACGCTCTTTGAAATGTCATTTATAACCATACTCTGTGCTGCTTCTTTATGACTCTTAGTGCTATTAAGATTCCAGTTATTAATTATATTTTCAACACAAATATCTGCTGAAAGATTCCAGAGAGTTGTATCTTTAAAATCAATATTAAACGGGTGAAGAAGCATACAGTGAAGAATTGAGTGAAGTAAAACTCTGTTTACAGAAGACGTATCCTCTTTAAACCTTAAAAGAATAAATTGGGGGTTATAATAGAAGCTTTTAGCATCTGTAAAAACATCTTCTTCGTTAGTAGGAACAAACTGTAATGCATTTATTGCCCTTATAAGAGAGTGAATATTGCCTGTTAATTCTGTTTTAGCTTTAAGTAAAATTTCTTCTGCTAAAATTTCAGTTTTAGTTTTTTCCATTATATATTCACTCCTTTCAAAAATTTTAAAAAACACAAAAAAAGCAAAAAAGGTCGGTTTTTTTAACCGACTACCCTTTTAGAATAACATAAAAAAATATTAGTTGTCAATAACTTTTAAAAAAGTCGTTCTGGTGAATGATTATTCTCTCCGTTTTCTACATTTTGAAACTTTTAACTTTGTGAAACATTGCGAATTGCAAAGCGCTTTTTTGTGTGCTACTATATAGACAAAGGAAGGGTGAGTCCGATGCCACAGTAAAACACAAAATCTAAAAAGAAAGTGTGGTTCCGATGTACTAAAAAACCAAAAAACTAAAATCAAAAAAATTTGAAAGTGTGGTTCCGATGTATTAAGAAACTATAATTCAAATTAAATTTGAAAGTGTGGTTACAATGTACAAGTAAACATCAATCCTTGGCTTTGTTAAAAAAGCCGATGGCGATTTCAGAGAAAAACAAAATTTAAAATTTCAGGTTAATTAACCGTTTACATATATGTAGAAATCGCCTGAAAGAATCTGTAGAAAGAAGAGGTAACAGAAAACGATGTTAGATATCAAAAGTGAACAGTAACACCCCTTAGTTCGGATGTTTTTAAACATGAGCTAAGGGGTGTTACTATTTTATATTGCATCTGTTCCAGTAAATCTAATCATTTCTAACCCTGGGCAATTTTCATAATCTATTCTTTTATTATAATCGTCACAAATGTTACCCCAGTTAACTGAACATTTTTCAATTAAAACGTTTTCTGCATTTCTTAAATAGAAAGCAGAATTTTTTATTTTTTCAACACCATAATCTAAGCATGGTCTTAAATCATAAAGTCCACTTTCCCACTTAGTTGTTTTAGAAAGCGTTACGTTAACATTCTCAAACGTAACATTTTCAATCATATTTTCTTTCGTTCCGTGAACTAAAACACCATTTTCACCTTTACAGGTAATATTGAAAAATCTTACGTTTTTGATTTTACCAGACTTTGTATTTTCATCACGATTGAATGTAGTAATTACAATTGGCTCAGCAGTTCCCCACCAGTCAGGACAAAAACGACGGGTTTCAATAATGCAGTTTGAATATGTAACATTTTCAACATTACCACCATCACGAATCTGAATAGAAAGACCACGATTACTTCTTGTGATAATACAGTTATTTACAATAACGTTTCTGAAATCGCCAACACCCTCTGTACCAATTTTAATTGCTGCAGAAGTAGAAACGAGTGTGCAATCTGAAATTACAATATTTTCACAAGGACCATATTCTGCATTACCCTTTGATGCTTTAAGACAAATACAATCGTCTGCACATTCAATATGACAACCTAAAATTCTCACATTGCTACAATGGTCTGGGTCAATACCATCTGAGTTTGCAACGTCTAAATCGTTGAGAATTCTTATCTGTGATATTAAAACATCGTCACAACCCGCTGGATGAAGTGTCCAGAAAGGCGCATCTGTAACTGTAAAATCTTTAAATGAAATATTATTACTTTTTTCAATATAAATTACAGTTGGTCTTGGGTAGAAATCGCCTGTTACGTAATATTTATCTTTTCTTTTTACAAAGCTATGACCATTGGCATCAATAATACCCTCACCTGTAATAGAGCATTTATCTGCTTCAAAACCGTAAATAAACACAAATGACGGCTTGCCTGTAACAGGGTTACCTATGAGTGCAGTTTTAGGGTCGTTTATCATATTACAAGGGCGGATATATCCGTCAATATTATCTGTTGCTTTAAGTCGTGAGCCTTTCTGCAAATGTAATTCAACATTCTTTTTCATCCTTATTGAATCTGAAAAATATGTTTTGCCACTCAAAAGAACTACTACACCACCGCCATTTTCTTCCGCTTTATCAATAGCAGTCTGTATTGCTTTAACGTCATTCGCTTTACCATCACCTAATGCACCATAATCTTCTGGGTAAAAATATTTCATATGTCGTCACCTTTTTTTAAGATAGAATTAGTATAACATATTCAGTAAGAGATGTGCAAGGGGTGTAGTTGTCAGTAACTCACTTGCAACTTTTTTTAACGTTCGTCAAATCAAAACTCAAGTCTAAAAGCCATTCTATTTTTTCTTTTTCAACAGTTCCATCAAGTGCTACTGAAATCCAATGAGTTTTACTCATATGGTATGCAGGAAAAATACCTTTTTCTGTTGTTACATTCATAAGTGGGTCACATTTTAAATTGACAATATCAATGCTTTCAGTTGAGTCAAAACCCAGCTTGTCTTTTGTTATTGTCATAATAACTGCAAACCACTTTTTGTTGTTACTGTGACGAAACACTGCAAATGAGGGTGCGCTTTGCCATGGGTATTCAGGCTCTACGGCATATTTTTCTGTTATTAGTTGTTCTAATTTCTGTCTATCCATTTTATATATTTTTTTATCCCCTTGCCGATTTCTCGGTAAGGGGATAAATTATCAAGATTTCTTAAGCTGTGATGTTTGAATAGTACTTTTTGAGTACTTCAACAGCCTTCTGGCAGTTTGCTGCATATGAATCTTCTGAAATGTCATAATAACCATCGAAGTCTTCGCTTGGACCAGCATTCTTGTAGAATTCTGAACCGTCAGCATCTGTCATACCCATAGCAACGAATGAAGAAGCAGGAAGTTCACCGCCCTGTGCAATATCGTTAACGATATATGAACGGTCGAAGAGAAGAGCAATAGCATTTCTGATTTCTTGTTGTGCTTTTTCTTTTTCTACACCTGTAAGCTCGCTACCTGGAAGAAGGTCTTCGTTGATGTTCCAGCATACATAGTAAGTACCGATTTGACCAGCAACAACGAATTCATTTGCATAATCCTTTTTGAGAGTTGCAATTTCGTTTGTTGGAACGTCATCGATAAGGAGCCAAGAACCATTTTTGAAGTTTGAAAGCATGTTGTTAGCGTCATCTGAAAGGAACATTTTGATTTCTTCCATCTTAACGTCAGCAGCTGCAAAGTAGTTAGGGTTCTTCTTAAGTGTGATTACACTGTTGTGATCCCAAGAAGCCATTGTGTATGGACCGTTGCAGATATAAGTAGAAGGATCTGTAGCCCAAGCTTCGTTACCGAATGCTGAAGAGTGTACTGGGTAGTATGTTGGGAAAGCAAGAAGCTCATTCCAGTAGTTTACAGCATTTTCAATTGTAATTGTGATTGTGCCAGCAGCATCATCAGCAATTGCATTGAGTTTCTTTGTTGCATCTTCTTGCATTTCTGCATAGCCGTCAACGATTTCGAACATGTAACCATAGTCAGCTGCAAGTTCTGTTGAAGCTGCACGGTTCCATGAGTTAACGAAGTCAGAAGCTTTAACTTCATCACCGTTTGACCATTTCATGCCTGAACGGAGTTTATATGTGTAAGTAACTGTACCATCTTCGTTAACTACACCTTCTGGAAGTGCTTCGGCTGCGTCTGGAGCAATAACAAGTTTACCTTCTGCATCCTGAGCCCATTTTGCAAGACCTGAGAAGAGGTGAGCAACTGTTGTTGCACCGTCAACTGCACTGTTGAGTGCTGGGTCAAGTGTTTGTGGTTCTGATGCAAGACAAACTGAGATAGAATCTGTTTTACCAGCTACGTCTGTATTCATGAAATACTTGTAACCGAGTGGGTTTGAATAGAAACCGTTAACTGATTCATCAATCATATAAAGGTCTGTGTAGTAGTAAAGAGGAACGATACAGCCTGTTTCCATAAGCATATCTTCTGCAAGGTGCATCATTGCATAACGAGCTTCTGAGTCTGTACAAGCTTTGATTCTCTGAATGAGAACGTCATATGTTTCTGCCCATGTGCCGTTTTCAACCTTATCTTCTAAGCCGTAAGCTGTGAGGTCAAGGTTATACATTTTAAGGTCAGCGTGAGCGCCTTTACCGTATTGAACGTCGTTGTTACCTGAACCTGAAGTCCACATATCAAGGAAGCTGATTGGGTCATTGTAGTCAGCGAGCCAACCGTTTCTTGCTACTGAGTATTCGCCGTTCTTACGTGTTTCAAGGAATGTGTTCCATTCTTGGTTCTGAAGATTCATTGTGATACCTGCAGTCTGAAGAGCGCTCTGAAGATATTCACCAATAGCCTTATGGCTATCACTTGTGTTATAAAGGTATGTGAGTGTAGGAGCTTCAACTTGCTTAACGTCTTTGCCACCATTACCGCCACAAGCAGCGAGAGAAAGTAACATAGTTAAAACAAGAATTACTGCGAGTAACTTTTTCATTGTTATCTACCACCTTTTCTTACTTTTGTTTTTAAAATTTTATTTATATAAATACTTTAATGGATGCACGCCATAAAGCATAAATATACTGATGAATTGAGAAAAAACAAATCAGCCGTTAATTTCTTCAACTCTGTGGCAAGCCACAAAATGACCTTTTGAAATTTCCCTGAATTCTGGTACTTCTTCGGCACATCTCTCACAAGCATATTCGCATCTTGTTCTGAAAGGACAGCCTGATGGAGCGTTAAGAGGTGAAGGAATATCACCAGAAAGTGGAATACGGTTATTAAGTCTTGCAATCTTAGGGTCTGGCATTGGAACTGCCGACATAAGTGCTTTTGAATATGGGTGTAATGGTCTTTCATAGATTTCGTTTGCATCTGTGAGTTCAACCATTTTACCTAAGTACATAACCGCAATTCTGTTACTGATATGACGAACAACTAAAAGGTCGTGAGCAATAAAGAGATAGGTAAGACCTAATTCTTCTTGTAATTCGCCAAACATATTAACAACCTGTGCCTGAATTGACACGTCAAGTGCAGAAACAGGTTCGTCACAAACAATAAACTCAGGGTTAACTGCAAGAGCACGGGCAATACCGATTCTCTGGCGTTGACCACCTGAAAATTCGTGAGCATAACGAGAAGCGTGTTCACTGTTAAGACCAACTCTTGACATAAGCTGAAGAACTCGCTCTCTACGCTCTTCTTCAGTTTTATATAACTTATGAATATCTAAAGGCTCTGCAATAATATCAGAAACAGTCATTCTTGGGTTGAGTGAAGAATAAGGGTCCTGAAAAACCATTGTACTCTTTTTACGATATTCGTTTATATCTGCTTTAGTTTTTAACGGCTTACCATCATAAATGATTTCACCAGAAGTTGGTTTATATAAGTGAAGAAGTGTTCTACCAACAGTAGTTTTACCACAACCAGATTCACCAACTAAACCTAAAGTTTCACCTTTATTGATTGAGAATGAAACATCGTCAACAGCCTTTAATGGTTTTGAAGAAAACACACCTGTGCTTATATCAAAATACATTTTAAGGTTTTTGACCTCTATAAGTGGAGAGTTATTTTTATCACTCATCTTTTGCTACCTCCCCATCTTTTTTGTCTTCAATTTCTATTGTGCCGTCTTCAATTCCTTTTTTAACGTTCATCCAGCAAGCAGCTGCATGGTCGTCATTAATGAGCATTCTCTCAGCATTCTGTTTAATACAGATTTTCATTGCCGCATCACATCTTGGAGCAAATGGGCAACCCTTTGGCATATTGAGAAGGTCAATAGGAGTACCAGTAATTGGCTTTAACTTCTGACCGAATGTATTTGTTGTAGGAATAGAACGAAGAAGACCTTTTGTATATTCATGACGTGGGTTATAGAAAATTTCGTCTGCTGTACCCTGTTCACAGATAGAACCAGCATACATAACGATAACTTCGTCACACATCTGTGCAACAACGCCAAGGTCGTGAGTAATCATAATAATAGCCATACCTAATTCCTTCTGTAAAGAAGTCATAAGGTCTAAAATCTGAGCCTGAATAGTAACGTCAAGCGCTGTTGTAGGCTCGTCAGCAATAAGAATGTCTGGCTCGCAAGCAAGAGCCATAGCAATAACAACTCTCTGGCGCATACCACCTGAAAGCTCGTGTGGATATTGCTTCATTCTCTTTTCAGGTTCATTGATATTTACAAGACGGAGCATTTCAACTGCTCTTTCTTTTGCCTGTTTTTTATTTCTGCCAGTATGAAGCAAAATCGCCTCTGTTAACTGGTGACCGATAGTGTGAGTAGGGTTAAGAGAAGTCATAGGATCCTGGAAGATTATAGAAATCTTGTTGCCCCTTACTTTTCTCATTTTCTTTTCGCCTGCATCAACTAATTCTTCACCGTCAAGCTTTATAGAGCCACCTACAATTTTACCTGTAGATGCTAATATCTGCATTATAGAATATGCTGTAACCGATTTACCCGAGCCAGATTCACCAACAATACCGAGAACCTTGCCCCTGTCTAACTGGAATGATATACCATTAACTGCTTTTACTTCGCCAGCATCAGTAAAAAATGATGTGCGAAGGTCATTCACTTCAAGCAATACCATAATTTATAAAATCCGTACCTTTCAAATAATTCTTAGTCATTGAGTTTTGGGTCGAAAGCATCTCTTAAGCCGTCACCTAAAAGGTTAAGTGACAAAACTATAAGAGAAATAACGATTGCCGGAATAACAAGTCTTGATGGATATGAGTTTATTCCGTTCAATGCATCAGATGCGAGAGAACCTAATGATGGCATTGGTGCATTAACGCCAAGACCCAAGAATGAAAGATAACTCTCTGTGAAAATAGCACTTGGAATCTGAAGTGCTGTTGAAATAATAATAACGCTTATACAGTTTGGCATAAGGTGTTTAAAGATAACCCATTTACCACGAGCACCTGCAGCACGGGCTGCAAGAACGTATTCTTGTTCTCTCAATGAAAGAATCTGGCCACGGATAAGACGTGACATTGAAACCCAGTAAAGAACACCGAAAACTATAAACAAGCTTATAATATTGGCACCAATCTGCTCTAATGCCGTGCCTTTTATTATTTCATCTAAATTAGTCTGCTTTAACGCAGAAGCAAGTAAAATAATAAGAAGCATATCTGGTAAAGAGTATATGATATCAACTATTCTCATTATAACAAGGTCAACCTTGCCACCACAGTAACCCGCAATAGAACCAACGGTCATACCTATAATAAGAACAATAATACTTGCAAAGAAACCAACTGCAAGTGAAATTCTTGCACCATAAACAACACGAATAAAGTAGTCACGACCTTGGGAGTCAGTACCGAAAATATGTGGGAATATTTTTTCGCCTGCTTCCATTCTTTCGAGTTCGGTTGCACCGTATTCAAATGGTGCTAAGTTGTTATAAGAAGCGTCAACTGGTTTACCTAACTGAACACCTAACATCTGGTCGTATGAATAAGGTATAAAAAGTGGAAGTAAAATACTACTGAGTACAACAAGTACAACAATAATAAGACTAACAAGTGCCACTTTGTTTTTTACAAATCTTTTAACACCATCACGGAAGAAGGTTGTTGATGGTCTCATTTGTACCATATATGCTTTTTCTTCTTCAGTAGCTGGTAAAAATGCATCAACGTTAAGATGCATACTGAAAAGCTTTTTCATTTATAAATTCCTTTCTTATTGAGTTTCCTTTTAGCTTTATTCTATCACTCTAACTTAATACGTGGGTCAATAATCTTGTAAAGAATATCACTGATAAGGTTCATAACTACAATAAGAATAGCAAGAACAATAGTAGTACCCATAATAAGTGTATAGTCACGGTTAATAATACTGCTTACGAATGCTCTGCCTATACCAGGAACTGCAAAAATCTGCTCAACAACAAGTGAACCTGTAACGATATATGCAAGCATAGGACCAAAATATGTTACAACTGGAATAAGTGCATTTTTAAGAGCGTGACCAAAAATAATTTTTGTTCCAGAAACGCCCTTTGCTTTTGCGGTACGGATATAATCCTGACCTAAAACATCGAGCATTGAAGACCTTGTAAGTCTCGTAATATTTGCCATTGGTGACAATGAAAGTGTTATAATTGGTAACACAAGACCACCAGCCTCAGAACCGTTAGCAGGGAACAACGCCAACTGAACTGTGAAGAAGAGTAACAAGAAAGTACCCATAATGAATGATGGCATTGAAACGAATGCTGTTGTCATAACCATTATAACTCTATCTATAAACTTATTTCTTCTGAGTGCTGCAACTGAGCCTAAAACAGTACCACTGATGAGAGCAATTACCGCAGCAACTGCACCGAGCTTTGCAGATGTTTTCATACCATCAGCAATAATATCTATAACGTCACGGCCCCTTTGTTTAATAGATGGGCCGAAATCAAAGCCTGTTATAATATCTTTAAGATATGTAATATATTGTTCAAATAATGGTTTATCAAGACCATATTTAGCTTCAAGAGCCGCTTTAGCTGCTTCTGAAATAGCCTTTTCACCAAGGAATGGACCACCAGGAACGGCGTGCATTACAAAGAATGTAATTGTAATAACAATTAACACAGTTAAAAGCGACAAGCCTATTCTTTTTAATATGTACCATAAAGTTTTTGTGTTCATCTTTTTACCTTGACTTTCTCTTTGGATTTACTTCTTTATACTTAAAAAACACTTTCGCATTTTTAGATATATTGCTTATAATACCATAAACACACATATTTTGCAAGATATATTTTATTGCTTTATCATAAAAAAGTGTGTTTAGTTGTCAGTGGTCAGTGAGTCAGTAGTTAGTACTAATAAAGGAAAAATTATCCTATCATTTTTAGTTAATGTAAAAATGATAGGATAAACTATTTGTTATTCACTTGTAATTATGCATTGTGCATTCTGCATTTATTTATTCGCTCTATATGCAGCAATTGCATCATCATAAGCTTTCATAGATTCCTCTGTAGGAATGTATTCTTTTCTTTCAGTATTAGCAATTGTTGGTGGGTTACCCTTCGAATCGTAGCAAGGTGTTAAGAAGTCATTTTCCCATTTCTTTCTGTCTTCTTCTTTTCTGAAGTCAGGAATGTCGTAAGGAACACCATACTCTAAAGCACTTCTGTGACCTAAAATTGCAACTGAAGCCATTGTTGTTGCAAAATATTCATCAAACATTGGCTTTCTGTTTTCACGGATACTGTTGAAGAATTCACGAACTATGAAGAAGTCGCCGCCACCGTGACCAGCTTTTTCTGCTGCTTCTTTTGCTTCTGGCTCAAAGTCTGCTTCGTAAGTAGTTACTCTTTCCATACCCTCTGGAATATGCTCTTCATTAAATGAAAGAAGAACTTTTCCATCTTCTGCACGAAGATTTTCAATCTGACCTAATTCACCGCAAACTCTGTATGTATTAGCGTGACCGCCGAAGTGTGACCAACCAGTTACTCTGAATACAGAATCATCGTCATTAAGGCAAGTAACAACAGCACTTCTGTCTGGTAATCGCCAATAAAGGCTACCGCCACCATTTTCTTCGTTAAGAGGTCCAAAAATTGGCATACCTGTAACTCTTTTTGGGAATGCACCTGTGATATACATAAGTGGGCCTAAAGAGTGAGTAATATAATAAATTCTTGGAATATGATATCTCCAGTGTTTTGAAGATGGGCAATATTTATTAATATCTTCTTGTTTAAGAATTGGGTGGTTATATTCACCCTCAGCAAATAAAGCCTTACCAAGAACGCCTGACTGGTAAACCTTGCGCATTTCCTGATTGAACTTCATAAATGGATAGTTTTCAGCAATCATATAATAAGCGTTGCTTTTTTCAACTGCTCTGACTAAAGCTACACCCTCACCCATTGAGATATTTGAAGTACATTCACTTAAAACGTGAATATTCTTTTCTAATGCTTTAATAGCGTATGGTGTATGCTCGTGGAAATAGTTGCAAAGGAAAACTGCTTCTAATCCCTCGTGATTTATAAATTCATCAAAGTCTGTATATGTAGCAATACCCTCGTGGTCTTCACGTGCTTTTTTGAGTTTTTCTTCATCAAAATCGCAAACCGCAACAACCTCACCATTGTTAGCCTTTACGCCGTCATAAAAGCCACTGCCACGGCCTAAGCCGAATATACCGAACTTAATTGTTTTTTCCATAGTAATACCTCCGTCAGTAACAAAAATATACAGTTCTATTTTATCACATACATTTAATTTGTAAATAGAAATCTTCTATAAAAATATATAAAATAGTTAGAAATCTTGCTGTTATTTACTTGGTAAAGGTCTGTGCTTCGCAGTAAATTCTGACACTTCAATTTTAATTATTCCTACAACAGATGCTAATTTTTCATTGAACTGAAAATCTTTATTAACCTGTGTTTTCATAAGAAGCGAAAGTGCTTTTTGTTTTTCTTCAGAATCTTCAATAATTGTGGCAATACCTTTACCCATAAGTGAAGAATAACTTAAGCCATATTTACAGGCAACGTCACCCTCAAATGGAACTAAATCACATTCCATCTCGAAAAACACTTTTGGATTTTTTCTTATAATATCAAGTTTTCTGCCAGTTGTTGCTCCGTGAAGCCATATAGTAAGCTTTTCATTCTCGTAAGTGTAGCCATAATTCATTGGCACAACGTAAGGCTCGTCACCATCAACCATTCCAATATGTATAACTTTTGATTTATCGAGTATTTCTAATATTTTATCAATATCAAAAATCTGACGTTCTCTGCGTGTCATTCCGTTCATTTTTTCTTATTCCTTTTCTTTTTAACAATCAATATTAATATAATGATTACTATCGCACTAAAAGTAACCCCTCCTGAAACAAGAACAACAGGCATAATAGCAGTATTTCTTATTCCTTCAATATTAAATAGTTGTAGACTACTTTCAAAATCAACTGTAATAAAAAGCATCCTTGACTTTCCACGATTATCAGGGTTTTGCGGATTATTAATCAAATACATATCCTTGCCATCTTCAGAGAAAGCAAAAGAATTACTGTATCCTGCATTGTTTGTTGCCGTATACGAAATCATATGTGGTATAGCAACAAAACTTCTGCCATTATCATCACTTATGAATAAATCGCTACCTGTATTGCTTTCACCAGTTCTCATAAAGGTACCACCCACTATAAGTGTTCCATTTTCACCACCCACAGGAGTCCATGCACAAAAAGGAGCTGAACCGAGAGCTTTTTTACCACCATAATAACTTACTACTTCTTTACCGATATATTTCGGATTACCCCAATCAAGACCATCGTCTGAATATCTCGAATAAATCGGATTACCACTAACACCTTTTTTATCAACAACTTCGTAAACCATAAAATATCTGCCGTCGCCAAGTCTCGTTACAACAGGCATACCCGGTCGTTCATCAAAATTCCTACTTGCTACAACGTCCGTTGTACCACTCCAATTTTCTGCATCATCTGAAGTTTTGTAAACTATTTTCTGTGAATGCTCTTTGCCAGAATCATCTGAATAATAACAAACAAGTCTGCCATCATCAAGTTGCAATAAAAATGGTTCCCATACACCTTCTTCAAGACCTCCACCACTTGCTACCACAACACCTTGTTCAAAAGTAGAACCACCGTCTGTACTGAAATACAGTCTTATGTACGACTCTTTTTTATGTTCCGGGTCAATTGAACAACCAGCTAAAATAACAGTCCCTTTTTTATACTTACCACAATCTTTTTCTAATTCAAAAAGAAAAGGATTCCACTCAGAATTCGCTCCGGTAAGAGTATCAGTAACATAAGTTATAACATCCCAATTTTTACCATTATCTGTACTTTTATAAATCGGATATCTTGGATTATACTCTTCGAGTCCTGCATTAAGTTCACAATGTGTTGCAAGAATTGCACCATCATCTGAATTGCCTTGATTTTTGAGCACAAGTAATCTTCCGTACTGCACCCCAGCGCCCCACCAATCAGGTTCGGAACTTGTGAGAACAGCGCACTCTTTAAGCACAAAACCTTCGTTTGCAAAAGCATTTACAGTAAAAGAAAATAAAATCAACAACAATAAAATTGCAGAAAAAATGCATTTCTTGTAGTTCTTCACCATCTCCACCCCTATTTATTAATCAAATGCGTTTATTATACTTGAAATAAGATTATTAATAAGACTCATTATCGCTCTGAGCATTACACTTTCAGCACTTTCTGGTATATACTCAGCATCTGTACCAGTACCACCATAGCAACCAATGTTGTTACTAACTATTTCGTTACCGAAAAAGTCAGTTGTTATGCCGTCATCAATTTTAACGCCACCACCAATAAGCGGTGAATCTTTTGAAAGAGTAAAACTGTTTATATCAGAAGATTTCCCACCGGTAAAGCCAGGAAGAATATTTCTTGACCTTATATCTACAAGCGGAGATAATGCATTGTAGTAACAGTTGTTTTCATAAACATTTTTTCTTGTAGGGTCAAAATCGTATGCAAAATGTTCACCATCTGCAAGAACAATTATGTTGTTTGCAACGTATGAATTATACATATTTTTAAGCTGGAATTCGCCACAATTTATAATTGTATTATTATAGAAACTGAACTCGTGCTCACCACAACTACCAACTGCAGTTGTTGAACGTCCGACATTATCGTTTACAGAAAGACAGTAACGGACTGTGTTCCCGTGATGACCACTGTAATTCGGGTTATTACACATAAAACGAATGTTGTCGTGAGAATAAATATACTGATAAGTGCAGTTGTTTGTGTGAGAGTCAAAGTCGACTGCCATACCATCGCCAAAGTTTTTCTGACCTGCTATTTCACAGTATTGAATAGTACTGTTTTCGCTACCCCAGAACCACATTGCCGCAGTAAAATACTCAATTTCACCATTTTCGTCAACGCCCTCACCCTGACAGCAATTAATTGCACGGCAATTTGTAACCAAAGCACCATCGCACATACCAACTATAACTGCTTCAGCATCCATCTCGTGAAAATAGCAATTTTCAATGAGTAAGCCCTCGTTATAAACAGGGTCAATTTCTTCTTCAGTTTCACACCAAGGGAGTTGCTGGTCATTCCACGAACCCCAAATCATAAAACCGTTAGCACAGTTATATACTTCGCAGTTTCTTATTGTAAGGTTATTCACAGCATATCTTGACCTTGCAGGAAGACCCTTAACCATAACTGCCGCTCTACCAACTGCCGCACCGTTTGTGTTATCGTCACGGCTGTGCACTTTATAGTTTTGCATATCTTCAAAATAAACATTATCAATAATAATGCCCTCTGAAGTCTGGTTTAATGTATCAATCCAGATACCACCACCATTTGGTGCTTTTATATGTAAATTTGAAATTGTTACATAAGAGCAATCAAAAAGACGGAATACTTCTGTTTTTTCATCTGTTTTTAAAATCGCTCTTTCCCCTTCACCATAAGAAGAAATAACAACTGGATTTTCTTTTGTACCACTACAAGTAAGCAAAACTGCACACTCATATTCGCCACCATTTTTAAATAAAAAATGAGTACCTGGTCCTATATTAAGTTCTTTAAGACCATCAATAGTCTTTATTGGGTGGTCAATATCTGTACCACTATTTCTATCATCACCATTTATTGCATCAAAATAGTAATAATTTTTAGAGTTTTCTAAAGCAAAAGCAGAAACGCTCACACAACTGAAAATAACTGTAAGTGCAATAATTAAAGATAGAATTTTAATTGATTTTTTCATAATATACTATCCCCTTATGGTAAAATATTTCCTGCCGAACGATAAATTTCATACCATTCTTCACGGGTGATTTCTATTTCGCTTGCCCTTAAGCAATCTTTAAGTCTCTCTAAATTTGTAGTGCCTGTAACAGGTTGCATTTTTGCAGGGTGACGAAGAATCCAACTGAAAGCTATTGTAGTTTTTGAAGCACCATATTTTTCTCCGATTTTTTGAAGTGTCTCATTAAGTTTCGGAAATTTTTCATTATCTATAAAGCAACCTTTGAAAAATCCGTGTTGCATCGGTGACCATGGTTGAATTGTAATATTATTAAGTCTGCAATATTCTATATTACCAGCATCTCTGTTTACACCCGCTGTGTTTTGCATATTAACATTAACACCAAAATCTATCATCGGTGTATGCATAACACCAAATTGCAACTGATTTGCGCAAATCGGAACGTTTAAAGAATTCTGTAAAAGAGCCATCTGATGAGGATTCTGATTAGAAACGCCAAAATAACGGACTTTGCCTGAAGTTTTTAAATACTCAAATGCCTTTGCTACTTCTTCTGGCTCCATAAGAGCATCTGGTCTATGAAGAAGTAAAACATCTATATAATCTGTACCAAGTCTTTTAAGACTGCCATCAACAGAATTTACAATGTGGTCATAAGAAAAATCGAAAAAACCTTTACATATGCCACATTTTGTCTGAATTAAAAGTTTTTCTCTGTCTATTGAAGCAATTGCTTTACCAAAAACCTCTTCACTTTTACCACCGCCATAAATATCGGCATGGTCAAAAAAGTTTGCACCGTTACTCAAAGCGGTATCTACAAACTCAGAAATCTCTTTTTCAGTCTTATCGCTTATTCTC
>SVOI01000025.1 GCA_015066465.1 Oscillospiraceae bacterium
CAATCGTTACAGATATACATAAAATCACCACACAGATTATACCCTTTAATATAACAAAAAGCAATACTGTAAATTAGAGTCAAAAACTTGCAATATAATGTAATATGTGATATAATAAATCAGTTTAAAATGTCGTAGTATTGCTTTTTGTAATATGAGAGGTGAAATCAGTGGTAATTTTCGGTATAGACCCAGGCTATGCAATAGTCGGCTGTGGTATTGTACGTTATGAAAAAAATGACTTTAAGCTCTTGGGTTATGGTGCTGTTACTACTGATAAAGATATGCCGTTTAACGAACGTCTTAAAAAGATATATGACGACCTTACTGAGCTTTTAGAAAAATTTAAACCAGATGCAGTAAGTATTGAAAGACTTTATTTTAACACAAACCAAAAAACTGCTATTGACGTTGCGCAAGCAAGGGGCGTTATTGTTTTAGCGGTGCAAAATATGGGAATCCCTATTTTTGAATATACTCCGTTACAAGTAAAACAGAGTATAGTAGGCTACGGCAGAGCTGAAAAAACTCAGGTTCAGGAAATGACAAAGACGTTTTTGCATTTAGATAAAATTCCAAAACCAGATGATGCCGCCGATGCTTTAGCGCTTGCTATCTGTCACGGTCATGCAAGTGGTTCACTTATTATGAATGGGAGATTTTAAAAATGTTTTATAGTTTAACTGGTAAAATAATTCACAAGGATGAGCAGAGTGTTGCTTTACTTGTTGGTGGTGTAGGCTTTAAATGCTTTACAACACGTTCTACAATAGCAAGAATTAATGCTTCAAGTAATCAGGAAGAAACACTTTTTACTTACCTTAACGTCCGTGAAGATGCTCTTGATTTATTCGGATTTTACACTAATGAAGAATTAGATGCATTCAAATTACTTTTAGGTGTTTCGGGTGTTGGTCCAAAGGCTGCTCTTGCGATTCTTTCAGAGCTTACTCCAGACAATTTTGCAGTTGCAGTAGCATCAGGTGACACTAAGGCAATTACTCAGGCAAACGGTGTTGGTCCTAAACTCGCACAGAGAATTGTTCTTGAACTTAAAGATAAAATTGCAAACGTAAGCTTTATAAGTGAAGAAAGTAGTAACATTTCGAGTGCAGTTTCACAAGTAAGTGCAAAGAGTAATTCACAAGAAGCAATAGCCGCGTTAACTGCTTTAGGTTATACACAAACCGAAGCTTCTGTTGCTATTAGTAAATTAGACCAGTCACTTTCAGTAGAAGACCTTATTAAAGGTGCTCTTAAAAATATGACATTAAGATTCTGATAATCAGATTTATAAATCAAAGGTGAAAAAATGAACGATTTTTTTATTGCAGATGAAGAAAGAATTATTACTCCCGAATATACAGGGAATGATAATGATATTGAAACCTCTTTAAGACCACATGCATTAGACGAATACGTTGGTCAGGAGAAGGTAAAAGAAAATTTAAAAATTTATATTGAAGCCGCTAAAAAACGTAAAGAGTCATTAGACCACGTTCTTCTTTATGGCCCGCCAGGTCTCGGTAAAACAACTTTAGCGGGTATTATTGCTAATGAAATGGGAGTTCAGATACGTGTTACATCTGGTCCCGCTATTGAAAAGCCTGGTGATTTAGCCGCTCTTTTAACAAGTCTTAATGATGGTGACGTTCTCTTTATTGATGAAATTCATCGTCTTTCAAGAAGCATTGAAGAAGTGCTTTATCCTGCTATGGAGGATTTTGCTTTAGATATAATTATCGGCAAAGGTCCATCAGCACGTTCAATAAGACTTGATTTAAAACGCTTCACTTTAATTGGTGCTACAACACGAGCTGGTCAGCTTTCTGCACCTATGAGAGATAGATTCGGTGTTATATTAAGACTCGAGCTTTATTCACCAGAAGAATTGGCAAGAATAGTAAAACGAAGTGCAAATATTTTAAATGTTGGTATAGATGATGATGGTGCATTAGAAGTAGCATCACGTTCACGAGGCACACCAAGAATTGCAAACAGACTTTTAAAACGTGCAAGAGATTACGCTGAAGTTATGGGAGATGGCGTTATTTCAGTAGAAAATGCACAGAATGCATTAGCAAGAATGGAAATTGATGAATTAGGTCTCGACCTTGTTGATCGCAATCTTTTAACTGCCATGATTGAAAATTATAACGGTGGCCCAGTTGGTCTTGAAACTATTTCTGCATTAATCGGTGAAGAATCGGTTACAATAGAAGATGTGTATGAGCCATATTTAATGCAGTTGGGATTTTTAACCAGAACCCCACGTGGCAGAAAGGTAACGCCTTTGGGTTACAGACATTTAGGTTTAACACCACCAACAGAAGATGGTGAACAAAGTACATTCAAAAATTATTAAAAAGGAGATTTTTGTATGGGTAGATTATTTGGAACAGATGGCGCAAGAGGTATTGCAAACAGTGAACTTACTTGCGAATTAGCAATGGAAATCGGCAGAGCAGCTGCTATGGTATTAACAAAGCAAACTAATAAGAAACCAAAAGTTCTTATTGGTATGGATACAAGAGCTTCTTCACAGATGTTAGAGTCTGCAATTACAGCAGGTCTCTGTTCAGTTGGCGCAGACGTTATGCTTTTAGGTGAAATTCCAACACCTGCTGTAGCATATCTTGTAAGAAAATACGAGTACGATGCAGCTGTGATGATTTCTGCTTCACATAACCCTTGTGAATATAACGGAATTAAAATTTTCCAGGGTACAGGTTATAAATTACCAGATGCTTTAGAAGAAGAAATTGAAGCAATTATTTTAGATAAATCACAAGTTCCACCTATAAAGGTTGGTGGTGAAGTAGGTCGTGTAACAAGAGCGAGAACTTGTCAGAAAGATTACACAGAGTATCTTTTAGATATTGTAGAAAATGATATGGAAGAAAATAATATTGATTCTTTATCAGATTTAAGAATTGCAGTTGACTGTGCAAATGGTGCTTCTTCTGTAATTGCACCTAACTTATTTATGAAGCTTTGTCCTAATGCTTTCTTTATTGGTGCTCACCCAAATGGTACTAATATTAACGAAAACTGTGGTTCAACACACTTGGAATTGTTAAGTGATTTCGTTGTAAGAAATAATTGTGACGTTGGTCTTGCTTTTGATGGCGATGCTGACAGATTTTTAGCAATTGATGAAAATGGTAGCGAGGTTGATGGCGATAAACTCATTTCAATTTTCGCAAAACATATGAAATCAAAAAACAAACTCAACAATAACACAGCAGTTGTTACAGTTATGAGTAATATGGGCTTTTTTAAATTCTGTGAAGAAAATGGCATAGAGTGTGAAAAAGCAAAGGTTGGCGACCGCTACGTTCTTGAAAATATGTTAAAAGGTGGTCACAATATCGGTGGTGAACAGTCAGGTCATATTATTTTCTCAGACCATTCAACTACTGGTGATGGTGAGCTTTCTGCTTTAAAGCTTCTTTTAGTTATGAAAGAAACAGGCAAAAAACTTTCAGAACTTGCAAGTGAAATGAAAGTTTATCCACAAACACTTATCAACGTTCGCGTTTCAGATTTTGGTAAAGCACGCTTCCCACACGATAAAGAAATCAAAATTGCAATTGAAAGAGCAGAAAAAGAATTAGGTAACGACGGTAGAGTTCTTGTTCGTGTTTCTGGTACAGAACCACTTATAAGAGTTATGTTAGAAGGTAACGATGAACAAAAAATTCAGGTTCTTGCAGAAGAACTTGCAGAAGTTATTAAGGAGCGATTACTTTAATGCGTATTACTGACGCTTGGAAAGATTATGAACTTATAGATTGTTCTGACGGCGAAAGACTTGAAAGGTGGGGCGATATTATTTTAATTCGCCCTGACCCACAAGTTATATGGAAAACCGAAAAGAAAAATAAATTATGGCGTGAAGCACATGCGAGATATCACCGTTCAAATACTGGTGGTGGCTCGTGGCAGTTTTACAAGAAAATTCCTGAAGTATGGCAAATTAAATTTAACGATTTAGAGTTTAATTTAAAACCAATGTCATTTAAACATACGGGTGTATTTCCTGAACAGGCTTGTAACTGGGAATTGGTAAGAGATATTATTAAAAACAGTGGTCGTGAAGACGTTAAAGTGCTTAACCTTTTCGCTTATACGGGTGCCGCAACAGTTTCTGCGTTAAAGGCGGGTGCATCAGTTGTTCACGTTGATGCTTCAAAAGGTATGGTTCAATGGGCAAGAGAAAATGCGGCATCATCTGGCGTTGCAGACAGGCCTGTAAGATGGATTGTTGACGATTGCATGAAATTCGTCGCACGTGAAATTCGCAGAGAAAAGAAATATGATATTATCATAATGGACCCACCATCTTACGGCAGAGGGCCAGGTGGCGAAGTGTGGAAATTAGAAAACGAAGTTTACGGCTTTATTGAAATGTGTAAACAGGTTTTAAGTGATGACCCACTCGCAGTTCTTGTAAATTCGTACACAGCTGGGCTTTCACCAGCAGTAATGAGTTACATATTGAATTCGACTATAGTTAAAGATTTTGGCGGTAGAGCCGAAGCAGATGAAATCGGTTTAAGAGTTTCAGAAAACGGACTCATTTTACCTTGTGGTTCAACTGCTATCTGGAAGAAGTAATATGGAAAAAATTATAGAATTTAAAAATGTTTCTTTTAAGTATTCTGAAGAAGATACAGAAGTTATAAATGATTTGTCACTTGATTTTTATGCTGGGCAGTTTACTTGCGTTTTAGGTCATAATGGCTCTGGTAAATCAACCTTAGCAAAGCTTATGAATGCTATAAATTACCCGTCAAGTGGTAAAGTTATAAGCTTCGGTCTTGATACAAGTGACGAAGAAAATGAAATTAAAATAAGGCAAAACGTCGGTATGGTTTTCCAGAATCCTGATAACCAGATTGTTGCAACTATTGTTGAGGATGACGTTGCATTCGGTCCTGAAAATTTAGGTGTTCCACGTGAAGAAATCAGAAAAAGGGTAGATGAAGCCTTAAAAATTGTTGATATGTATGATTATCGTCTTCACGAGCCACATAAATTATCTGGTGGTCAGAAGCAAAGAGTGGCAATAGCTGGTGCTATTGCTATGCAGACTAAATGTATTGTTCTGGACGAGCCTACTGCAATGCTTGACCCCAAAGGCAGAAAAGAAGTTATAAATGCTTTACAACGCCTTAAAGAAGATTTGGGTATGACAATTATTCTTGTTACTCATTTTATGGATGAAGCCGTAAATGCCGACAGAGTTGTTGTTATGAATGATGGTGTAGTTGTTTTTGATGGTACACCAGAAGAAGTATTTAAAAATACAGAAGAATTAAAGAAAATTGGTCTTTCAGTACCAAAGCCATTAGAATTAGCCTTGGAATTAAAGAAGGAAGGCTACGATTTAGGTACTAAGGTTTTAACAGAAGATTCATTTTTAGAGGCATTTAAAAAAATACAGTAAAACAAAAGGATTATAAATTATGTCAGTACTTTCAGTTAAAAATTTAAAATACGAATACTCCAAGGGCACCCCTTTTCAGATAGGTGCTCTAAAAGGCGTGTCTGTTGATTTTGAATTAGGTGAAATTGTTGGCGTAATTGGTCATACCGGTTCAGGTAAAAGTACACTTTTGCAACATCTTAATGGTCTTTTAAAGCCAGAAAGTGGCGAGGTTTTCTTTCAGGATGAAAACATCTGGAGTTCAAAAGAAAACGTAAGAAAATGCCGTTTTGGTGTTGGTCTTTGCTTCCAGTATCCTGAACATCAGCTTTTTGAATCAACTGTATATGAAGATATCGCATTTGGTCCTAAAAATATGGGGCTTTCAGAAAGTGAAATTAAAGAACGTGTTTTAGAATCAATTAAATTTGTTGGTTTAACAGATGAATATTTAGAAAAATCACCATTTGATTTGTCTGGTGGCGAAAAACGCCGAGTTGCAATAGCTGGTGTTATTTCAATGAAACCAAAGGTTTTAGTGTTAGATGAGCCAACTGCTGGTCTTGACCCTGTTGGTAAAAACGATTTACTTAATTTAATTAAACACTACAACAAAACAACTGGCAGTACCGTTATTTTTGTGTCTCATAATATGGATGATGTTGCTTTAGTAGCAGACAGAGTCTTAGTTCTTTCAGATGGTAATATCGTTATGAATGGAGCTGTTGAAGAGGTTTACTCTAAAGGTGATGAACTTATGAAATTAGGTCTTGACGTTCCAGAAATAACACGAGTTTTCTTAAAGCTTAAAGAAGCTGGTTATGATGTACCAACAGATGTTTATACAGTAAAACAAGGTAAAGAAAAATTAATTGAATTTCTTAAAAGGGGGAAGATAAGTGGTTAAAGATATTACAATCGGTCAATATTTCCCTGGAAATTCATTTCTTCATAAATTAGATGCAAGAGCAAAAATTATTGCTTGCTTTGTACTTATAATTTTTATATTTATATGTAAAAATTTCGCTTCAATGGGAGTTATGCTCCTTACAGTTGCGGCTTGTTACGCTTTTTCAAAGCTTTCACCTAAGTTAATGGTAAAAAGCTTAAAACCACTTTTACCAATTATTTTACTTACGTCAGTTTTACAGCTTTACTACAATAACACGGGCGACGTTTTGTGGAGCTATAAAAAAATTGCTATAACCGATGGCGGTATATACACTGCAATATTTATTGCGGTTAGAATTGTAGCGTTATTAGTAATAAGCTCGCTTCTTACTTACACAACCTCCCCAACAGATTTGACAGATGCTATTGAAAGACTTCTTTCACCATTAAAGGTGTTTAAAATTGATATTCATACGTTTGCCATGATGATGACAATCGCTCTTAGATTTATTCCGACACTCATTGATGAAATTGATAGAATTATGTCAGCACAAAAAGCACGTGGTGCAGATTTTGAAAGCGGTAATCTTTTAAAAAGAATAAAAGCACTTTTCCCTATATTTATTCCGCTTATAATTTCATCTTTCAAAAGGGCATTCGAGTTAGCTGATGCTATGTCCTGCAGATGTTACGTGGGTGGCAAGGGCAGAACACGAATGAGAAAAATGCAGTTTACTTTCCGTGACTCTATTGCTTTAATTGTTACAATTCTTGTTTGTGCAGTAATTATTTTTATGAATTTTCAGTTTGAGGCGTTAATATAATTATGAGAAACCTGTTTTTTAAAATAACCTTTGATGGTTCTCAGTTTCATGGTTGGCAAATTCAGAACGATTTAAGAACTGTGCAAGGGGAATTAAAAAATGCATTCAAAAGTCTTACGGGTGAAGATGTAGTTATCAATGGTTGTAGCCGTACTGATGCAGGCGTTCACGCTAAAGAATATTGCTTTAACGTAAAAACCGAAACTACTATTCCTTGCGACTCTTTTCCTGTTGCATTAGGTTCTTTTCTCACACCTGAAATTCTTGTGGTTTCTTGTAATGAAGTTTCGCTTGAATTTAATGCACAGTTTGATGCAGTAAGTAAAGAGTATGAATATGTGTTTTTAAATACAGAAAAATTATCTCCCTTTATGTATAAAAAGGTGTGTCATTATAAATATAAAAAACTTGATGAAAAACTTCTTAATGAAGCTTGTCAGTGCTTTTTAGGTGAACATGACTTTTCAGCCTTTTGTGCATCTGGTGCAACAGTTGTTTCAAAAGTGAGAACAATTTATAGTGCCTCTGTGAGACGAGACGGCGATATGGTTATATTTAAAGTTCGTGGCAACGGCTTTTTATATAATATGGTTCGTATAATGGCTGGTACGCTTTTATATGTTGCTGAAGGCAAAATAAAAAAAGAAGAAATACTTAAGCTTATCGAAAGCGGTGACCGTAAAAATGCTGGTATAACCGCAATTCCCGATGGTTTGTATCTTAATAAAGTTTTTTACGGAAGTGAAAATTATGAAGATTAGACTAAAAGAATTGAATACAGGCTATGCTTTAGAAAAAAGAGTCAGTAAGCTTTCTAAGGAACAAAGAGCAATTTCTATAATCGCCTTAACTTTGGTGGGTGTATTTTTAATTACTTTCTTGTTTTCTGCTATCGGTATTTTGCCATTTGATGCAATTGCCGCACGAGTTTCAACCGGACTTTTCGGTGGTGGTAAAAATTACCCAGTAGCTGTTGAAAGTGATACCGTTATCAATATGGGTATTATAGGGGACAATGTTCTCTTGCTCACTGATAAGATGATTGTTGTTTATGACACTAACGGAAATATAGTTTTTTCTGAAAAACACTCTTTTTCAAGACCTGCTTTTACAATCAATAATAACAAAGGTGTTGTCTTTGACCGTAATGGTACAGGCTACATATTAATTACAGAAAAAGGCAAGGTTTCTTCAGGAAACACCGCAGGGGTTATAATTACTGCTGAGTATGGTAGTAATGGTAACTATGGTTTTGCAATAAGAGGCGATAAATCAACAAGTGTTTTAGCGGTGTTCGATAAATCTGGTGAAGTTCGTTTTCAATGGAACTGTGCATTTGAGCATATAGCAGATATAACTCTTTCAGATGATGGTAAATTTGCTGGTGTTGCAACGCTCAATGCTGAAAATGGTGCTATTTATACAGTGGTTCATTTCTTTGGTTTTGAATACAGTTCAGCACTTAATACACAAAAGATTGTTGATGTAACGGCTCTTGATTTGAAATTTACAAGTGGTTCTACGTTAACACTTTTTGGAGATAAAGGGATTTATCAGATTAAGAAAAACGGCGACGAGTTAAAAGAAGTAACTAAGTATTTTGCGAGTGAATTTGTTTCAGTTGATACAAACTTAAAAGGCAATTACGCCCTTTGTCTTGCGAAATTCGGTAGTGCCAACGTTTTTGAGATTTCTGTTTATTCAGCTTATGGAAAGTTAAAGAAAACAATACCTCTTGATTACAAGGTGCAGTCAATGACAATGAGCGAAAAATATATATTTGCCCTTGCAGAAAACTCAATAATGGTATATAATCTTAAGGGCAGAAAAGTAGGAACTATTGAAATTAAAGGTAAGCTTTATGGCGTGTATCCTACAGATAAATATTGCTACGTTCATTCTTTAGGCAGTGTTTCAAGATGTTATTCATTTGGTGACAGTACTCTTGAACTCGGCTTTACAATATAGGAGGATAATATGGAATATATTTTAGATATTATTTTTATTGCTTTGGCAGTAGCGATGATAATTCTTGGTGCTAAAAAAGGTCTTGTTAAAGCACTTTTAGATGGTCTTTCAACAATTATCTCTGGTGTTATTGCTTATATTCTTGCAACACCTGTTGCAAAAGTTATTTATGAAGCTTTTGTTCGTGGAATTGTAAAAAGTGAGTTAGAAAAAGGACTTAACGAATCTGGCACAGATTTTGGTTCTGTTTCAGAGAGTGTTAATGCTCTCGTTTCAGAGCTTCCTGTGGGTGCTTTAAATATTGCTTCAAAATTCGGTTTTGATTTGAATAGTGCAATTTCAAATGTTGTTAATTCTACACCTGATAGTAACGAGTCATTAATTGAAGCGTTAATGACAAATATTGGTGATAATATTTGTCTTACAATTACAGAAGCAATAACAATGATTGCACTCTTTATTGTTGTTTCAATTTGTTTAACATTTGTAATTCGTTTGCTTAATAAAGTTGTTAAAAAGCTTCCTGTTATAAAACAAGCAAATAAATTAGCTGGTGGACTTTTAGGGCTTGTAAAAGCAGTAGTAATTATATTTGTTATATCAACTGCTTTGGTTTTTGTTAATAATGAAGAGTTATCACCAATAATCAATTCTTCTATTATTCTTGAATTTGTAAATAATAACAATCCGTTATTAAATATATTTAATTAATTTTAGGCGTACGTGGTTCGACTCTCGTTGCCTTAAGTTGTGGAAATGAGGTAAAAATATGAAAGAGTTATTTAAAGGTTGTTGGACTATTCCAAACTTAATCAGTTTTATAAGAATTCTTCTTGTACCACTTTTTGCGTACTTATTTATGCAAGGTGATTTTGTTCCTGCAGTTATCGTGCTTGCACTTTCAGGTCTTTCTGACTGTGTAGATGGTAAAATTGCAAGAAAATTCAATCAGATTAGTGCCTTAGGTAAAATGCTTGACCCATTGGCAGACAAGTTAACACAAATCACTTTAGCAGTTCTCTTATTCTTAACTTTCAACAAAGCAGAAGACTCAATGCTCAATGCATTCAGTTGGGTTTTCCTTGTGTTTATTGTTAAAGAATTTATTATGGTTTTAGGTAGCGTTATTATGTTAAATATCGGTCTTCGTCCTGGCGCTGCAGAAATTTATGGTAAAGTAGCAACTTTAGCATTCTACGTTGTAATGGTATTTATAATTGGTTTCGGCCCAGAAGTTGGTGCTTTCAGAAATCTTTTCACAATTCCAAATACACTTATGATGATACTTGTTATTATTTCGGCAATACTTACAATGGTAGCATTCTTTAGTTATATTCCTGATGTTATTCGTCAGGTTAAAGAAAAAAAGGCAAACAAATCAAAATAATTAATTGTAATTTATTTCTCAGGAGAAATTGATGGATAATAAAATGATATGTAGTAAATGCAAAAAGCGTCCTGCAGTTATTTTTGTTTCAAAAATTGAAGGCGAAAAAACTACACAGGAAGGCTTTTGCATTAAATGTGCGATGGATTTAAATATCGGTCCTATAAAACAAATGATGGAAAGCATGGGCATCACAGATGACGAATTAGAGGCTGTTTCTGAGCAGTTTGGCGATATGCTCGGTGATATGGATGGCTTCCAACCGGGTGGTGCTGGTACAATGCCATTTTTACAGAATCTCTTTAATTCAGATGGTGCCAAATCATCTAAAAAAGATGAAGATTTGGACGTTGAAGAAGAAATTTCAGAAGATGATGACGATTCTTCAAAAAAGAAAACTAAAAAGCATAAAAAGAAAACAAAACGTAAATTCTTAAACCTCTATTGTACCGATTTAACTGAAAAAGCAAGAGATGGCAAAATAGACAGAATTATCGGCAGAGATACTGAAATTTACAGAACAATACAAATTCTCTGCAGAAGAACTAAAAACAACCCTTGTTTAATTGGTGAGCCAGGTGTTGGTAAAACTGCTATTGCAGAGGGTCTTGCTTTAAAAATTGCTTCTGGTGAGGTTCCTGCAAAAATTGCTGATAAAGAAATTCATCTTTTAGACCTTACATCACTTCTTGCTGGTACACAGTTCCGTGGTCAGTTTGAAAGTAGAATTAAAGGTCTTATTGACGAAGTTAAGCAAGAGGGTAATATAATTCTCTTTATTGACGAGGTTCACAACTTAGTTGGTACCGGTGGCGATGCAGAAGGTTCAATGAACGCTGCAAACATCTTAAAACCAGCTCTTTCACGTGGTGAAATTCAGGTTATCGGTGCTACTACATTCAATGAATATAGAAAGCATATTGAAAAAGATGCGGCGTTAGAGAGACGTTTCCAGCCTGTAAAGGTTGAAGAACCATCTATTGCAGATTGCTACAGTATGCTTTTAGGTATAAAAGAATATTACGAAAATTATCATAAGGTTTCTATAAGTGATAATTTAGTTTATAAAGCAGTAACACTTTCTGAAAGATATATTAACGACAGATTTTTACCAGACAAGGCAATCGACTTACTTGATGAAGCTTGTACTTGTGCAAATCTTCGAAACGTTGCAATAAGTGATTACGAGAAGCTTCAAAAAGAATTAGTTCGTCTTGATGAAGAAATTGAAGAAATCGTCAACGTAACTGAAGGCGAAATTGACTATGAAAAATTAGCTAACACAAAAGCAGAGAAAATGAAGCTTGAAGCAGGGGAAGAAGAGCTTAAAGAAAAAGCAGCAGATAACGCTGTTACAGAGCAGGACCTTGCAAAAGTTATTAATCTCTGGACTGGTATTCCTACAACAAAAATTATTGAGAATGATTTAAAGAAGCTTTCTACCCTTGAAGAAAAGTTAAAATCAAGAATTATTGGTCAGGATGAAGCAGTCGAAGCACTTTGTGCCGCTATAAGACGTAGCAGAGTTCAGATTTCTGCAGTAAGAAGACCGGCATCTTTTATTTTCGTTGGTCCTACAGGTGTTGGTAAAACAGAACTCGTAAAACAACTTGCAAATGAACTTTTTGAAACACCTGAAACTCTTATAAGACTTGATATGTCAGAGTTTATGGAAAAACATAGTGTTTCAAGAATTATAGGTTCACCTCCGGGTTATGTTGGTTACGATGAAGCTGGTCAGCTTACAGAAAAGGTAAGAAGAAAACCATATTCAGTAATTCTCTTCGATGAAATTGAAAAAGCTCACCCTGATGTTTTAAATATTCTTCTTCAAATTCTTGATGAAGGTAAAACAAGTGATGCTCAAGGCAGAACTGTCGGCTTTGAAAATACTGTTATAATTATGACATCAAACGCTGGTAGTGAGCAAAAAGAATCTGCATTAGGCTTTAACAGAGATGCTAACGATTATTCAAAAGATAAAGCAATGAAAGCCTTAAAGGATTTCTTAAGACCTGAGTTTATAGGCAGAGTTGATGAAGTTATCTTCTTCAATAATCTTAACGAAGAAAATCTTAAGAAAATTGCAGATATTCTCATTGATGAACTCAAAGAGCCACTTAAAGACAAGGGTATTAATTTTGTTGTCGGCAAGGGTGTTGCCGAGATTATTGCAACAAAATCTGTTGATGGTGGCAGAGGCGCAAGAGATATAAGAAGAAATATCAGAAAAGATATTGAAGATAAAATTGCAGATATTCTTATTGAAAGAGCAGAGCAGGAAACAAGTGAGATAAGTGTAACTGCAGTTAAAGATGAGATTAAAGTAAGCTATAAGAAATAAAAAAGAAAACAGCCGAACACGAAAGTGTTCGACTGTTGTTATAAGAAAAGGTGTTTAATATGGAAAGAAAAGGCATTTATAAATCAAATAAGTTCCCACAAAGAATGCGAGAAGTTTTTACTGGTGAAAACGGACTTTTGGCAGATAAAGCATTATGCTTAGGTGCAGCAGGTGATGGTACTATTTTCATTGGTACAGAAAATGGTGTGAACTATAAAAAAGAAAATGGTGAATTCGGTTCATTTACTTGCGGTGCAGTTTCAGTAATTGCACAATGCGAAGAGGGCAAGGTTTATTTTGCATCAGACAAAACTGTTTATGTTGCAGAAAAAGGCAAAATCCGTGAGTTACAAACGTTAGAAGAAACAGTTAAAGGTATTACATACGCTACTGAAACATTCCTTATTACAGAGGAGAATATTTTTAAATTAGTTAATGGTAAGTTTGAACATTTCCATTGGAATGAATTAAAATCTGAGGGCATTTCTTCTGCTCCAGGAAAGCTTATGGCAAACTGTGACACAGCTCTTTCAGTGTTTGTTGGCAAGAGAAAGCACTGGATGTGCATATTCCCTGAGCATTCATCAATGCCATATTTCCATATTAACTCAATCACTTTTGATAAGAAAACAGGCTTTTTGTGGCTTGCAACAGACAAAGGTGCTTATATTTATGATAATAACAATTCTTGGTTTGGTCCAGATGAAATTTCAATGCTTCCACGTGAAGAAATTTATAAAATTGCTTTCGCTGAAGATGGCAGAATTGCTTTTGCTTCAAATGCGGGCTTGATTCTTGTTAAAAATGGTGTTAAAAAATATCTTCCTGCAACACGTTGGGTTTTAGATGAAAAAGTTAATGACGTTATCTTTTCTGGTAATGACATCTGGACTGCAACAGATAAAGGTGTTACAAGAATTTATGAAGAAGAAATGACACTTTCTGAAAAAGCACAAAGAGTATTTGATTACACAGAAAAATATTTTGTGCGTGAGCCTGGTTTTGTTACAGGTATGGGCGATATCAAAAATAACGATATCACAACAGGTAAGCCTAATATTACCGATAATGATGGTCTCTGGAGTCACTATTATTTAGGTGGTATTTGCTATTGTTATGCAGTAACAAAAGATAAAAAGGTTTTAGAGGCTGCAAGAAGAACAATGAACGCTTGTGCTCTTCTTACTAAAATTACAGGCAAAAAAGGCTTTACTGCTCGTGCTGTGAGATATGAAGGCGACGAGGGCTATGGCGAAAATCTTGATATGCAAATAGATGGTGGCGAGTGGCATAAAGCACCAGATGGAAGCTGTGAATGGTTAGGCGAAACCTCAAGTGATGAAATGACAGGTCATTTCTTTGGCTTCTCACTTTACTATGATTTCTGTGCAGATAAGAAAGAAAAAGAGTTTATTAAAGAAATTATCTGCGATATTGTTGACCATATTATTGAGCACAAATATCGTCTTCACGATATTGATGATAAACCAACAACCTGGGCTTGCTGGGACCCTGATGAATTAAACGGTAAGAGTATGTGGCTCTGGGAAAAATGTATTAATTCACTCGAAATTTTAACGTTCTTAAACGTTGCTTACCATATGTCAGGCGATGAAAAATACAGAAAAGAATTCTTGAGACTTGCATTCGAAGAGCATTACCTTTTAAATGCCGCTCAGCCTAAAAAGGATGATGCAAGAGTTTGCCACATTGATGATAACTTAGGTTTCCTTTGCACAACAACATTCTTAAGACTTGAAAAAGACCCTGCTATAAGAGCGTATATTTTAATGGGACTTCATCAGCATTGGGAGTATGAAAGAACAGAGAGAAATCCATTCTTTAACTTAGCTTACAATGCATTTACAGACGATGTTTGTGATATTGAGTATGCAATTAAGCACTTAAGAGAAATTCCACTTGATTTTATTCAGATTCCTATGGTTAACAATAATCGTAAGGATTTAGAATTTGATATGGGCCAAGAAAAATGGGGTGGCAGTAAACAACTTAAGGTTGCTCTTGATATTGACGAAAGAGTTGTCGCAAATTTTGACAGTAACATTTATAAACCAAATAATGGTAGGGGTACCTCAGCCGCAAGCACAGGTAACTTCTTAATTCCTTATTGGTTTGGTCGTTATTATGGCTTGATTGAAGAATAAAATAGAAAACCGATGCTCAGAAGAGCATCGGTTTTTTTACATCATTTATTATTAATATAAAAATCGTTTTTTATGAAGTTCAGTAATGCTGAAATGAAGTTATACCCTTAACGGGCATAAATGAAAAAATCCAAGTCGTAGACTTGGATTTTTTGGCAGGGATGGCAGGATTTGAACCTACGAATGACGGAGTCAAAGTCCGTTGCCTTACCACTTGGCTACATCCCTAAAAAAATGGGGTGGAAGATCGGAATCGAACCGACGACCTCCAGGGCCACAATCTGGCGCTCTAACCGACTGAGCTACATCCACCACAACTGGCACGCTTTGAGGGATTCGAACCCCCGACCTACTGCTTAGAAGGCAGTTGCTCTATCCAACTGAGCTAAAAGCGCATATATTCACTTGGAGCGGGTGATGGGAATCGAACCCACACGACCAGCTTGGAAGGCTGGGATTCTACCATTGAACTACACCCGCGTGTGTTCAACGTGAGATATTTTAACACAACTAACCCCTTGTGTCAAGTGTATTTTATAAAAATTTGGTATTATTTTTAATTTTATAGAATTGGTAAAAATTATTTAAAAATGACTTGATTTTTATTTAATTTATGATATAATAGCACTCGTGTTTCGGGAGCATAGCTCAGCTGGGAGAGCATCTGCCTTACAAGCAGAGGGTCATAGGTTCGAGCCCTATTGTTCCCACCAAAAAAGACCAAGTCATAAGACTTGGTCTTTTTTTATCCAAGCCGATAGGCTTGGTATATCATCAACAACGGCTCGCCGTTGTTGTATCTCATCAGTCCGTCAGGACTGTATATCATCACGCTTCAGCGTGTATATCATTGACAACCCGCCCAATATTATGTAAAATAACTTTAGTTTTATATTCGTGGGGGATATATAATGAATTTAAGGATTATTAATGAAACACCTTATAAAAAAATACGGATTATTTGTGATAACCAAATAACTATATTAAAGAAAAACGAAACTGCAACTTTAAGTATCAATTCTCAAAGTGCAAGAATACAGATTGATATTTTAGAAAAAGACAGAACCTTCTTTTTCTTCTCAGCTTTATGCGAACTTTGGTTTTGGGAAATTCTTACAACTGATTCAGCATTCTTTTTTCTTAATTGTAGCACATCTTTTGACATCGTATTTAACGAATCAAGTGAAACTCTTGTTTTAAAACACCTTGATTATAGAGAAAAGATAACGCAATGTGATTTTGATTCTGTCTATGTTAAAAATGAGAATTCAACAATAAGTAATGTTAAATTTTTTGCCGAAAATTCAAAAAAGATAAGAAATAAAACAATCAAAAATTTACTTGTATTTATTTCTGGGTTACCATTTATTGCTTTGTTTTTATATTGGTTCATAAAAGATGATGAATTAGCTTGGTTAATTCTATCATTTTTGATTTTTATCTTTTTAACTATACCAAGTATTTTAAAGTCAATAAAAGTATGGAAATATTGTAAAAATGAATACATAAATCAATTTTTATCAGAAAAAGAAGCAATTTTAAGGCAGAATAACGGCGAAGAACCACCACGAGAACCCACAAATTTTGTTGAAAAAGCAATGTTTAAGTTTCTTGATAAAATATTTAATAAAAATGGGGAATAGTTATGGAAGAAATTTTGGAGTTTCTTATAGAGTTTATTCTTGAAGTGATTTTCGGTGTAGTTGATGAAACAACCCAAAAATATAAAAAGACAATAAGGCAGACAATAATAACTGTATTTGCAATATCAACCTTTTTATTTTTAATTGCAATTCCAATTCTTGGCGAAACAGGAGGCAAAAGCGTTTTAGGTTTAGTATTAATTTCAATATTGCCTGTTGTACTATTAATATTGTTAATAATGTTTATAATTCGTAAGTTGAAAAAAGAAAAATAAAATAATAAGGTAATAAAATTAAAAATAGCGAGTTTTTTATATAAAATCTCGCTATTTTATAATACATCTATTAATCTTTATTTTTAAATATTATAAAAATATACCAGTTTCTTCATCCCAAAAACCTTTTACAACATATTGCTTTGATGAAGCGTAATTATTGTTTTCGCCAGTTAAATAAACAGTTGTACTGTCCCCGTAATCATTAGCCGGTTTATATTCAGCAGGGTTGCCTTGCTTAATGTTATAAGCAGAACTTGCATTTGTTCCATTTTTGTTTTCAATCCAAAATTTTGTTATTGTTTTTTCGCCTTCACCAGAAGATGTTAACTGTACTTTCCACGAATGATTGTTGTTTGTTGTTCCTCTATATCTGCCGGTTGGGTCTTGTGCATTATCAACACTACCTTGTATTTTGAAGTCGAAATTGTAATCGTTATTAGTAGCCGCTGCAAATGCATTTGTAGCAAAAATTGTTGCGAATGCAAAAATACAAAGAGTGATGCTAATTAGTTTCTTAAATCTTTTCATAGTAACCTCCTATATTAATTAATAGATGTATTATTAACTAAAGATAAATGTACCATTTGATACATTGATAATAGTGTCAGCCAACAATGTAATATCTTCTTTATTATGACTGGCAACAATTATGAGTTTACCTTCATCTTTTTCTTTAAGTAATATATCTCTAATAGTGTTAACACCATTATCATCAAGTGCATTAGTTGGTTCATCAAGAAGTAAAATATCAGGATTTTCAAATAAAGCCTGCGCTAAACTTAATCTTTGTTTCATTCCCAGGGAATATGTTTTGATTTTTGCTTTGCTTTTTGGGTCGAGACCAATTGATTCTATTGTATTAATAATGTCTTCTTCTGTAGCAGTGTTTTTGATTTTAGATAAGATTTTTAAATTATCATAAGCAGAAAAATTGGGTAATAACTCATTGTTTTCGATCATTACTCCGCAACTTTCCGGAAAAGAAATTTCTTTGTGCAATTCCTTTCCGTTAATAAGAATTTTACCTTTATCAGGGAAAATTAGTCCACAAATAGCACGTAATAGCATAGTTTTTCCGCTACCATTCCGTCCAACTAATCCATAAATATGCCCACCCTCAAATTTCAAATTAACATTATCTAAAACTATTTTGTTTTTCAGTTTTTTTGTAACATTTTCAATAACTATTTCATTCATTTTAAATTCCTCCTAAAATATATCTTTTTTCTTAATAATTAACTTGCTTGTTATCGTTAGTAAAAGAATATATGAATATAAAATGATATATAGATTTATTAAATTCAAACCTAACGCTTCACAAAGCAAATCACTTCGTGTTTTCATATAAAAGTTTGGTGTCATAAATAGTAGTGGGAAATATATTTCATTTGAAATTAAAGTGCCACCTAAAAAAACGGATATAATATAATAGAATAGACTTGAAACTAAGCCAACAAATGATGATATTGATAATTCAAGAACTATTTGTATGCAAGTTAGATGAAAAAGTGTTGTTATATTAATAAAAATGAAATTTACTAAAGAATTATAGTTTATAAATTCTAAACCAGTCGAAAATTTTGCGATTAACAAAAATACAATGGTTCGTAAAAAGACAATAATCACACAAAATCCTATGGATTTGAATAAGATGTTTATTAAAAGTAAATCTCTTTTTTTATGTCTTACTAAACAGTATTTACCATATCCAAATAAGTACTGCTCACATTTGCCTAAATTATTAAAAACAGTTATAGCTATGATGACAAAGTCAGATAAACAAAGTGCCAAATTGTTTCTTACGTTAACACCATTGTAAAGTGCAGTTAATCCTATTCCTTGATTTGCATTTATAGAAATAACAGAAGATATGAATATAAGGGCAACTGCAAAAAAGAAACGTGCAATTCTTTGCATTTATAAAACATCCCTTTCTTTCAAAACATGAATTTGGGATAGTAGAAAAACAAATATAATTGGCAAGAATAATAAAAGAGAGATAATTAAATTATCTATTGTTAAGCCATAAGTATAGTATTTTGTTGATACAAGAACAAATTCAATAGGTGAATATATATTTAACAATCTGTAAGCAAACATTAACAGAATACTAATTGTTATTGTCAGTAACTGACTCAAAGTATTATTTATTGTAAAATAATAGATTAAAAGCATTATATTGCCTATAAGGAAAAAATATAAGAAATATGAAATAAATTGAATTAACATTATATTGTTAAAGTTTATTTCGATTAATTTTGAGAAATCAAAATACTTATACATAAATACCAAATGAGGTACTAAAAATAAAAGTGAATATACAAAAGCTGATTTTATAGCAATAGTATTGTTTTTTAAATATAAATTTTTCCTGGATCTTCGAATAAGTGTTTGATTAGATAATTTGTGAATTTGTTTTCCTAAAAGGAAAAGATAAATAATTGTGTAAAACGTTGCTGTATGGAAATAATTCAGGTATCCTGAAGTGTTTATTGTATAATCTGTAATTTGATAAAAATAAGTATTTTCACTTATACCTTCAATAAAAAATCTATATATAAAACAAAAAATTAAAAATATTAGAGCGGATACGATACGTTTTATTTGAAATTTAGTAAATTTCATCTTTTTTCACCTTTGAGAAATATGTGATAGCGCAAACAACAAAAAGTATTAAAATAAATATAAACAATCCAGAAACAAAATAAGTAAAACCATATTCCGTATATGGTTGAATTGTATTACCAATGCCAAAAGGGATGATTATTTGTATAAACCATATAAAGAATGTTGCAGGATATGCTATATAAAGATTTTTAAATAAAATAGAACAACAAAGTCCCATTATGCTACAGCCAGCACAAATAAAAGAATTAGTAATAATGTAAATCAAATAATAAATATATGGGTGTGTAAAACCAAAAGATGACCAATTATCAAAGGTGTTGTAATAGCCTTCTAAACCAGCAAATGATGTTCCAGAATGAAAAATAAGTATGTTTAGTAATAAATTTAATGTTAAAATAGCAAATACGCTGATAAACGGAAAAAGAAATGCTATTTTAAATTTTGTTTTATAATATTCTTGTTTTCCTATTCTTGTTATAAGAGGAATGCTGTATTTGTTTTTTAAATCTATAGATGCACTATCACTGTAGATAATTAAAAAATAAAGAGGCAATAACCAAAAAAATAGAATTTGTGTAAAACTACCTATGGAAGAGCCAGAGAGAAAACTCGAATAAACAGGATGGAAAATAAAGGTTGGGTTATAACCCCCATACACAAGAATTTCACCATATATGTGCGTAAAAAAATCTATTATAGGCATAATTGCAATAATAAATAATGTAATTATACTTTTTCGACTTTTAAAAATTCTGTTTAGTTCACTTTTTATCATACGAATCCCACCTTTAAACTATATAAAAAGAGTCTGAAGCTTTGGCTCAGACTCTTTTTACTACATTTTATTATGGAATTCAATTGTTTATGGCTTATCGGTATTATATTTTCGATTATCGGTTCATTTACAGTTTGACTTCTAAAATATTAGGGATAATAATATCAGCTTTAAATAACTGTTCATCGGTAGAGAATTCTACATTACCTTCATATTTGTTTAAACATGTTTTAGCATTTTGTATTCCATATCCATGACTTTCGCTTTGTTTTGTGCTTTTTATTGTATTGTTTTGAATTTTAGGTGGCTTTGCAACATTGTTTGTTATAGAAACCAAAAGATTCGAGTTTAGCTTCTTTATGAATATTTTTACTTCTTTTTTTTCGCTTTGATTTGCAGCTTCAAACGAATTTGTTATTAAGTTTGAAAATATTGTGCAAACATCAATTTGAGAGATTTTGATAAATGGTTCAAAACATCCAAAAACAGAAATATTAACATTTGGATATTTTGTTTTTAAATCCGATATAATTATATCAATTAAATTGTTTCCGGTATTTACTGTAACGCTTCTTTCAGAAGAAAAAATATCGAGTTTATTAAGGTATTCTTTTAATTCAAAATAGTCTTTGCTTTCACATAGATGTTTCATACAGATTATATGGTTTTTTATATCGTGACGAAAAGCTTTTGTTTTTTCTTCTTTTTCCAACAACATGAGATAATAGTTTTCTTGAGAAGCTAAAAATTGTAGTACGAGTTTTTTTTCTGTTTTTATGAATTGGTTTTGAAATTGTATTTTTAATACATAGTAATTTATATACATAAAAAAGGCGAGACTTATGCCAAAAATAACTAAAGTTAATTTTAAGCCTGACCATGAAGAAGTACTGACAACTAACCTCATAATTACAAAAAGCATAATCAAGACTGAAATTTCTCCCATGATAAATAGCCAGATTTCTTTTTTTGTGTAATTCGAGAAGCTAACGTTAAATTTGAATTTACCAATCTTTAAACCGATTATGAAAAATAATACTATAGAATTTAGTATTGAAGATACTTTCTCCTGTTCAAAGTTATCAAATGAAAAAACATTGAATATCTGTGCGATTAGAGTGATTGATAAAATTAAAATCAGTAACAAAATTTGTGATGAAATCACTTTTTCAAAAGAATGTTTTATATCTTCAGATAATGTTAAAACACAGAGAAAACTTATGACATAGCCCAATAAAACAATAAAATCATAAGGGATTAAAATTGTTATAGTTACAAAAATTGAAGTTAGGAATAAGATAATGAGCATACGTAACATAGTGAACTTTATTTTTATTTTGTATAAAGATACTGATATTAAAATTAAGTTTATAAATGATAGCGCAAAACTTGTTAATTCAAAAAATACTTTCACTTTTAACTCCTAAATATATCTTGCATAGTTTTTTATATAATCTAAAAAACATTTTTTAAATTCTTTCATATTTCTTCTTGAAATGGGAATGGCTTCATTATAATATTGCAGGGTTAACAAATTTTCATGTGTGTTTTCAATATAACGTAGTGCTATTAAAAAAGACTTGTGAACTCTAAAGAAATGTTCATTATCAAGTTCGTTTTCCCAGTATTTTAAAGATTTGTTACTTTCATAAACTTTATTAGTAGTATAAACAAAAGAACCATCACCAAATGCTTCTATGTAAACAATTTGTTCTTTGTTTATGATATTGGTTTCATAGTTTGATGTTACAAACAGTTTTTTGAATTTTAATAATTCTTTTTCTGCTTGTGAAACAGATTCTGTAAAATCTGCTTCACAAATTGGCTTTGTTAAAAATCTAAAAGCTCTGACTTTAAAAGCGTTTTGCATAAATTCAGAATGACTTGTGAGAAAAATGATATATATTTTTTTGTTCCTCTGCATAATTTTTTCTGCTACATCCATACCATTCATTCCAGACATTTCAATATCTAAAAAAATAATATCATATTTTAAGTCTGTTAGTAAAAGTTTTTCACCAGAATTAAAAATATCTACTAAGAAGGTGGGGTTAATTTTATGCAAACGTGTAAGAATGTCATTGCATATGATTTGCTCATCATCGCATATAGCTATATTTAACATATTTATATTCTCCTTAGAATTTTAACAAGAAAAAATTGTGATGGATTGTGCAATTTTAGACAAATCGACATTTTATAATATATAAGTAACAAATAACATCACTTGCCGTAAGGCAAACTTAGCTTTATTCAAGTACTCCATAACTATGGTCAACAACTAAAACAGTAAATATCTTACCATTACTCATTTCAGTAATTCTTTTAGTAATCATTTTTTCTAACTCTTCATCGGAATATTTATATTCAGGTGGAACAACAACGTCGAAAAGAACGTTTTTATTTTCTTCACCCATAACAACTCTGAAATCGTGGAAAGTGAGCTCTCTGTCAATTTCACAAATAATGTCGTTAACCATTTCTTTTAACTCATTAATTTCAGGTGAATCAAGAATTGTCGGGTCTAAATGCACTACAAGGTGAATGTTTAAGTCACTCTTAAAGTCTCTTTCAATCTGGTCCATAATGTCGTGACACACTAAAACATCAATTTTAGCATCCATTTCAATGTGGGCAGAAGCGAAATATGTGTTTGGTCCATAGCTATGCACCATAAGGTCGTGAACGCCTAAAACGTTATCGTAAGATAATATTTTCTTTTCAATGCTCTCGAACATCTCTTTTGTAGGTGGCTGACCTAAAAGCGGGTTGAGAGTTTCTTTTACAAGGTTTATACCCGAAATAAGAATGAAAATAGAAACAATAACACCCATATAGCCATCAAGGTTAAAGCCTGTAAAATGTGAAATCACACTTGCAATAAGAACGGCAGTTGTGGTTATAACGTCATTTCTTGAGTCAATAGCAGTAGCTTCAAGTGCTTTTGAGTCAATCTGTTTACCTAAATATGTATTAAAAACTGAAAGCCAGAGTTTTACAAATATTGAAGTTACAAGAATAATAACAGTTGCAATATTAAAAAGACTTTCTTCGGGCTTAAAAATCTTAATAACCGACTCTTTAAAAATAGAGCAACCAATAAGTAAAATAATGAACGAAATAATGAGACTCGAAATATATTCAATTCTTGCGTGACCATAAGGGTGGTCTTTGTCAGCAGGCTTGCCTGAAAGCCTGAAGCCTACAAGCGTAACAATTGAAGAACCAGCGTCAGAAATATTGTTTGTAGCATCCGCAGTAATAGAAACACTGTTGGTAACAGTACCAATAATTAATTTCATTATACTTAAAATTAGGTTGCAAATTATTCCGACTGCACCAGCAAGTCTCCCGAAAAGCTCTCTGCCTTTAGGGGTGGTGGCATCTGCATTCTTTATAAAAAGTTTAATTAAAAGCTTAGTCATAAAAACACCTTTCAAGAAATAAAAGTTATTACTATGTATTATATTGTAAAATTAAATAAAGTCAATAAACAGTTGATAAAAAAGTTAAATTATGGTATAATTATAAAAATGTTTTTTCAAGGAGAAATTTATTATGGATAAAACACTCGTAATTATGGCGGCAGGTATGGGTAGCCGTTTTGGTGGCTTAAAACAAATGGAGCCTGTTGGTCCTAATAATTCTATTATTATTGATTATTCTATTTATGATGCGGTTAAAGCTGGCTTTAATAAAGTAGTATTCATTATAAAGAAAGAAAATGAGCAAATTTTCAGAGAAGTTGTTGGCGATAAGGTTGCAAAGCTCGTTAAGGTAGAGTATGTTTTTCAGGATGTTAATAACTTACCAGATGGTTATAAAGTTCCTGAAGAGCGTGTAAAGCCTTGGGGTACAGGTCACGCAATTTATTCTTGCAAAGGCGTTGTAAATGAGCCATTTATGGTTATTAATGCTGACGATTTCTACGGCAGAGATGCTTTTAATGTAATTTCAATTTGGATTGATAATGCTGATTTTAATGCTAAACCAGTAAATTACGCTATGGCGGCATATAAATTAAATAATACATTAACAGAAAACGGTACTGTTTCACGTGGTATTTGTGACGTTAGTAGCGACAACTTCTTAACAGACATTGTTGAAAGAACGAAAATTATAAGAAAAGAAGATGGCAAAATCTACTTTACTGAAGATGAAGAAAATTGGGTAGAGCTTCCTGAAGAAGTCAATGTTTCAATGAACTGCTGGTGCTTCCCAAGTAGCTTTATTGATGAAATAGAAGAGCATTTCAAAAAATTCTTAGACGATGCTTTAGTTAATAATCCACTTAAAGGTGAATTTTATTTACCATTCATTGTTAAAGATATGTTAGCAGAAAATAAATGCACAGTTAAAGTTTTAGAAACTACTGCAAAATGGTTCGGTGTTACTTATAAAGAAGATAAACCAAGCGTTGTAGCTTCTGTAAATGAACTTGTTGAGGCAAACGTTTACCCTGAAAAACTCTGGGATTAAGTGTGAAAAATATGAAAAAATATTTATCGTTTTTATTATCAATTTTACTTTCAGTAACAATGTTCGTTGGTTGTAACAAAACACCCGACTCAACTGAAGCCGAAAATACAACAAAAGCAGAAACGGCAAGCGTTAAAGTCGTAATTGATGGCAATAAATTTTCAGATGATTTCAGTGAAATTGAGTTTTATGAAGAATTAGATTCAATTGAAGGCTTGTTTCACACAAAAAATAACGAAACAAATGAATATACTCTAACAATGACTGAGTCTGCTTACACAGAGCTTAAGAATTTAAAATCAAAGTCTGTGAAAGATACTTTTAAAGCTGTTATTGACGACACTGAGAATTATGTTACCGATATTAAATACGATGACGATTTTCGTAATGTAAAAGTTTATGCCGAAAAAGACAAGGTTCCAGAAGAATTTTCAGATTTTGATGCAACACTTTTAAAAATTATGGGTTCTTCTATGGCTTACCAGATTTACACTACTAAAGGGCAGAGTGTTAATATCACAGTTCTTGACGCTCAGAATGAAGAAGTTTTAAAATCAGTAAGTTATCCAGTAGTAATAGAATAAAATCCGAATTAATTTGTTGTTTTACTTGACTTTTTTAATTTGGTTTTATATAATACAACTTATTGAAAAGCACTATCTATTTATAATATATTCGAGAGGATGTAATCAGGATGGCACAGCAAGATGTTATTTTAACTCACGAGGGTCTTAAAGAGCTTCAAGATAAACTTGAATATCTCAAGACAGTTGGCAGAAAAGAGACTGCTGAAAAAATTAAGGTTGCTCTTTCTTTTGGTGACCTTTCAGAAAACAGCGAATACGATGAAGCAAAATCAGAACAAGGTAAATTAGAGGCTGAAATTCTTGAACTTGAAACAATGATTTCAAGAGCAAAAATTATGGAAGAAGATATCAGCACAGAAACAGTTCACATTGGTTCTGTTGTTACTATTAAAGAAACTGCTCGTGGTTCGCAAGAAAAAACATTCCGTATCACAGGCTTTGCTCAGGCAAACCCAGCAGAAGGTAAAATTTCTGACGAGTCACCAGTTGGTAAAGCTCTTATGGGTCACAAGGTTGGCGACAAGGTAGTTGTTGAAGCACCACGTGGCGAAATGACTTATAAAATTGTTAAAATTGATATTGAAGCAAAATAAAAAAATATCGGTTCGGGTTAATTCCTGAACCGATATTTTTTTATTATTCAACTGATGTTGATTCAAGTACATCGTTGTGCTCTCTGAAAAGGAAAGAAATACACCAGATACCCGCAAGAGCAACAAGGGTGTAAACAATTCTTGAAATTATAGCCGCCTGACCGCCAAATAACCAAGCAACAAGGTCAAATTGGAAAATACCAATAGCACCCCAGTTAAGCGCACCAATAGTTACAAGAATTAAAGCTATTCTGTCTAACATATTTTGTCAACTCCTTTTCCGAAATTATTTCGGTAACAATATTATTCACCAAAAAATATTGCTTATGCTAAAATAAATATACCTTAGATTTTGCAGAATTTGAAAAAAGTTCCATTTTTGGTACATACATTGTGTTATTATAGATTTACAGTTTAAATTTTTTCAAATTTATGTTATAATGAAATTAATCTATTTTAGAGGTGTATTATGCTTCATATTGTTACAGGTAGGTCGGGTAGTGGTAAAACTACCTGGGTACGAGAAAAAATTAAAGAGCTAATAAATATAGAAAGTGAAAAACCACTTCTTTTAGTGCCTGACCAGTTTTCGTTTGAAAACGAAAGAGCTATGTTAGGTCTTTTGGGTGCTAAAGATATGCAAAAAATCCAGGTTTTCAGCTTCCCGAGACTTGCTATGTCTAATCTTGACAGTAAAATTTTACAAGGTAAAATGTTTGCTTCAGATGGCGTAAGAATGGCTTATATGAGTGAAGCGCTGAATGAGCTTTCAGGTGAATTAAAAATATTTTCAAAAGTCCGCCACAACGTGTCGGGCTTACAGGCGTTTATAGATTTCAGTAAAGAGCTTGAAACTTGCGATATTAGTAGTGAAGAGATTTTATCTTTAACAGAAAAAATGTCATCAGGTCTTTTAAAAGATAAGCTTTATGAAATAAATCTCATAAATGATGCTTATAACGCTCTTTTACACCGTAGTTACTTTGACGATACTGAAGCATTAAAATATTTTAATAAGTTTGCAGAAGAAACAGAATTTTTTAAAAATAAAACTGTGTTTTTAGATTCTTTCAGAGCATTTTCAGAGCAGGAATATAAATGCATAAGACTTGCTTTGATTGGAGCTAAAGACGTTTATATTACCATTTGTAATGATGAAAACCTGAAAGGTGAGTCACCATTTATATTTATGCAGGAGTTAGAGAAAAAACTTATTTCTTTAGCAAATAAAGCAAACGTTAAAATTGCTCCTGTAATTAAAATTAATGAAATTGAACGCTTAAATAAAAGTATTCGCCATATTGAAAGAAATATTTATTTGGAAGATTACGAAAAGCAAACAGATGAATGTAGTCACGTTACAATTTTTAAATGTAATGACATTACAGATGAATGCAACACAGTTGCTTTAGAAATAAAAAAACTCATAAGAAGCGGTAAATATCGTTGTAAAGATATTGCCGTTGTTGAACGTTCAAATGATAAATATAAAAGAATAATGTGTGACGTTTTAAAGCGTTACGGTGTTCCTGTTTTTGATGATAGCCGTCGTCCGCTTTCATTTGAAACGTTGTTTATTCATATTACATCTGCAATTGAATGTATTGCCGATGGCTTTAAAACTGAAAGTGTTATGAGATATTTAAAAACAGGACTTTCAGAGCTTGAGTTTTCAGATGTTGCTGTTTTAGAAAAATACGTTTTAGTGTGGGGTATTGGTGGCAATGCCTGGCTTAATGATTTTACAATGCATCCTGATGGCTTTGGTAACGTTATAGATGAAAATACCCAAAAACAGATAGAGCATCTTAACAATTTAAGAAAAAAGATTATTTTACCTTTAATTAAATTAAAAAAAGCGTGTGATGGTGTTTCTGGCTCTGAAATAACAAAAGCCGTTTATGATTTTATTGTTGAAACAAAAGTAGCGGACAAGCTTTATGAATTGTCATTGAGCTTGAATGAAGAAGGTTTCCCTGTTGAAGCAATCCAGAAAGAAAAATCATGGGATGCCTTAATTGAACTTCTTGAAACAATTGAAGAAATAACCAAAGATAAATTTTATACTATCAAACGTTGGTTTGAACTTTTTTCAATCCTCGTTTTTTCAAAAGATATCGGTGAAATTCCTCAGGGGCTCGACGAAGTTAAGGTTGGTAGTGCCGATAGAATAAGAACAGAAAACTTAAAAGTAATATTCCTTGTTGGTGTAAACAAAAATGAGTTTCCACGTATTGCAAGTGTAGGTGGTCTCCTTACTGATAGTGACAGAAGAATTCTTACAAACGAAATGTCATTAAATATTAAACCAGCTTTTGAAGAATCAATTTCTGAGGAACGTTTCATTGCTTATTGTATGCTCACAGCAGCAAGTGAAAAGCTTTATTTGTCATATCGTGAGATTTCAGATGACGAAACAACAAGTGGTGCCTCTGAGCTTATTTCAGATGTAAAAGAAATTTTAGAAAATGTTACTGAGATTTCATCAAACGATATTCCTGAAGAAGAAAGAATTGAAAGTGAATTTTCTGCGTTTTTCACTCTCGCTAAAATTTATAACGAAAATAGTGAATTGAGAAGTACTCTTTATGAGTATTTCAAAAATAAACCTGAATATTTTGGTCGCTTAGAAAGTATTACACTTGCAAAAACAGGTAAAAAAGGCGAGTTTAAAAATCCAGAGATTTCTAAAAAACTTTTCGGTGAAAATATAGGCGTTTCTGCAAGTAGGTTAGATAGTTTCTATACGTGCCCATTCTCATTTTTCTGCCGTTATGGTCTTAATGCAAATGCTATAAAAACTGCAGAGCTTCAGCCGACTGATAGTGGCCTTATTATTCACGGCGTTTTAGAAAGTGTGTTGTCGCAATATAAAAATGGCGAATTTTTAAACATTGCTGAAAGTGAATTAAGAGAATTTGTCGCTGAATATTTAAGAAAATATCTCGAAGAAAAAATGGGTGGCTTCGGGGATAAATCAAAGCGCTTTATGTTCCTTTATAACAGAATGATAGACGTTCTTATGCTTATTTTTGAAAGGCTTAAAAACGAATTTTCAGAAATAAGCTTTAAACCCGTTGATTTTGAATTGTCTATAGGTGATGAAAATAAAATTCCAGCGTACTATTTACCACTTGAAGAGGGTAATATTTCAGTTTACGGCTCTGTTGATAGAGTTGACTTAATGGAAAAAGATGGCATTAAATATATAAGAGTTGTTGATTATAAAACTGGTGAAAAAGAGTTTAAACTCTCTAATCTTTTAAGTGGTATTAATCTTCAAATGGTGCTTTATTTAATGGCTATAACTAAAAATGGTGGCGAATATTACGGTGAAACTGTTCCTGCTGGCGTTTTATATCTGCCATCAAGAATTGGTATTAAAGATTATTTAAGCTCACGTAACCCGTCACAGGATAATATTGATGCACAAAAACGCCATAGTGGAAAGCTCTCTGGTATGGTGCTTAATAGTCCTGTCGTTTTGAATGGTATGGGTGCAGAAAAGTTCCCTGATTATCTCCCAGTTTCTTATAAAAAGGATAACACCTTAAGTGGTAACTATTATTCACCTCAGAATTTTAAATACCTTTCTGAAATTGTGAATGGTAAAATTATTGAAATGGGCGAAGCTCTTCACAATGGCGAATTCCCTGTGCTGCCAATGAGCTCTTCAGGTCAGGCAAAACAGTGCTTCTATTGCGATTATCGTTCAATCTGTGGCTTTGAAGATGGCGACAAAACAAATGAAATATGTAATGAAAAGCATAACAAGGTGCTCGAAATGTTAGGGGGTGACTGTAATGAGTAGAGTATGGACCGAAAATCAGCAAAAGGCGATTTCTGCCCGTGGTGAGCAAGTTTTGATATCTGCAGCAGCAGGTTCTGGTAAAACAGCTGTTTTAACTGAAAGAGTAAAAAATATTCTTTGCGATACTAAGAATCTATGCTCATCATCACAGTTGCTCGTTGTTACGTTCACAAAAGCAGCCGCAGGTGAAATGCGCGACAGAATAGGTAAAGCATTAAAGCAGGAAATTAAAAATAATCCTGAAAACAGAGCATATTTAAAAAATCAGTTAGCACTTCTTCCGGCAGCAGATATCTGCACAATTGACTCGTTCTGTGCAAAAATTGTGCGTGAAAATTTTCATATTGCTGGTATGTCCTCAGATTTTACAGTAATTGATGATAACGACCACAACGTTTTGAAAAATGAAAGTGTAACTGAGGTTTTAAACGAGCTTTACGAGAATGAAGATGAATCTTTTGGGGCTTTAAAATCATTCTTTATGTCAGAGCGTGATGATAAACAGTTAGAGTCAGTTATAATTAAGCTTTACGAGTTTTCTCGTTCTTATCCATCTCCTGAAAAGTGGCTTCAGGAGATTACTGAATATTTTAATCCTCAAAATGATATCAATAGTTCTGTATTTGCAAAGCAGATTTATAAATACGCTGAATTAATGCTCCAGTATTATATTCTCGTTTTAGATGAAATGCGTGATGCAATAATTGAAGACGTCAACGAAGAAAATGATTTCACATCATTAGTTGCACAGAATATTGAAAATCTGAAAACACTTCTTTTTGATTGCCTTGAAGAGCGTTGGAATGATTTTATTGAGCATATAAATTCTGCTCCTGTTGCAAAATATCCACGTGCGCCAAGAGGAAGTTATTATTCACTTACAAACTCAATTATGGGCGAGTGTAAGGATTGTGTTGATGAAATATTAGAAAAAACTTTACCTACAAGTGCAGAAAACAAGGCTGATTGTGAAATTCTTTACCCGATTGTAAAAAAACTATGTGAAGCCGTTAATTTGTTTTCAGATACCCTTGAAGGTAAAAAGAAAGAGCTCAATGCATTTTCTTTTGACGATATTCTTCATAAATGTATTGATTTGTTAGTTGTGTTCGATGAAAATGGCAAAGCTCAAAAAACAGAACTTGCAGAAGAGTTAACTGAAAAATATAAAGAAATTCTCATTGATGAATACCAGGATACAAACGAAGCACAAAATATTCTTTTTGAAACTGTTTCAAGAAATAAAAAGAATTTTTATTGCGTTGGTGACGTTAAACAAAGTATTTACCGCTTCCGTCTTGCAAGTCCTGAACTCTTTATGAATTTAAAAGAAAAACTGCCACTTTGTGAAGGCGAATTTAATACCGCTTCTCAGATTATATTAGAAAAGAATTTCAGAAGCCGTAAAGCCATAACCGAGTGTGTAAACTATATTTTTTCAAAGCTTATGACAAAAGAAGTAGGCGAGATTAAATATGACGAAAATGAATATTTATATTGTGGCGCTTCTTACCCTGAAACAAATGAAACAGAAGTAGAGCTTCACGTTCTCGATGCACTGAGCCTTAAATCAGATGAACTCTCACAAAAAGAAGCAGAGTATATTGCAAAATATATAAAAGAAACTGTTGAAAAAGGCGTGTTGGTTAAAGGTGAGGGTGAAGCAATGCGCCCTGCAAGATACGACGATTTCTGTATTCTTTTAAGAAGCCCTAAAAAGCGTGTAGATACATTAAGTAAAGCGTTAAGTGATTTAGGTATTACTTGTGTGTTCGAAAATAATGAAGTTAACATTGACTCCAGAGAGGTTCAGCTCTTAGTTTCACTTATAAAGGCAGTAAGCAATCCACTTATTGATATACCTCTTATTTCAGTTATGCTTTCTCCACTTTTTGGTTTTTCTTCTGAAGAAATTTCTGAAATTAGATTAATCAATAAAAAGTGTGATATTTACACTTGTCTTTTAGAATACGCAAAAACAAATAAGAAAGCAGAATTTTTTGTAAGAAAGCTTGATTTTTACAGAAACATTTCAGCATCATATCCGATTTACGATTTTGTAAAATTGCTTATAGATGATACTGCAATCACTGAAATATTTTTATCAACCGATAATGGTGAAGAGCGTTACAGAGCAATTAACAGTGTGCTTAAATGTGCTGAGAATTTTACTGCTAATGGTCGCTACGGGCTTTCAAGCTTTATTCGTTATCTTGATTCAGTAATTGATAACAAGGCGTTAACAAAATCTAATGCTGCCGATTTTGGTGGCGTAAAGATTATGTCTATTCACAAGAGTAAGGGTCTTGAATTCCCGTTTGTTATACTCGCTGATTGTGCAAAAAGCTTTAATTTAAGTGATAGCTACGGCTCTCTTACCGTATCACGTGAAGTAGGCTTGGGTGTTAAAATCAGAGATGATGAGAAATTTACAAGATATGGAACGCTCTCGTCATTTGCTGGTGAAAAAGCAATAAAACAAGGCGATATTTCAGAGGAACTCAGAGTTCTTTATGTTGCTTTAACAAGAGCTAAAGAACACCTTGTATTTGTCTGCTCAACTACAAGTAAAGCATCAAAAACAAGAATTGCACGTAGTCTTTATATGAATGACGAAAATAACAACAGATATCTTCATCCGTTTGAAGTGTATAAAGCAAAAAATTTGACAGAATGGATTTGTTCTGCTATGCTTTATCATAAGGATGCAAAAGAACTTCGTGAATATTTTGGGGTTGAGACCACAACTCTCATTGATGCAGACTTTGATTTAAAAATTAAAATTACCGATGTAAATCAAGCTGAAGAGCAAGAGCTTTTAGAGGCACCTGAAACTGTGTGTGAAGTTAACTTTGATTTACTTAGTAAGTTTGAAGAGAGAGCAGAGTACGTTTACCCTTACGATGAACTTTCAACTGTTCTTGCAAAAATTAATGCTTCGTCAGTTGAAAATCATGTTGCAACAAGGTCATTTTTTGCATCTAAAAAACCAAAGTTTTTAGAGGGCGATGTTACCGGTGCCACAAAAGGTACTGTTGTTCATAAATTCTTAGAGCTTTGTGACTTTAAAAAAGCAAATGACAATTTAGATGAAGAAATTGAAAGACTTAAATCAGAGTTTAAGTTATCTGAAACTGAAATATCTCTTATTGATAAAGAAAAAATTACAGAGTTTTTTGGTAGCGATATTGTAAAGCGACTTTTGAAAGCCGAAACAGTCTATAAAGAATATGAATTTTCTGTTTTTAAACAAGCGGGTGAATTTTATAATGATTTACCAGAACATTTAAAAGAAGAAAAAATTATTGTTCAGGGTAAATTTGACTGTGCATTTTTAGAAAGTGACGGGGCAGTTTTAATTGACTATAAAACAGATAAAATCACAGATGAAAATGCGTTGGTTTCAATTTATAAAGGTCAGCTCGATATTTACAAATCTGCATTAGAAGAATGCACGGGCGTAAACGTAAAAGAAGTTTATCTTTATTCATTTAAGTTGGATAAGTTTATTCCAGTTAAGGAGTGATTCTATGAGCGAAAAGGCAATGAAAATTTGTTTTAGCATTATTGGTGTAGTTACTTTGTTTACAATTATAGTTGGTGTGTTAACACGTGAAAAAGAACCAACAATTGAAGAAAAAGTTAACCTTGGTGCTGTTTTACAAGATGAAACCAAAGATAACTATTTTACTTCCCCAGAAGGTAGATATTCTTTAAAAATTACGTCTGTTTACGAAGCAGAGCCAGATACAACCGACGAAAATGCTCCTAAAACAGATAGGGTAGTAGTTGTTATTTATGAGTATTCAAATGACGATATTGAATCTGGTCTTGTAATTACTCCTGCACATTTCAGAGCGTATGATAGTTCAGGCGATGAATTAGAAATTTTCCCACAAGAAAACTTGTTTGAGCCTGGTGAAATAAGTACACTCGGTACTCACACCGCAAGTGTTGCATTCGCTCTTAGTAACTCAGCTGATAATTATATTGAAGTTGACTATTACAACGACTTAGCTTCAGTAACCCCAGACCTTATTTATGAAGGTGTATGGAGATAATTAAAACAGTCTTGGCGAAAGCTAAGACTGTTTTTCTGCCTTGACTAATTATTTTAAATGGATTATAATGTTTGCATTAAATATCTGTGAGGTAAATTATGGATAAGAAATTAGTTAATATATTAAATCAATATGATTTTAATGGTACAATAAAAGAAATAAAACCTATTACAGTTGGTCATATTAATGACACTTTCGTCGTAGAATATGATGTAGAGTGTAAAACAGAAAAATATCTTCTTCAATGGATAAATCATAATGTTTTCAAAAAACCAATTGAAGTTATGGAAAACGTTGTTGGTGTTACTACGCATATTAAGGGGAAAATTGCAGAAGCAGGTGGCGACACAGAACGTGAAGTTTTAACTGTTTTTAAAACTAAAGCTGGCGAAAACTACGCTTTGGCAGAAGACGGCGGTTGTTGGCGTGTTTATAATTTCGTTGACAATTCATATTCTTTAGATGGTGTAAGAAGTAGCGATGATTTTAAAATGGCGGCAATAGCTTTTGGTAATTTTCAGAAGCAATTAGCAGATTATCCTATTAAAACTCTTAAAGATACAATTCCGAATTTCCACAATACTGTTTCAAGATTTAACGATTTTAAAGTTGCTCTTGAAGAAAATAAATCTGGTAGAAAAGACGAAGCAAAAGAAGAAATTGAATTCGTTTTAGCACATGAAAAAGATTGCTCTGTTCTTGTTGATATGTTAAATAGTGGCGAACTTCCATTACGTGTTACTCATAACGATACAAAACTCAATAACGTTCTTTTCGATAAAACAACAAACAAACCGCTTTGTGTTGTTGACCTTGATACCGTTATGCCAGGTAGTTCACTCTATGACTTTGGTGACAGTATTCGCTTTGGTGCAAATACAGGTGCAGAAGATGAAAAAGACCTTTCAAAAATCTCGCTTGATTTAGACCTTTTTAAAGCTTACGTTGAGGGTTACCTCGAATCAGCAGGTGATGCTCTCACAGAAAATGAAATTACATATTTACCATTTGCAGCTAAACTTTTAACATTTGAGTGTGGTATAAGATTTTTAGGCGACTTTTTAAATGGTGACGTTTATTTTAAAACTGAATATCCCGAGCATAATCTTGTTCGCGCAAGAACTCAATTTAAGTTGGTTTCTGACATTGAAAAGAAATTTTCTGAGATGCAATCTATTGTAAATCAAGCAAAATCAAGGGTTTAAAACATCCTCGAAAACTTTTTCAAAAAAAATTGAAATTTTTTGAAAAAAAGTGTTGACAAATCGATCGCAATAGTGTATATTATCTATCGTTGCGAGTGCAACGAAAGCAATGGGAGCATAGCTCAGCTGGGAGAGCATCTGCCTTACAAGCAGAGGGTCATAGGTTCGAGCCCTATTGT
>SVOI01000026.1 GCA_015066465.1 Oscillospiraceae bacterium
GAAATGATTCCTGCTATTTGTGCAAAAATTGAAGTTGAGAATGGTGAAATAAAATAGATTACCCACGCAGACATATTACCGAGTAAGATATATCTTATTCTCTGCGGATTTTTCTGGAACATTGCAATCATATAAAATACAGCCGCAATTATAGGTAATATTTCTTTTGGACCGGTAAATCCAAATAAACCACCCGCAATATAAAGCACAAAAAAGATTATTTTTTCTATAACTGGAACCTCTGTACCCTTTTTGTCGTGAATATGTGAAACTATTATTTGCACAATAGCAATTAAACAAATTATTACACCTGAATTAAATTCGTTTTTTATAAATAAAACATTTATTGCAACTGCTGCGTTTGATATTATATTTACAAAAAGCATGTGTGTTTTGTTTTTCAACTGAAACATCAGAATAGTCATAGCAATTGCTAAAATTCCGAGTGCCTGGCCTATGTAATATGTCATTTTAGTTCTTCTTTCTTTATTTTCAATGAATAGAATAATACCACATAAGTTTTATTTATTCAACAGTTAAATTTAAAAAGATGTGTTTGGTTCCCGAATTGCAACTATTTTATTTCAACTGAATTTATAATTTTATAAGCAAGGTCGGTTGAAGCAACTTCTTCAGGTAAACGAACCATTAATCTGCAATCGAGCCAGTCGGCATCTTTTTTATTAAAATCAAATATATAACCATAACTAACTTCGCCAGTTTCTTCATTTGTAAATTTATTAATGCTTACAAAACCTTCAATTTCTTCTGTCTCATAAAAATAAATTTCCTCATAAACAGGAATAGCTACCGCAATCATAATCAAAAGCGGAATTTGACAAACAGCTTCTTGTTTATTCCAGTAATTTATTTCCCTGAGATTCATAACCCCGCCCAATTTTCGAAATTTATATTCATTTTCGGGATGAAAACCATACTTTTCTACGAGCATATCGTTAGTCATTTCATCAAATTTAAGAAGCATTATATTAAGAGATTCTTCCAAAAACACTGTTTCCCCATCAGTCGCATAGTCATCTAACATTTCCTCAGAATAACTTAATACACCTTTAAATGACTCTTTTTCACCTTTTTCATTTGTGGATGCAACTAACACCGTTTCATCCTCATTGTAATGTAGCAAACTTGCAATAAATTCACTTTGCTGTTCTTTCTTTGTTTTATCTATAAACTCTGCTGGAACTTTATAAGTGAAATCACAATTTTCTATTGTCTGTGTCTCATCCTTACCTGTAAATCCAATATTATACTTATCAAACTCTGAATACTGTTCAAATGTATAATTAACACCTGTATCAGTGTTCTCAAGCAAATAATCAATTGTAGTTTTTACAACATACAACATTCCAAAATGTGTACCACCTGCAATAATTGCTGTAACAAGTAAAGCAGATACAAGTGCGCTCATTACCCTCTTTTTCTTGTAAACTTTCTTTTTACTTAACATTCCAAAACTCTTTGAAAATTCTTCAAAAACTTCTAAATCTCTATAATATATAGTTGCAGACATCAAAGCACCAAACTGTGCGAGATATGTTACTGCAAAATAGCTTTCTCGTGCACCTTCTATAAACTCTATTGCAATAGCCAAAACAATAAAGAAAGCAAGAATTATTCCGGTGGAAATATCTTTTATCGACTTCTGTTTTTTTGCTGGTTTCTTTTCAATTAACATTGTTAATAATGCCATCGCAAGAGGAATTAGACTTAGAATTAAATATAACCAATCAAATGAATTAAAAATAAGAGTTCCAACGGTAAAAATAATAAGAGAAGCAATTATGATTAGATAAAAAATTTTAAATCTATCCTTTTCATTTACGTTTACTTTTCTTGTTATTTTAAAAATTGGTACTATTGAAGCAAAAGTTAAGTAGAATGGAACCAATGTAAAAAATGCAATGAGAATTGTGCTTTTATCTATATTCTCAATAAATGCAGAGTAAAAAGTAATTAGCGAAAAAATCAAACCGAACATTAATATAAAATAAGTGAAAAGCTTTATTATAAAAAGTGCTGCCAATTCACCTTTAAGACGTGTTTTTATAAAGCTCTCAAATCTTGTAGTGTTCTGATTTTTTACAAATTCTTCATTTATAAATACTACACCTGTATTCTGTAAATCTGGTAAAGTAACTTCACCACTTTTTATTGCTTCTTGTGGAATACCAGTAAATACAGAAATGTTTTTTACTTGCCTTTTGGTGAGTGTTTTTTTACCATTAAAAACTTTTTCTACATTTTTCTTTCTTATCCCAAAAAGTTTTGCCAAATCTTCTTTTTTAAGTTTCTCTTTTTCGAGTATATAATTTAATAATTCACTTTGTGTCATTATTTGTTATCTCCCTTACATTCTAAAACTTCACTTGGTAAATCAATTATATCTGTGGCTTCTTCGCCTTGTTTTGTATGGTATTCAATTTCAATTTTTGTACCATCTTCATTAAAATACGCACTTATAACAGACTCTACATGGTCTGCAATTTCTTCTTTAAAATCGTCAATTACCAGTAACTCTTTTCCACTGAACATATCACTTATGGTTACAGACCTACTGTTTGTACTACTGACCAAATTACCAAAACTATCTATTTGTCCGTAATAATCGGGAGATTTTTCACCAGTTTTAAAGTTATAAAAATTACCCCAGCGTGAAAGCACCCCTGTTCCACCTTGAATCCATTTGCAAATTATATTTTCGCTTTGTAAATAAATATGTGGATATTCGCTTGTTTTCTCTTTTTCTAAAACATTTCCTTTTACATCATAAATTTCGTATTCTTCTAAATAATCTTCAGTTGATTTTATTGAGTAGTGTTTATCCTGATACTCTAACTCTGATGCTAAAAAACTGGTAATTTCATCAAAAACACCTTTGCATTTATAATATTTACTTTTTGTAAAATTATAGCGCACTTGTATTTCATCATCCTGATTTATGCAAAAAGCAACACCGCTATTCCAACCAGATTCTTTATCTAATGAAAAATAATAATCCTGAACATCTTTATTGTAATTTTCTATTTCAATCTCTTCTAATCTGTATCTGTCCAATTCATCACAAAATCCAGAAACAAAATCATTTGCATTGTTAATGCGATATCTTTTATTATCAATCGATATCATGAGTTCATCAAACTCATTAAGTTCAGAAATTGGTGTCGCTGAATATAACTTTAAAACTTCTTTTAAAGTTGCTTTTTCTCCCTTTGCACAACTTACAAGCACCACAATTAAAGTTATGCTTAAAATTAAACTTATCATCCTTTTCATGTAATCACCCAAAGAAATAATAGCATGCTCGTTTAATTTATTCAACAGTTAAATTAAATTTCAGTTACAAGTTGCAAATGGCAAGTATTTAAATATAAATTCACCCTATCACTTAAAGTTGATTTCTTCTCAACTAAAAATGATAGGATGAATTAATTTTTTTCATATTAAATTATAATCAAGGCGAAGCCTCCGAAATTTTCAACTTTCAATTTTCAATTATTAATCCAACGCCTTCAAATCAAGCTCACTATTCGCCGACATAAATTGTGGGTATTGTGAGAACATATTAACGTTCGGTTGAACTGTGCTTTCTAAAAGTGTAAAAGTAAACACGCTGAATTCTGTATTATAATCTGCCGCAACGTGTGGAGCATCTTTTACAAACCAGGTGTTATCTGGGAAAAGTGCTGGTGTTGCATCAATTACGTAGTCTGGTGAAAGATATTTTTTATTTGCCGCTAACATCTGCTCACCAGAGAGCATCTGGGTAAATGGTGCTACCACCGCAAAGTTAGAGGTTAATTCTGTTTCTAACACGCCGTCACCATTACAATTCGCTCTTTCATAAACTGGTGCAAGAGTTCCGTTGTAGTTTGAAACAAACGAGATTTTAACACCGCTTTCTTTTGCTTTTTTAAGGGTTTCTTCTGTGCTGAAAACGAATTTTTTAGTTTCTTCTATTTTTTCTAAAAGAACTGGGTATTCACTCTCGTGACCACCGAAAATAGTTTTTACACCACCTTCAAAATCATCGTCAGGACAAAGCGCCCAAAAACCACAAAGAGTACCAAAACAGTTTCTTAAAACCTTATTGTTTGCCTCATCGAAGCTCTCGGTTACTATATTGTTAACCATATCTGTTACGTTATCTAAAACGCCGAGTGTATTTAATACATTTAAAAGAATAGTTAAGAAAAAATTGCCGTTGGTTGTTTTCTTTAAGAAATCAACAAGCACCTTTTTTTCAAAAACGATTCTGCCATTTAAAGCGTCACCACAAACGTAAGTACCATTTTGTGCACCTGAAAGGTAAACTGCGGAATTTATATTCTCTGTACCGTAATAATACATATAAGCAGTTGTAACCATACCGCCCATTGAAGCACAGATTATATTAACTTTTTCTTTGCCAGTTGTTCTTTTTGCATCTTCTACAAATGAATTTAATTCTGCTGCAATATCTTTAGGTTGCTTGCGCCAGTCATAAGTGAAAAAATATGTATTTTCTGCACCATATTTTTCTACTGCAGTTTTTACAATACCCTCTTCGCCATTATCAATAAGTCTTTCAACAAGCTCAGGGTGATTTGCCATAGAGCCGTGATATTGCACCATAGAAACATCTTCAATACTGTTACCCTGATTATCACAGGCAAGCGGTGACAAAATATCGTTAGCAATAGTAAAAATACTATCTGTAAGCTTTCCCTTACTCATAAACATTGAAGAAAGAAGTGTAGAAATTATTGCTCCAGCATCTACCTGCAACGCCTTTGTGCCATCTGGGTATGTAAGCCCCGCAAAATCGATACCTCTTACAATAATTACAGGTAAACCATTGTAATTACTCTCACTTTTCTCTTCAACTGCAAATGCTGGAATGCACATTGAGAAAAGCAAGGTAAAAGCTAAAATTACAGAAAAAACTCTTTTCATTATTTTATCCCTTTCAAGTGGTAATATATGATTAATTATAGTATTTTTATATAGAGATTGCAACTGTTTATTTTTAGTTGTCAGTTGTCAGTAAGTCAGTGGTCAGTAATAATTGAATTTTTAATTCTGCATTTTGCATTCTGAATTCTGCATTCTTAAGCGTTTACGCTTCTAAGCACCGCTTTTCCGTCTTCACAAATATCAACCTCGGTAACAGAAATATTGTCGAGGGCAAAGAAAAAGTCACGGGTTTTAATTCCTAATGCAGTTGGAATTAAATACTCTAACATTCCGTGGTGGCTGAAAACTGCAACAGTCTGACCACACTTGTAATTCTCTTTTATGTAATCTATTATTTTTTGTGCTCTTAAATTATTATCTTCTATTTCTTCGCAACCAAATTCATATTTTTCTGCCCCAAAAAGATTTTTTAACATTTTTGTATTTTTATAATACTTATTAAGATATTCTTCACTACATCCATAATACCCTGGTGTGCAACCACACTCTATTATTTCAGGGCAAATGTTAATTACTGGGTTATTACCCTGCGCTTTACAGACACCAACACAGGTTTTAAAAGCACGAAGAAGAGAGCTTGAAATAAATGCATCTATTTTTTCATTCTTTAGCTTTTCACCTAAAATATTACATTGCTCTTCACCAAATGGTGTGAGCTCGCCATCACTTGGGTCTCTGCCCTCCCAATTATCATAATTAGTTTCAGCGTGACGGATAAAAAGTATTCTTAAAGAATCGTAGTTTTCCATATTTATTCTCCTCTTTCTCTAATTTTATATTCCTTAGGTGTTACACCAATGCATTTTTTAAATACAGTTGAAAAATAAAGCGGGTCTGAAAAGCCAGATAAAACTGCAACGTTTTTTACTGAGTCAAGACCGTGGTCAAAAAGTGAAACTGCATATTTTATTCGTAAATCTCTCAAATATTCAGAATATGTAACGCCAGTTTTTTCTTTGAAAATATGAGAAATATATTTTGAATTATAACCCAACTCTTCTGCAATAGAATTTATACTGAATTCATTACTTTTAAAATTCTCTTCTGAAAGCTCTATAATCTTATTTACAAGCGGGTTACCCTTTTTTGTAAGTGCAGAAAATCTTGAAAATGAATAAAGTAAAATACTTTCTGCAGAAAGATCTATATTTTCTTTTGATGCTCTTGAAAGACTCTCTTTCCAGAAAGGAATAAGCCCATCAAAGCTCTGGAATTTTCTGTTGCTGTCTATTATTGCAAATCGCCTGAAAAGCTCAGTTGCCCTTGTGCCATCAAAATCAATATACATAAACTCGCAATTATTTATTTCTATTACCGTTACTTTTTCACCTTTAAAGCCAAAAATTAAGTCACCCACCTGAAAGCTGACTTCTTCTTTATTAATTGCCATTTTTCCGTTTCCTTTTGAAATCAGATACATTCTGTTTTCATTTAAGTTAACAGGCTTTTTCATTGTTTCAGCTTCTGTTTCAAAAATAAATTGTGAAATATATAGTGAATTAGTAATTAATGGCGTTGAAAATTTGCAAATGTTCTTATTAGTCATGGCACAGCCCCCTAGGGTGAAAGGAATTATCCGAATCGTGTTTTTTATAAACGGATTTCCGTTCACTCTGCGTTAAAATACTCGCCAATCCGTCAGGATTAGCTCCGTTTTCGCCTTGATTGACCATAAATCCGTTCTATAAAAAATCTTCGACCTAAAAGCGAAGGATTTTTATTGGATTTTTGGTGTTGAGGGTGCAGGAAGGCTATCGCCTTGCAAGACCGAAACGCCGAAAAGGCTTAAAAATACTCGCTTTTAGGCAGGTTCGGATAACTCATTTCACCCTATATAAAATAGATTACACCATCAAAATAATAAAATCAATATAAAACAAACTTTTTTAAATAAAAATATAGAATTTTTCTATTGTTTATTATCTTTACTAATGATAAACTAAAATTAATCTTAAAAAGGGGTGGTTTTATGAAAAAGTTTAAAATCGGCATTATGGGTGCAGGGCGTGGTATTGATATTGCAAAGAACTTAATGCTTCTTAACTGCGAAATTGTTGCGCTCTGCGAATTTAATGAAAACCGAGCTAAAAGAGGTCTTAAAAATCTTGGAATGGACGTTCCTGTTTTTGAAAATTTTGATAACTTCTTAGAACAAGAAATGGATGCAGTTGTTCTTGCAAATTACTTTCACGAGCACACACCATTTGCTATTAAGTGCTTTAGTAAAAATATTCACGTTTTCTGTGAATGTATAAGTAACAGCACTTTAGCTGAAGGCGTTGATTTAATTCGTGCTTATGAAAAATCAAAGTCAATTTATGTGCTTGCTGAAAACTACCCACAAATGATTTTTAACAGAGAAATGAAGCGTGTTTGCGACGGTGGTACTCTCGGCAGAATTCTTTATGCAGAGGGTGAATATAACCATCCAGCGTCACCGAGTGACAAAGAATTCACAAAAGCTTACTGTTATTTCCCAGAACACTGGCGTCACTATTTGCCAAGAACTTATTATGTAACACATTCCCTCGCTCCTATAATGTGGGCAACAGGTGCTACACCAAAAAGAGTTTCAGCAAATGCTGTTTTTGAACCTTTCACCGATAAAGCGAGTGCTCGTCAGGTTGCAGACAGAGCGGCAATAATAACTACCTTTAATGATGATGGCTCTGTTTTTAAATTTACTGGTTGCGGTGGCTTTGGTGCTCATAGTAATTCTTACAGGATCTGTGGTACTGAAGGTCAGATTGAAAATCTTCGTGGTATGGGCGAAAAAGTAATGCTCCGCTACAACGAATGGTCAATTCCTGAAGGTAAAGATGAAGTTAATTTTTATGAACCCGAGTGGAATGATAAAGATGAAAAATTCATTAAAGAAAGCGGTCACGGCGGCGGTGACTATATAGTTGCAAGAATGTTCCTTGACTGTATTGCTGAAAATAAAGAGCCAGAATTCCCTTACGATATTTATTCCGCTATAAATATGTCTTCTGTTGCAATTTTAGGGCATCGTTCAGTTTTAAATGGAGGCATTCCTTATGACATTCCCGATTATCACAATGAAGAAACAAGAAAAGCACTGGAAAATGATAACGACTCTCCTTTCTATTACTCAGACGGCAGAGAACCTACAATTCCATGTTGCTCTCACCCAGATTACAGAGCAACAGATGAGCAGTTAAAGAATTATTTAGAATTTATAAAGGATTAAAAAAAATCCGATAGTTGATTTTTCTTCAACTATCGGATTTTTTGTTTTATAAATGTTCTTCTAAATCTCTTGAGCCATAAATCACTCTGATAACATCCACTGTTTTTTTCTTACTATCTATAACGTAAAACACAAGATATTTTTTCACAGGCATTATATGTACTCCACGGCTTTTCCACGGCTCACTATCAAAACATTTAAACCTGTTTGGCATTTCGCCTAATGACAATATACTTTCTTGTAACAGCTTAATCATTCTGATTGCTGTATTTTCTTCACATAACACCTGAGAAATATATTCATATATTCCGTTTATATCTTTTATTGCTTCAGGAGATATATTTACTTTATATTTCATATCCCATATTTTTTGTTCATATCATTGAAAGCATCTTTTGCAGAAATTGCTTTTCCATCAATGACTTCACTGTATCCTTTCTCAAGTTCTATATCAATTTCTTCTTTTGAAAGTTTACTGAAATCAAGTGGTTCTGCTGGTAACTTCATTTCAAAAGGAATTCCTCTTTGCATTACTACTTGTCTTAAAAACATTCCGACAGCATTTGACATAGGAATACCAAGTCTTTCAAGAATTTCTTCAGCTTCTTGCTTCACTTCTGGCTCAACACGAGCAAATACATTAGATGTCCTTGCCATAAAAACACTCCCTTTCGCTATTATTATACCACATTTGTTTGCGATATGCAAGCGAAACGCAAGCAGTTATAAAATATACGTACTTATACAATCATACCAATGCACATATGTTTCACCATTAACTATTAATTTTTCATTTTCTGGCAACATTTCTTCCCAGGTTTTATTATAGTGCTCATATCCCCAATCGTTTTTGTTAAATCTTCTAAAGAGTACTGTTCTACCATTTTCATCAATATATTGCTCTGATACAACAGGGTCATTGAAACAATTTAAATCCATAACACATACTGTATCATAAGTTTTTCCGTTTATTGTTACATCATATCTTCCAACAATATCAACCACTTCTGGTTTTAAATTCCCAACAACAATATTTCCTCTAACAGAAATTAAATTTTTATGTTCAATTAATATAGGATTACCACAATTATCCTCACCATAACCCCAGTTTTCTGTAAATTCATCATCATCTATAAATGTATGAACCTTTCTTACACCATCTTCAAAATGAGTTTCTGCAAGAAATCTTGAATGAGTATCTGTGAGCTGAGCTATAAAACGGCGTTCATTTTCTTTAACCTTTTCAGTTCTGTAGTAATTATCCATGTCGTGCTCTTTTGCTAAAATTTCAACGCCTCTGATACCATAAATTTCTGCTTCACCTATAACCTTTGCTTCAAAACAACCATTCAATTCTCTTCCTGGCATATAATAAAGACCAACGGATAATTCTTCATTAAGTCTTGGTATAATCTGCCAACCCACAAGTTCCTCACATTCAACGCTGAATGGCTTCTTTTTTGTCTTTTCAATTTTATATTCAGGTAAAATTTTTGGTAACCTTTTCATAATATCATCTCCTATAAATTTTGGTGGGTATGGATATAGCTCTTTGAATTTTTCTTTTGCATAATGCAATCTGCTTTTTACTGTACCAACAGGAATCTTTAAAGTATTTGCGATTTCCTTTTGAGATAAATCGTAAAAATAGTATAAATATAGTATTCTTTTATCTGTTTCTGGTAACAAATCTATAGTTTCTGCAACTGCATTTTCTGTTTTCTTCTCAATTTGTAATTCAGCATCAGAAACATTTTCAAAAGAAATAGTTTCTATTTTGGATTTTCTTCTGTAATAATCTACACACTTATTATTAGCAATGCGGATAAGCCAAGCCTTAAAAAGAGCTTTATCACGAAGCGTATCAAACTTCTGTGAAGCAATAAGACAAGCTTCCTGAATAATATCCTGTGCATCTTCCCTATTATTTACTTTATAATTTACAAATCGCTCAAGCGACTTTAAATTAAGCAAAAGCATTGTTTCAAATTCACTCACTATATCACTCCTTTCAAAGAAACTGAAACCGATTTCACCCTTAAAGACGATATAAAAATCAAAAAGGTTCAAATATTCTAAAAATTTTTAAGGCGATAGCTTAAAAAAGCTATCGTCTTTTGTTATTAAAACTCATAATTCGGTTTTACTTTTTCCCCTGTTTTTGCTGATTCTACTATTGCAAGGCAAACTGCAACTGTTTTTGCACCTTCTCTTGCATCAGTTAAAACTTGCTTTTCGTTGAGAATTGCATCTGCAAAAACCTCAAACTCTTTAACTGCATTGTGATTATTAACTTCAATCTCGATTGTTTCTGGTTCTTTTGTTACCTGATTTTCATCAACTGTAAAGAGTGTCATTGTAGGTGAAGTGTTATCACAAATAAGAGTACCCTTTGTACCATAAATTACAGTTCTCATTGTGTAGTCACGCTTACAGCCTGTTGAAACGAATACCTTACCCATAAGATTTTCATTGAATTTCATAACTGCAACTGTTGCATCATCATAAGTAACGTGTGGCAAGAGTCTGTGAGTACCATAAGCAAAAACTTCCTCTGGGTCGCCCGCAAGCCATCTTAATAAATCAACTGCGTGACAGCCACCGCCGATTACGCCGTGACGAAGTGGGTCGCATCTCCAAGGCTCCTGAATCAACATATAATCGTGAGCGTATTCTGATTCAACAAAATAAAGCTCACCTAAAACACCTGAGTCGATTAATTCTTTTGCTTTTTCAAATGCTGGTGTAAAGCGACAAATCTGACCCACCATAAACTTTGCGTTTGATTCTTCTGCAACCTTAACAATTTCACTGATATCCTCACGAGTTAATGCAAGAGGTTTTTCACAAAGCACGTGTTTACCCGCACGAAGCAAATCGCAAGAAACCTTTTTATGCTGCTGGTCTGGGATTGCAACTGTAACTACGTCGATATCTTTATTATTTACGATATCCATATAATCAGTTACCCATTTTTCTTCTGGAATGTTATATCTTTCACCAGCAAAGCGAAGATTTTCTTCGTTACTGTCACAGATTATTGCAATTTCTGCATCTTCACAGCTTAATGCACCCTCAACGTGACACATACCGAATTTCATACCAATATTTGCTACTTGTAATTTCTTTCCCATAAATCTTACTCCTCATTTTGTTTTTATTTAATATTGTTCTTTACTGACTATTATGCTATAATCAAAACATTATTTCAAGTATTGTTTGTGTGATTTTTTCGTCATTTTGTTGGGAGAAGTACTTTATGGATAATATTTATAAATACATAGGCAGACAAACCCCTGTTGTTCTTTACTGTGAAAAGGAATTTGATTTAACACCCGGCGAATGCTACGGACCTATTATCCGCAACGTATTTATTATAGAATGTTGTGTGGAGGGCTTTGGCTCAGTTATTATTAACGGGAATGAATTTGAGGTAACACCGGGGGACTGTTATATTCTTTTGCCTGGTGACACTATAATTCATACCGCTGACAGTAAAAATCCCAGAAAGGGTTACTGGTGCGCTATTGATGGCTTTGACCTCAGGTTTATTTTTAAAGAAGCTGGTATTTCTTCCCTTTCACCATTTGCGCCAAAGGAATTATTTAGTGAGCTTTGCTCGTGTCTTAAAAGAATGGTTTCTGAATGGGGCAAAAATGATGCTGGTAAAGCTTTGCGAGAAACTGCATTGATTTACGAATTTTTAGGTGTATTATTAAAAAACAAAAAAACAACTACAAACGATGACAGAATTGAAAGAGCTATTGGCTTAATGGAAACAAAGTATCACGAGCACTTAAATATTGACGATATTGCTCGTGAAATCGGGCTTGAAAGAAGCTATTTTTCTGTTCTTTTTAAAGAAAAGACTACCGTTTCTCCACACAAATATCTCACCTCTTTAAGAATCCGCAAGGCGTGTGACCTTATAGAAAAAGAGCATTGTAGTATTTCTGAAGCGGCAATTGCAACTGGTCTTGACCCCTCTAACTTCTCAAGAATTTTTAAAAGAGAAATGGGTAAAGTTCCATTAAAATATTTTCAAAACAAAACAGATGGTTGATTACCTCTCAACCATCTGTTTTTCTATTTGCTGTTCTCTATAAAATTTCTGAACATTTATAAATGCTACAATTACACAATAAAGTGCATACACGCCATAAATCAAATATGTTGTTTCTTTCGGGTTATTTATAACCATCTGAATATTTACAATCAATCCTGTAAAGGCAGATATTATCCAGAGATAAGTGTATTCTATATATGCTAACAACGTTAAAATTGACACCGCAAGACCCAATAAAAACGTAACAGTATCAAATATTGCGTATTCATATTTAAAATAAGTCAGCACGCCTGCTGAAATGCCCCACGAAACAAGAAGAGCCACAAGAGAGATTATTCTCATTTTTACCGACATTTTCTTAAAAATAACGGTTTTTTTGTATGCATTCTTTTTCCAGTTAAAAAACGTTGCAAGCTGTAACGGAACACTCATAAAAAATGCGGAAGCCGCCGAAACGTAAACACCCATATATAAATACGCTGCTGTATAAATCACTGCATTTATTGCACCTATAAGTGAGCCAAGGCGATTTGCTTCTGACTGAAAGGACATAACAAAAAGTGACACAAATAAGGGTATCATCAGGAAAAACTCTTGCTTAAAATAGATACCACTCACAAGAATTGCGAAACCCGTAAGAATGATAATAATTTTTTTATACGTTTTCATATTTTCATCCTCAGAAGCTTTTATAACACTGCACCGTTTTCTAAGAGCTTATTTTGTAACGACTTAACATCAACTGTATGAGCATTTTTATCAGACTTAAATGCTACTGCAACTGCAGTACCAGCCGCCTGACCAAGACACGCACATGTTGGCATTATCCTTACAGAAGCCTGTGCTTCATGAGTTGCTGAAAGGCAACGCCCCGCAACAAGCAAATTATTATATTCTTTTGGTAAAAGTGAGCGATATGGGATTGTGTAATATTCACCATCACCAAAAAATCTGTGACTTGTTCCTGTGCCTGATGGGTTGTGTATATCAATATCGTAATTGCAAAGGGCAATTGAATCTTCAAATTGAGTGCAATTAATGATTTCATCGGCAGTAAGAATATGAACACCTTTAAGCTTACGGCTTTCACGAATTCCTATATTAACTGCAATCGAAATAAGTGCGCTTTCGTCGAAGGCTTTTGAATGCTCCTTTAAAAATGAAACAAGCTCGTGAACCTGACGCCTTGCAATAACCTCTGCCCTACTTACATCAAACGGGTCTGTTGGGTCAAGCTTAATTACACGTGTGGAATTAAAGTGCAGAACGTCTTCTCCAACACCAAAGAAAACGAGTATATTTTCTCTTGGATTTGTAATTTCACCTTTAGCCTGTTTTTCTTTATAAAGCTCCTGTAATTTCGGTCTTTCTTCTGTAAAAAGGTCAAGGTCTACACCGCTCATTCTGAAACAAGTTGTCATTGGCTGACAAAGTCCATCACTTTCTCTGCCGAGCTGAAAGTCACACCCTGCAAGGTAGAATAAATCTCCGTCACCCGTTGCATCAACAAAAAAATCTGCTTCTACTGTAAAATGCTGACTTTTTGCAATTATTTCTACTGCAGTTATTTTTTCACCCTGCTTTTTAACATCTGCTAAAACACTGTGAAAAAGCACATTTACCCCTGCTTCAGTGGTCATATCATCAAGTACAATTTTAAAATATTCTGAGTTAAATTCGTGGTCCTTGCAATCAGTTACATATTTGTCGTGGCGTTCTTTCATCTCTTTAAAAATACCTTCTGAAAGATATTTTTTATTTTTTGCCGCTTCGCCCCAATATGGCTTTGTCCAATAAGGCATAAATGGGTAAACAAGGCAGTTTGAAATAGCTCCGCCAAGGCAACCCGACTTTTCAACAATTAAAACTGTTAAGCCTTCACGTGCCACACTTACTGCCGCAGCAACGCCGGTAAGCCCGCCACCGACAACAACAAGATTATATTTCATAACTTTTACCATAATTAAGCCCTTTCATCGAGTATTTTTAAAATTTTCTCAATCTCATCTGCTTTGATTTTATTTCCTTTTAGTGCAACCGTCATATTACTTACTCTAAAAATTCCCTTTGCCGCCTGCATTACGTCTTCTTTTGTAATGTTTTTAAATCTACCATAATATTCATCAGAATAATCAAGCTTATCGGTTTTTAATATGTGATTATAATAAGCCATACTCCAGTTTAAATCTTCTGGTCTGTCCGATTCCATTTCTGCGTTGCAAATTTCAGCTTTTAAGTTTACGTCAAAATTAAACTGACCGCTTTTAATATCATTCAATAAGCCTACTATTATTTTAAACGCTTCTTCAATTCTGTCTTTTCTGACCTCAAATTTAAAGTTTATATTACCAACATTATCATATTGCTCAAGCGTACTCTCGTAAGAGTATATAATTGGATTATCTTCGGACAAATAGTTATGTAGTAACGCTTTATCCCCCTCAAACAACACTGCATAAAGTAAATCTATAACGCCACCTGAATATTCAGTGCAATCTATATCAAAACCTATTTTTATATAGTGCCAGTAATTATTTCTGATATTAAGTATACATTCTCTGTTTAAAAAGTTTTCATTTACAGTTACGGTATTCGTTTTTTTAGCTTTATTTTCTTGAAAGTTTAACTTTTCTACTCTTTTCTTTAATTCGTCAATTTCCTTTTCAGAAACATTACCTGTTGCATAAATAAAGAAGTTCCCTTTTGAAAAACATTCTTCCCTGAAAACATTTAACTTTTTAATAGAAATATTATCTATTATCTTACAGTAACCCAGAATGCTTTTCTCTGCTTCACTCCCTGCCCAAACAAGCTTATTAAAATAATAATCTATTGTGTTTCGTTCATCTTTTTCTCTTATTTCTGCTTTAATTCTCTTTTTCTCTTTATTCAATTCATCTTTATTAAGCTTTATTTCAGCAAATAACTCACAAAAAATCTCTGTGGCAAAATCGAACTCATAATAAGGTCCTGTTATTGAAAAATGTATAAACTCTTTATATGTACACCCCTGAACATCTAACCCGTGTAATGCCAGAAGCTCATAGAAATTTTCATATTTATTTTTTAAATTTCTGAAAACAATGTGTTCAAATAAATGACTTATTCCATTTTCTGACTCTTTTTCAAATATGCTACCAGCTCTTATGTATAAAGACAAACAAAACGATTTAAGGGCAGAATTTGTTAAAGAATACAACTCAATTCCGTTAACGGAATACATCTGCTCTTTCATAAACTCCACCCACCTTAATAATTTTTCTTTTAATTGTAGCACAACTCTTATGCCTTTTCAATCTATTTATAATTTAACTTTCTTCTAATTGCTTGACTATACTTAAAAAACATTTATAATATTCTTGGTGATTAAATGAACACATATTTTAACGAATTTACAAGTAAACCTGAAAAGCTTCAGGGTAACGGAGCTTATGAAAAAATGCCTGCCGGTGCTCTTTGTGGTAACGGTGACCTTGGTGCTGTCTTCAGTAATGATGAAAACGACCTTATAATTCACATTTCAAAATGCGATTTCTGGAAGTTTACACCGGGAGCGCATAATGACGGTGGCATAAAAGCTGTTGGCAATATCCGTATTAAAAATATTGATTTGACAGAATACAACATCAAACAATATTGCGATGAAGGTCTTCTTAAATGTAAATTTGGTGATACTGAAATTGAATTTTTTGTAGCACCACAAAATGTTATTTATTTTGAAATAAAATCACCTGTTTCTGCTAACACTCCTGTTGTCAGTATTGAAATGCCTGACACCTGTGGTTCTGAAAATTCTCAGTTTACTGAAAATGGTACTAACTGCTACACCCGTAAATTTGAGGGTGAAAATATTAACATTGAAACTGCGGTAACTGTTTGTTTAAAAGAAATAGAAACTAATAAATCAGATAACTACAACATTTCACGCTACTGCATTTCTGTCTGCACTAATTTTGATAGTAGCAACCACACAAAAAGGGCAATAGAAATGACTTCGGGCTGTAATTATGATGACGATAAAACAAAAACACGAGAAAAATGGCAAAAATTCTTTGATTCTTCTAAAGTAACTCTTGAAGATAAAAAAATAGAAAAGCTTTATAATATGAGCCTTTATCTACTTGCTTGTTGTATGGGTAACACAAAGTTCCCACCAGGGCTTTTTGGTAACTTCATAACAGATGACTTCTTCCCCTGGGCTGGGGATTACCATATGAACTATAACTATGAAGCGCCATATTATTGCATTTTCTCTTCTAACCACCCCGAATTATTTGATGGTTATATGGCACCACTTCACGATATGAGTGAAAATGCAAAAAGGTTTGCTGGATTCTTTGGTTGCAGAGGTTATGCTCTGCCTGTAAGCTTTGGTCCTAAGGCACTTGACGTTTTCAGTCAGGCAGATTGTAAAGAGCACGGCGTTCTTTTCTTAGGTCAAAAAAGCCACGCCGCTTACGCTTGCGTAATTCCTTTAATGCATTGGTTTTCAACCTATGATAAAGAATATGCCTTGGAAAATTATTATAATTTTATTTTTAACGTTGCATTATTCTGGGAAGATTACCTCGTAAAAGAAAATGGCAAATACGTAATTAAAAAAGATGCCGCACACGAAATTCCGTTTTATCGTGGTAAAAAATTCAGATATACTACTCATTTTGGGCAAGTAAATACTATAAACGCTATTAACTCTCTCGGTCTTGTAAAATTATTATTCAAAGGCGTTTATAATATGGCTAAGGAATTAAATCTTAATTCTGAAAAATACGCTTTGTGGGAAGATATAAATGAGAACTTAAGTAAGTTCCCGACATTTATAAAGCATGGTAAAAAATGCTTCAGATATTCAAAATTTGGCATTCGTTGGAGAAATGAAAACACAGTTGGTCTTCAGCATATTTACCCCGCTTCACAAATCGGTTTTAATTCAGGCGAAAAGCTTCTTAAAATTGCAAAAAATACATATTTTATAAATGATAGAAGACTTGACGATAATGGTTCTAACTCTTACTTACCTGCTGGTGCACGAATCGGCGTTGACCCTGAATTTTTAATTGAGGGTATTCATCAGAATATAAAAGAATTCTCTCTTACAAATGGTCTTTTCCGTCACTATGGCGGTGGTATTGAAAACCTTACCACAATTCCTGCAACTATTAACGAGATGCTTATGCAAGGCTTTGAGGGAGTTATTCGTCTTTTCCCTTGCTGGAACAAAAAGAGTGATGCTTCATTTACTAATCTTCGTGCAGATGGCGCTTTTCTTGTATCTGCCGAATTAAAGAATGAAAAAATTTCTTCAATTAAGATTAAAAGTCTTAAAGGCAGACCTTGTAATGTAGATATTGCTGATATAAAATCTGTTGTAAGGAAATCTGATGATAAAGAAATAGAGTTTAAAAGAAATGGTAATATTATTTCTTTTGAAACAGAAGAAAATGAAACGTATAATTTAATATAACAAAAAGACTGAAGTTACCCAAAAGGATAACTTCAGTTTTATTTTACCATCTATTTTCAACGTATTCGCAAAATGTGAAAAGGTCTTTTATTATAAGCTTTGTGCCGTCATCAAGTGTAACGTCACCATTCCACACGCCATAAACCTGATGGCAATTCATTCTGCCAACTTTAAAATCAACGTCTGAATGATTATCTAAAGTGGGCACCATTGTCATATTAAATCTGCCATCCTCAGAAATAAATTTCCACGGCTCCATAAATCTGTTTTTAGGGAATTTTTCAACATCAACCGCACCGATTTTATGAATTTTTCCGTCATAAAAAATACAGGTTTCTGTTGCATTACTTTCGTCACCGATAGCCCAGGTTATTTCAAAGCCGAAAAGGTGCTTTTCACCCTTTTCATCATATATATACTGGCTACCGCTACCCCAGTACCAGACCATTTCGTGTATGGTGTTAACTCTGCCCCAGTCAACTGAACAGAACGCCTTATCTTTTGTAAATTCATATTCATACTCGCCGAATCTGAATTTCCCCTCACAAGGCATACAAAGCTGTTTTGTGGTCATAAAGTATTTTGTTTTATCTTCTTTAAATGGAAAAATAGTTGTTATGCTCTCGAGCCCCTCCATTATTTCCATTGTCGCAAAAACTTCAACCTCTTTACCTTTATGCTTGCCCTTAAAGCTTAAGGTTCTCTCGTTTTCTTTTGTGTTAAAATCAAATTCTGTTTTACCTATTTTATCCTTAAAGCGACCAGGGCTATCAGCCTTCACGTGAGAAACGTGCTTATTTGCACCAGCAAAATACTGAACACAATCGCAAATTACCTCGCCTGTTTTTAAGTTAAGTAGCTTTGCCGCTACGTAACCGCCGATGTTTATATTTGCAAAGCTTATGAGAATTTGCATTTCATCATCAAAAATAGTGTAAAAATCCCACTCTTTTCTGCTGATTATTCCCTTTTTAACATAATCCCTGTTATAGAGGAATACGTTCTTTCTTGCCCAGCCCTTTGCAAGTAACGTTCCATCAGGAGCTAATAAAGGCGTTTTTTCGGTGTATTCAATTTGCTTTGACTTTTCTTCCCAGTCTTTAAACGGAGTATAAGTCCTTTTTAATTCTTCCAACGTTTTCACCTTTTATTTTATCATTTATTAAGAATCGGCATTTCGGTCATTCTGAGTCTTGTGCATCCATAAGGGCAAAGACTTAATGACTCTTTTTCAGAAATTGGTTCTCGTGATTTTGGTGTTTTTCTCGCAATGCTTTTATATGGGAATTTAAGTCCCCAGTTTATTTTTTGCATATTCGCTTTTATAGTTACCGGTGGATTTTCCTGTGAAAATGGTACATCGCCCACTTTATTATAAACCACCTGAAAAGCATCATCTGAAAAACCAAAATTCCATGGCGTTTCTGGTATAAACTGATAATCGCAATAAGGGAATTTTCTTTCAACACCTTTTTTGGTGTATTCTCTCATTTGCTTACTATAACTTACAGGAACTGAGAAAAGTAAGGAGCCCATTTGTAAAGCAAAAAGGTCGTTTGGTCTTTGCTTTAAATATGGAGTCGTATTAAATTCCACTTCAATTTCTGTTTTACCAGTATTTATATTTAATTCAATATCTTTTGTTTCTTTTTCTTCGCCATTCACTTTAAGATTTTTTGCAAAAGACGGTATACGAATTATAAATTTAAACTCTCTGTCTGCATCAATATAATAGTGCATTTTATTATTAAACGGATAATCTGTTTCGAGTTTAATTGTAACTCCGTTATCATTTAAAACAGAAGGCAACATAACTGAGTTTATTATTGTGTCACCATTATGCATAAATGCTGAGAGTGCAAATTTTGGCCACCCTTGGTTAAAGTTTGCAGTACAACAACCAAAATTTGGTTCAAGACCGAATGTATGAGCGTAAGGACCATTTGTGCTCCAAGGTGCCATAATCATAGTTTTCTGACAAGCAACCTGATTAACCTGCTGAATATACTGATGCACCCACATATCTTCACTTAAGGTTGCAGGGAGTGCATTAAATGCTAACATTTCAAGGCGTTCAGCCCATTTATTATCGCCAGTAGCTTTAAAAATCTCTTCATAAGAATACATCTGCTCAACAACGGCACAGCATTCTGTTCCCTTTGTAGGGTCAAGTCCCGAAAGAACCTCGTCACCAGTAAAGCCCTCAAATGCAGTACCGTTATATTTATCGAGAATTGTACGAAGCTTTTCAGCATTATCGGTGTATTCTTCATCCAACAATTCATAAGAAACTGCTTCACTTTTAAGCATCATAGTCATATTTACTATATGAGTATTAAACTTCCAGTTATGGCTTGGCTTTTTCCATTTTTCTGTTGCAGTGTTATAGTCAAAGCCCTGATTTTTAATTATTTTTGCGAGTTCCTTTATCCACTCTTCTTTATATTTTTCATATATAAAGTTAAGGGAAATAAAGCTTTCAAACCATCTGTATTCGCCCCATCTGAATAATTTGATTTCGCCATTTTTAAGAAGCTCATAATAATTTTTAAGAACCTTATAAATAACCTCAGGAATTCTTTCGTCACCTGAGCAATCATAATAAACCTTGAGCGTTTTACAAATAAGCTGAATTGCCCACGTATCATATTTTGCTCTTTTTTCTTTTTCACAAGGGCAAATCCATCCATCAGCTTGTTGTGAAGAAACAATTGCATCAATATATTTTTTTACAGTAGCAATCATTTCTTCATTTTCTAAAAGATATGCAAGTGGAATAAAGCCATCGAGCCAATAAGGTACTCGCTCCCAGCCTTCACATTTACCACCAATCCAGGCGCTGTCACGAATATCTGGCCAGATTTTATGTAAATTACCGCTCAAGCCATCTGCTTGTATCTGTAATTGTCGTTTAAGCCATCCGTCAGGACTTATTTCTTTTGATGTATAAAAATTCCATTTGCTCATGCTTTTACACCTGCTTCTTCTTTTGTTTCCTCGTTAAGATTAAAGCCTTTTTTAATAAGGAAAACTAACGGAATAACTGCTAATATACTAATAAGACCTGCCCACAAGAACATATCCTTTGCGGGAACAATTACTTCTGCATTAGCTTCATTTATTATTGTCTGTGCCGCATTTCTACACGCCATATCACCAATAACAGGGCCTATAACCATAGGAAGAAGCACTGCGAAAATCATTCTTATACCCTGAAAAAGACCAGCCTTGCCCTCAGGAATAAAATCCTTTATAGCAGCACCAAAAAGAATATTAACAAGTGCATTACCTAAAACAACCGGCAATATACTTACAAGAATAACATAGATACCTGTGCTTGTTGAAAGAAGGAAGAAGCCTAAGGATAACACAACAACACCTATCATAAGGCAAAGTCCCTTTTTCTCAGTTGAAAGCTTAAGAAGTGTACCAATGCACACAAGAAGAATAGCTACAACAACTACCGCAGTTATAATAACTGGTGCTTTTAAAAGATTTTCTACACCGCCGTTATCAGGAATAATAACGTATTGAACGTATGTAAGAAGATATGGGTAGAACACCTGGAATGCAACAATCGCTAAACAGAATGACACTAATGCAAGGTAAAGCCTTGAATTCTCTTTTATTACTGATGGTCTGAAGCCATAAAAGAGGTCTGCCCAATAATTAGAGGATACTTCTCTTTGTAATGTTTTTGGTGGGTCTTTAATAAGAAATAAACCAACCACACCACACAAGGTTACAACTGCACCTAAGCCAACAAAGAAAATTTTATAGCTTATAGTACCAGCCTGAGCAAAGCTACCAACGCCAGTTACTGCAAATGAAGAAACTGTACCAACAACAGATAAAACTGTTTCAACTAATGGTCTTTGCTTTGGCACGGTAACGTCAGTAACCCACGCCTGAAAAGCCGCATCGTTACTTGTAGAACCCATAAAGGTCATAACAATATCCATAAGAATAACAAACCAGACAGTTGTGCCTAAAATCATTGCTTCATCTGTAAGATTAAAAAGCTCTGCTACGTTTTCTTTTGTAATAAAGCCAAACATTCCGGTTACTATACCCCAGAGAATATAGCCAACAGAAATAAACATTTTTCTGTTTTTAAGTCTGTCACTTAACGCACCCATTATAAACGTAGTTACAACTGCCGCAATAGCAGAAAGTGCCACCATTCGTGCAACTGCTGTTGTTGCTTCCATTGAACCTAAAATTGCCGCCTGAGATACATCAGAATAAATTTCGTTTGTAATAAAGGTATTGAAATACATATTTTCAGTATTCCACGCAATACCACCCATAAAGCAGAAGAGCGTTATTATAAACCAATTCTTCTTGCTTAATTTTTCTTTAAGCATTTTCTTTTCCCCTTTTTGTCTTTTATTCTGGATTTACCTGATAAGTAACATCCTCATACTGCATAGTTACCTCTTCACGAGTAAAGCCCTCTAAATCATATCTGTCAGAATATAAATTATATTTATCTATATTAAACGTTCCGTCAGGCTTTAAGGTAATCATTGTATTACCACGCTGTGAGCCAAGCTTATCAATACCCGAATATGCAAAATAGTCAACACTGTAGCCATAACTAAAGGTAATGCCCTTATATTTAAAAGTAGTATTATTTACATGGTCGTGACCATTATGAATTGCTTTTGTAGATTTAAGCTCAAGCATCTTTTCGAAAAGTGCATCTTCACCATAACCACAACAAACCTGTCTGCCTGTTTCGCCAATTAAGCCCTCAACGTACTCAAAATTATCAGTATCTTTATAACCGTTTTCTTTAAATTCGTTCCAGGCATCATCCATTTCTACTAACGGAATATGGAAGAAAGCGTGTGTAGCTACAGTTTCTGCTTTTTCATCTATATTTCTATTTTCAGAATTCATTCTGTTGATTTCATCTTCATACCACTCAACCTGATTCAAATGAATATTATCATAAGTACCTTTAATACTTTCAATAATATTATCTTTAATATAAGCCTGAGAATCAATTAAAATCATAGCCTGAGTTATTATACCATCACTATTTTTAACCTCTATAGTATGATTTCCGTAGCCGTCAACATCCTTAGGACCAGCCTGGAATAAGCAATGCTCGAATTCTCCACTACCATAAAGAGCCGCAATATCTTCTCGGTCAAAATATGAATATGCCTCAGAATCGTGATTACCAAAGGTAACGTCCCAATAAACACCAAGGGTTTCCATAAGATTACCAAAAGCCTTTATTCCACTATAATTATTGAAAGTACCGGCAGTATATGGCACAGGGAACGCAACGTCACCAGTTACGATAACTAAGTCTGGCTTTTCTTTTGTCACCATAAGTGCAACTGCATTAAGTGCTTTTTCATCATATCCTTTTGAAAGAAAGCCACCGCCGATATGAACGTCAGTAATATGCATTACTTTAAAATCACCATCGGTTGTAAAATACCAGTTTCCGTTTTCATCCTTTTCAGGTATAAGTTGATTTTCAAATTGTACCTTTTTATATGTACTGCCCTTTTCCAGAAGCTTCTGAACAGTTAAAAGATTAAGACCTGTTATAATAACTGCAATAGCTAAAACTGCAGAAATTATAATAAGTGGAACCTTGCTTGATTTTTTAGTGTTTTCTTTTGACATAGCCTTCACCTCTGATTATAGATATTTTAAGTATATCATAAATTACTATCCATTACAATCATAAAACAACAAAGATACACCCTATTGTGAGTGTATCTCTGCTTTTATAATTATTTATTACTTCTTAGTTTATTCTTACAACAAGGTCACTTTCTGGGAAGCAACAGCAAGGGTGAATAAAACCAAACTGTACGTCTGCCATACGGCGTTTATCTTCGCCTTCTGGAATATAAACCTTACCGCTTACAAGCTTGCTTCTGCAGAAGCCACATTCACCTGTGTGACATCTTGCAGGAACAACTATGCCTGCACGTTCAAAAGCACAAAGCACAGTTTCATTACTGCTCGCTTTAATAACTGTTTCGTTTCCTCTGTCAATAACTGTAATATTATATTCTTCTGCATTTTCTTCAGCCTTTTTGCCTGAAGAGAATACTTCAAAACGGATATATTTTTTCTCTTTATTAAGCTTTGGAAGCTCTGTCTCAAGGAATTTATATAATCCACCAGGGCCACATACAAAAATACTGTAATTGCCTTCTGGAGCATACTTTTTAATTATATCTGCTCCTACAAATCCCTTTTCATAACCCTCTTCTTCACTGTGACTGAGCACGTAAACCACTTTGATTTTCTCGTTTTTCTCTGAAAGTGAATCAAGCTCTGATTTAAAAAGAATTTCCTCAGAAGTTCTGCAACCATAAAGTAAAGTAAGACTGCAGTCCTCTTCACCCTCGTCTATTGCTCTTGCAAGAGAAAGGAATGGTGTAATACCACTACCACCTGCAATAGCAACTATATTTTCGGCATCTCTTAACTTACTGTAAATCATATTGCCTTCTGGGGCGAAAGCTGTAACCTTATCGCCAACCTTCCAGTTATCTAAAATATAATCTGAAACAAAACCGTCGTTTATACGCTTAACTGTAATCTGATATTCACCATTTAATGCACTAATAGGTGAAGAAGCAATTGAATATGAACGAGTTACAACTGCACTGCCAATTGTAAGCTTAAACGTAAGGTACTGACCTGCTTTAAAATATGCAAGTGGTGCCACTTCACTTTTAAAATAATAGCTCTTTGCAAGACTCTTATGCTCTTCAATTCTTGTTATAACAAGTGACTGTTCTTTCGGGTGAATGCTTTTAGCTACCTTGTTTACACCAAAATCATCAGTACGGGTTGGTAAAGTTGCCTCAGCACTGTTTATAAATTGCTTTCTCTCTGTTAAAAACTTAACTGTATTAACAGCATCTTTAAATCCGCCGTTTACAGAAAACTTATTCTTGCTCATTTTACTTTACCTCCTTTTCCATACTGAGTATTGCAGCCTTTGCTGCCATATCACCTGTTGTATAGCTTGGTGAGTAACCCATGTGTCTTGTAGTATAACCACCAGCAAAATAAAGACCAGGTATGCCCTTATCTATCATATCAAATACAATTCTTTTTACAATGCCGTCTCCTTTAGTTGCTTCATAGCCGTAAATTGTACCAGCAGGAGCATCTGTATAACGTGCATAAGTCATAGGTGTTGCAATTTCAATTTCTTCAATATAAGGTTTAATTATAATACCTGTTGCCTTTTCAAAATTATCTATCATTTTTTCTGCAAATGCTTGCTTTGTTTTGTAATAATCTTTAACAGGAACGTTACTCCACTCGTCACCTGCAAAAATAGATGTCATATAAAGAATGCTTGTGCCCTCTGGGGAACAATCTTCAATTGCTTTATTAAGGCACACTGTTGCCTGAACATCGTTTGTTTCAATTTTCTTGCTTAATTCATAGCACTTTCTGTTATCGTTATCAGGATAAATAAAGTATGTATGATTATTAAGACCTATTTCTTCAGCTGAACGATTAAGTCCTAAAAATACTGCAAAGCCCTTTGCACCTAATGTTTTAGCGTTAACCTCTTTTTTGAGCTTTTCAGGAATAACCTTTTCATCTATTAACTTTGTGTATGCATTATAAGGTGATGCATTACAAACAACTGCTTTTGCATTTACAACTGTTCCGTCATCAAGTGTAACGCCTGTTACTGCACCATTTTCAATATTGATTTTCTTTACAGCGGTGTTAAACCAAGCTTCACCACCATTTTCAATAAATGCTTCAAGTAATGCTGTGCTTATCTGGTGGCTTCTTCCTTTTGGAATAACCGCGCCGTCAATAATATAAGCGTGAAGCATTGTGAAATAGTGAATTACATTGAGCTCATCTGTTGGCTGACCGAGGTAGCACCAATAAGCATTGATAATATCTCTTGTTATCTGACTTGCGCCAAGAGATTTTAAAACTTCATCAACAGAGTAGTTTGCTATTTTTAAGAAATCTGTATGCTCTGAAAAAATCTCTTTAATCATAGATGGCTTAAAGTCCTCTATATCACTTACAAAATCAAGAGTTTTTTCTATACTTTCAATAATATCAAAAATCTTTGTAACTACAGTAGCAGAGCCCTTGTCATATTCCTCAAGCTTAGCGATAAATTTTTCTTTACCTAAAGGCATTACATAGTCACATTTATTTTTTTCATCAAGAGTAATTACTCTGAATGCTTCATCAAGAGCAACCCACTCTATTTTATCTGCCGCACCAACCTCTTTAAAAATCTTCTGCAATGGTGACTTGCCTGTAATTGAACCAACACCGCAAAGCTCGTGAAGTGATGCTTCAAATTCAAAGCGACCTCTTACAAAGCTTGTTGCAAAACCACCTGGTAAATTATGGCGTTCAATAAGCAATGTTTTTTTGCCCTCTTTTGCAAGACGTGCAGAAGCCACAAGTCCGCCGTTACCTGCGCCTATAACAATTGCGTCATAGTTTTTCATTATGTTCCCACTTCTTTCATAATAATATAATTTTATTATAGCATATAAAAAAAGAGTTTACAATTGTTTTATTACCTGTTGAATATGAATATAAAAAATCCGCACTGTAACAAATTGCTACAATGCGGATTTTTGATTTTCAGGTAATGTTATTTATCCGATATTGCTTATCAACTCTTTAAATTCCGGATTTTCTTTAAAATTCTCTGAAAGCGGATACCTTTCACCTAAAAGATATTTTACTCTACTTTGCATTTTGTCTGTTCCAATAATAGTTTTTGTTTTTTCAAAAGTTGCACCACAGACAACTGGTGATGTACTTACAGAAACATCTGGTAAACTGTCAAAAATTTTAGCAAGTCTGACTTCTTCTCTGAAGCATTTTAATGCACCCTCTTTGTCGCCTTTCAGATACTTTTTAACGCCAAGATAACCGTAGTCATAAATAATATGATTAAAGCTCTTTCCGTAATCTTCATCTGGCATAACAGCATGAAGTAAGCCGATGAAACTTTCTAAGATATTTTCATCGTAATCCGTAGGCTCTTCATACATTCTGAACAAGCTTTCACCAAGCAATCTGAGAAGTTCAGAAACACCATTTGCGCAGGCTTGCTTTTTCTTTTCAGGATAACTGTAATAAATATACATAGCCTCAAAGTCTCTTGCGTTTTGCATCAAAGGCATATTTAATAAAACATTTTCTGCTTCTTTTATATCAACGCCACTATCCGCTATGCTACTTAATTTACTTAAATATCTGCACATCAATTTTTTTGCCCAGATTCTTATACTGTCAATTGTGCAGTGTTCCTGAATCATTTCATAAATATTCTGAACCTCTTGTTTAACTGAAATTAAGTAATCGGACTTGTTTTGTGTGCCTGTAAGACAATTAAGATATTTCACAAGCAAATCAAAATTTCCTGGGAATTCACATACTGCATCTTTCATAAGTGATGTAACTTCTTCAAATTTATGCTCACTCCAGAGCCTTGAATACTCATTACAATAATACTGTAATTTTCTTTCCTGCTCTATTTTGTTAATTCCAAGAAGATTATCAACACTTGTTCCAAAAAATGATGCTATTGCAGGAAGCATTGTTATATCAGGATAAGTTTCATTTCTCTCCCATTTGCTGATGCTTTGATTTGTGACACCAAGAAAATTTGCAAGTGTCTCCTGTGTTATATCTTTTTCCTTTCGCATTGATTTTATTGTTTGACCAATATTGATTGTCAATTAAATCATCTCCATTTTTAAAATCAACAGCGCCGTTGTTATCTGTATCGTACCAACTTTTTAAGAGAAAATCAATAACTTCTTTGGGGATATAAAATCAACTGCTGGTTGGATTGGTTGCTGTGAGGTTGAATATTTTTATTGTAATTGCTCATTAAAATTTGTCAAAAACATTAAACCTGCAAGAAATAAAGGTATGACAATCGTTAAAATATTGAGTCTTTTTTCATCTGAATTTTTATATTTTAACTTGACAATAGCCATCAGAATTATCGATATAACGAATAATATAGGAATACCCCATATACCTGAATATAAAAAAAACAGAAGAAAATCAAATATTTCAAATAAAAAATCATTTAGCTGAATTGGTACAATACATACTAAGTATTCTATCAGCATCAAAACTGACCAGGAAACTGTAAGCACACAAAAAATATTTTTTGTAGTAATAAGCGGATTTTTCTTCATAATAATCACCTCTTGATTACAATATAACAAGACAATATCAGAAAGTGATGAAAATGTAATTTTTATACTGTTTTTTGTAATAAATGGAGCAATTTTAACAAAAAAACAAAGCACTCCATAAGCAGATGCTTTGTTTTTTGTATTTACAGGACGGATTGACACCCTCTGCAAATGCATTTAATTTTTTCAATACATATAATAAAAATTTCAGGAATTACTTCTTGTTATCTTTATATATTCAGATGGTGTCATTTTATAAAATCTTTTAAACACAGTTATAAAATATGCTTGAGATGAAAATCCTACTTCAAAGCATATCTCTTTTTCATTAACACCTTTAAGCAATAAAATTTTAGCTTTTTCAAGCTTCTGTCTTAAAATATATGTGCTAAGATTTTCATCCATTTCTTTTTTAAATATCTGTGATAAATAATCTGCTGAAATCCCGCAATAATCAGCAACAGATGTTACACTGATTTTTTGAGAGAGATTTTCATTTATATATTTTATGCAATTTCTTATATGTGGTGAAAACTCAGGCTGTTTTTTGTTTCTTTTTACATTCTCTGTTAACTTGATAATTTCAACACCTAAACACATAAATATTTCATTTTTATCAGTCAGCTTATCAATTTTATTAATTACTCTGTCTGAAAATTCATAGGCTTTTGTTTCATTAAGTCCACCTTGAATAGCATATCGGGTTGCGAGCGTAATTGTACTGACTGCCATATACTTGTGCTGCATAAGTTCATCATCAGACATTCGACCCATAACGATAATAGAATCAAGATTTTTAAGTTGTGTTATCAGGGATTCAATATCACCTTGTTGAACACAAGAAAACAATCGTATTTCAGCACTATATGGTGTATGCTTTTCATCTAAAGCATCTTTATTCTCAACAGTCTTAACGGTTACAAGTTCACCTATGTTCATTAAATCACATCTTTTCTTTTAGCTTTCTCATCTCTTTTTTTAGACGGTTATTGCATAAAATTTCCCAAAGTGGCATTATCAAACCGCCACCCAAACGACAATGTGCTTCGTTCATTGCTCCGTAATATGCAACTCTGAAATCTGCATATTCGGATAATTTATATTTTTCTTTGTATGTCTCATATAAACCATAAGCATCGCCCCACATATTACGAAGCTGGAATAAATCATATTCTCTATCTGCCCACATACAGGCGCACGGGTCAATAAAAGCATTAAGCTTTAATGTTTTGGGGTCTGCCATAATATTCATTATATTGAGGTCACTGTGAATGAGTACAGGCTTTGTATTTTCTTCTGGCAAGTTGTTGAAAAGCTCAGTTGCTTCTACAAGGAGTTGTAACTTTTTCTTGCTAAATTTTCCGTTGTCTGATAATTCTCTCAATGCAGCGAGCCAAGGCTCCTGCTTTTCCTTTTTATAGTATTCGTACCAAGTATCATAAACAGGATTTCCCAAAGAACCAAATCTGTCGTTTGTTACGTTGTGCCACTGGAGCATACCTGCAACAACATCATTAGCAAATTTCCGCTTCTGCTCTTTGCTTTTAAGCAAGAATATTGGGTTTAATACGTTCTGTCCGTCAACAAAAGTCATTGCAAGGATTGCAGTTTCTTCATCCTCATAAGTGAAAAGCACTTCTGGCATCTTTACACTTGTATTTGCAGACAAAAGTTTAAGCTGCCCCGCTTCTTCATATTGCGAACCCTGTACTCGGTAAGCTTTTACAGCAATAGTTCTTTCATCGGAAAGCACAGCCTTATAAACTCTGCCAAAGCTCCCACCACCAATAAATTTCAACTTTTCGACATTCTTACCCAATTCTTTTGAAATAATCTCTGGTAAAATGGGTAATAAGTGTTTATCGCTATTATCAAGAATTTTCATTTTTATTCCTCCATTATTCTTCGCTTTACTTTGTTGTATGCTGTTTTGCTTTCAGGCAGAAATGAAAACAACTGAAAGCAATGGCACATACCTTCAAATTTATGAAGTTCTACATCTACCTTTGCATCCTTCATTTTTGCATACACTCTGTCGCTATCACTCTCATCCAATTCTGCAGTTCCGCATATCAATGTAACCTTCGGGAAGTTTTCAAAGCTACCGAACAAGGGTGAAATATAAGGGTCGGTCCTGTCAACGTTCAGAACATATTTTGATATTCTTCTTAATAAATGAAGATTATCTTCTACTTTTTTGTGCTTCGCAATTCCATAAAATGGGTCTGTATATGCATTTGTAATTTTAGAATCACCACTTGACGTTGCATCTGCCCATAAAGAAAAGCAAACTATGTGTCTGGGTAAGGGATAGTTGTTATCTCTGAGCCAAAGGCAAGATGTCATAGCCAATGTGGCACCTGCACTGTCACCAATAAATATAATATCTGAATTGTTAATTCCCTCATCTAATAAGTGCAAATATATTTTCACAACATCGTGCATCTGTGACGGGAGCTGATGCTCAGGAAATCTTCCGTAGTCAACATTTATTACAGTTGCACCACAGAATGTATTGCTATATTTCTCGGCAAGCTTGCGGTAAAAATCATTCAGCTCAATTTTAAATCCGCCACCGTGAATCATCAAAATAACTTTTTCAGTTTTGCAATTACTGTTTATAATTTTTTCATACTTAACTTCTTCAATGGAATGTTTTGTGTAGGTGAAATTCTTTGATGGCTTATATCTTGACTTTTTATCTTTTGTCAGCTTTGCCACGTTGTCAGATAATTTTGAACTATCAAATAATGGAGAATGAAAAATTATACGCAAAGTTGCCATAAAGATTTTTGATGTCATAGACTGCATACAATCACCCATCCTTCTATTTTAAATCTTATCATAAGATTTTGGAGAATTCAATAATTCCGAAATTTTCATATCTGCAAATCTAAACAATCAAGGAAAAATGAAAATACCGATAATCTAAAAAAATAGAATATCGGTGAAAAATTTGTGATTAAATTGAAATGTATTTCTATATTTCAAAATCTCCTTGTAAATAGTAATCCGCATCATAGCAATCTGCTGTGATGCGGAGTTTTCATTTCATTTTTTTACAACAGGGACCCATATTTCACTGCGGTAATCGGGGCTTCCCATATCACCTTCAGTATAAGCTTCAATATCCATTTCGTAGGTAGGTTCATAACCTGATGTTGGGAAGAATTCCGAAACAATCTTATGCCACATATCCTGCATAGCTTTCGGCATTGCACCTTTACATTCAAACACTGCCCAAGTTCTTGCAGGAATTGTGCTTTTTCTGAAGCCTTCGGGAATTTCAGTATTTTCATCACATTTTGCCGCTATTGAATAATCAAAAGTCTTTGCGTTTTCGGGAAGATTTCCGTAACATACACCAAAAATATAAGTGCTGTCCGTTGTTAATTCAGTTAGTGTCTTAACAGTACCATTTTTGTGAGAACGTGTCCAGAAATCGGGAATACTCTTTGCATTTTCTGAATTTTCAACAGTATGTGCTTCTATCTTTTCAATAATATCAAAAGCCTCTTTTTCTACAATTTTGTAGTCCATTATATTGCCTCCGCTTAATGTAATTTTCACAGTAAGGCGAGAAAAAGATTTGAGTTTTGAACCATCCTTTTTAGCTTCGGACGGAGTGATTCCGTGAAACCTTGTAAAAGCTCTTGTAAAACTTTCAGGACTTTCATATCCATATTTGAATGCAACATCAATTACTCTTGAATCAGAAATGCACAGCTCATTACCGGCAAGTGTAAGCCTTCTGTTTCTGATGTAGTCTCCTAAAGTAATCCCACACAAAATACTGAAAATTCTTTGAAAATAGAATTCCGAACAAGCTGTTTCTTTTGCAACAAGCTCCATATCAATTTCATCGGTCAGATGATTCTCAATATAGTTTATTGCATTCTGTATGCCTGTAACCCAATCCATATCGCTCACCTCTTTGCGTGGTTACATTATAAAGCAAAGATAATATTAATACCTGACTTTTTATGCTCAATGTTGTATGGATATATTTTAACATACTTTATATGTTGTTTCAATCAATGTGCTATTCATTTTAATTGTTGAAATATTATGATGATTATGCTACAATATATTTTAATAACTCTGCAAAAGCAGATGCCGAAAGGAGAACAATTGTATGAAAGTTTTTTATGAGGTAATCGAATCTTAAACTGAATATATAGTGCATACAATTTCGAGGTTTCGACCTCTTTGTTGTTGTGCCGTTTTAAAGTAACCTTTCGTGAATACTATAACTTTCGGTTGTAGCACACTTTAGGGTGTGTTATTTTTATATCTAAAATCAGCCGTAGGAAGTACCCACTAATGAATGGTTGCTTTCTACGGCATTTTTGCGCCCATTTTCAAATTTTTGTTAGCATAAATATTTGGAGGAATAACAGTGAATAAACATATAATAGAAAACAATTATAATTTGAAAGTATCTGATATACAACTTCTCGATAAGCATTTCGGTACTGAACTTTATTTAATCAGCACAGATGTCGGAAAATACATAGTTAAAGTTCTGCCATTGCATATGGAAAATGTAAAAAATGAAGGTGAACTAACCGAGTATCTTTATAATCACGGACTTAAAGTTGCAAGATTTATGAAAAGCAAAGAAGATGCTTACGTAGTAAAAACACCTGAATTTCAGTTTACCATTCAACAATTTATTGAAGGTGAATCGCTATCGGTAAATACTGCACCTGATTGGTTTATCAGCAAATCTGTGGACTTTCTTGGTCAGGCAGCATTACTTTTGAAAGACTATGAGGCTTTGCCATTACGATTTGGAAAAGACTTCTTTTCAACTAACATAGTTCGCAGAAAGATATGGCAATACAAAAAAGAACTTGCAAAAGCGAAAAAAGCAAAAGATTTGGATATCATACCTGTTTGGGAAGAACAAATCCGGCATCTCAAGAAAATTTCAAAAATCCATATTGATACTAAAAAACTGACTTATGCCAATTCGCACGGTGATTATCACATAGGTCAGGCAATTATACATAACAATGATTTTACAGTTGTTGATTGGAGTTCTGCTTGTAGGTTACCTATTTGCTTGGATGTAATAACATCTTATGTATTTTCAAGCCCAACCTGTGCAGAAGGTAAAATTGATGTAGACGGACTGAAAAAATATATCTGGCAATTCACAGAAAAGTTTCCATTAACCGAGTATGATATAAAATCAATGCCTTATGTTTTATATTTTTGGCACTGTATGTGTAATTATCGACCCGATGAACTTGCAGACATTCCTGACAGTTATAAAGCTATTGCTAAACTTATAAACAACTTTCTGAATTGGCTCTATGATAATGTTGAAGAATTGTCTAAAGAATTATTAAAGCACTAAGGGAATTATAAAACCTACGACAACATCGGTCAGAAACATTGTCGCCTTGCTTCGTTATTCACTCGCAACGCTCTGTGTTTCTTCCTCTCGAAAACTTGCCTTCATCTGCCACTGGCAGCGGCAAGGGTCACACAGTTAACAGCCAACTCGTCTGCCGTAAACGGGTTGTCGTAAGATTAAGTTCTAATTAAAAAGCCAAAAAAATACACACCCTATTGGGTGTGCATTTTTTTGCGTCTTTGTAACGAAAATCAAACTGAATAAATATATTCATTTCATATTTTCTTTAGCAGTGTTGATAGATTTTATCAACAAAACTCTAATAGTTGAACATAGTCTATTGAGATGTTTGTACTGTTCCTCATGTATAGCCTCAGTTTTGTATAACATTTCAAGCCATTTACCTGTTTCAGAGGCTTCTTTTAGTGAAATCTGAAGTTTAGCGATAAAATCTGCTCTGCCATGTGCATATTTACTTTCTGCAATATTTGCACAAATACTTGTTGCGCTTCTGCTGATTTGATTCGAAATTACAGTTTCTCCTTGTTTTTTCAAAACTTTACACATATTTAAAACATCAACAGATAATTGCATTGATAAATCGCCAAGTTTATCTTCTTTCTTCATAATCTCACTCCAATCATAAGTTAATTATAGCACAATAAATTATCCTTTACAATCCGTTTGCCGTCAGGCAACTTCATTACACAGTACTTCATTGCATAGCACTTCATTTATCGCAAGATAACTTCATTCGTTTATGTCCTACATAATGAAGTTCAAGTAAACTTGAAATGAAGTTTTCTCCTGTTAGTCGAAAAATGAAGTTATGTCCTTCGGACATAAATGAAAAAATCCAAGTCTTATGACTTGGATTTTTTGGCGCCTCAAGTAGGACTCGAACCTACGACAACTCGGTTAACAGCCGAGTGCTCTACCAACTGAGCTATTAAGGCAAATATTGCCGGATTAGTTTATCCGGCTTTTGTGTCGGCATCGCCCTATCTTCCCGAGCAGCTTCCCGCTAAGTATTTTCGGCACTGTTGAGCTTAACTACCGTGTTCGGAATGGGAACGGGTGGACCCTCAACGCCATCAACAC
>SVOI01000027.1 GCA_015066465.1 Oscillospiraceae bacterium
GTTATTTATTTGTTTTTTATTTTAGTTGTGAGCTTTACGGGTATTTCAGATAATATAACAGAAGAAGACTCTAACTATTATTGGATTTTTGATGCATTTTTTAAGCCTTTTACAAAAATGTTTGAAAATATTTTTTCGCCTTTTAAAAGCATAAAGGGGAGCATTAAAAACAATAAGCTTAAAAGCTTTTCATCTGCTTTTATCGGATTTGCAGTTGCTATTCCAGTATTGTTTGTAATAATCCCATTACTTTCATCATCTGATATAGCTTTTGATGCTGTTATAACAAAAATGTTTGAAAATACAGCGTTAATCTTTTCTGCAGTATTTATAACACTTATATTAGCCCCTATTTTTTATAGCTTAATCTTCTATTTGAAAAAATCACCATCATTAGAAAAAGAGGCTATAAAAAAATATAATGGTAAGCTTGCTGTAAGCGGTATTAATGCGTTTTTAATTTCAATTTCTTTTGTTTATTTATTTTACTTATTTACACAGCTTGCTTATATTGTTGATGCTTTTAAATTTGTTTTGCCAGAAGATTACACAGCAGCAGAATTTGCAAGAAGCGGTTTCTTTCAGATGGCGGTAATTGTTTTTATAAATTTTGTAATTTTAGGTTGCACTGCAATAAGCGTAAAACGAAATGATTTAAAAATGCCAAAATCAACAAAGTCAGTTTTATTGTTTATTTCAGCATTTACAATTTTCTATATTTCAACTGCAATATTTAAAATGATGAAATATATTTCAATTTACGGGCTTACCAGGTTAAGAGTTTTAACAACAATTTTTATGTTGATGCTTGCTGTTATTTTTATAATAATAATTTTAAAGCTCTTAATTGAACGTTTTAAATACGTAAAGCCGATAATTGTTGTTTGCACATTGACTTTACTTTCTATTTCAATGGTAAATATTAACACTGTTATTGCAGAGTATAATTATAGTGCTTACAAAGCTGGTAAAATAGATATTGACGTATATCAGATTGATTCTTTAGGCGTTAGCGGAATACCGGTACTCACTAAGCTTGTTGATGAAGAAGATAGAGATATATCATTTACGGCAAAAGAAGCTTTATATTTTTCTGCAAATAAGGTTTATAATAATGCTTTTACTACAAATCACTATTACAGTACTACTTTAACAAAAAACAGTATCTTTGAATATAATAAAACTTGGTTAGAATCAAAAGAAGCACTTGATGTATTTAAAAAGACACATCCTGAATTTACAAAAGAAAACTTTGAAAAAGAGCAAGATGAATATTATGTTTCAAAAGGATGGTAAAAAATGTGAAATGTATTTATTTTCCGTGTTTGACTAATCAAAAAAGTGATATTATTCTGCTGAGAGTTGATTATTATGAAAAAAGTAGTTAAAGTTATATGTTGTCTTTTGGGATTTTCACTTTTTTTAACGTTAATAATTTCGTTAATTTTCTTGATATTACCAAAGAATAACATAAGTACAAGTAATGATATTTCAATATATAATGATTTAGTTTCTGAAGTTACATTTTTACCACAAACAGATGAATTAAATAATTTTAAAGAAATTGAATTTAAATATACTCACGATGATAGTCTTTTTCCGAGTAAATCATATATATTGAAAGTGGAATATAATGAAAATGATTATATTTCAGAAAAAGATTTTGTTCAGAAAGAGTTTTATTTTGACGAAAAATATTCTTCTGAAATTTACGTAGAAAATTATGTATTTAGAGTTTTAGATATTGAACGATATGATTTACAATATCCTAAATACTTAGCGTTAATAGGTTATTCTGATAACGAGCAAAAAATTTCATATATTTATTTTGAATGTCAGGACCTTGATTTAATTGATAGTTGGGAAAAATTTATAATTAATCAATGCAATTTTTAAAATTACGCTTTATTTTTGTTGACAAATCTAAAAAAAGTGCTATTATGTATTAGTACGAAACTTCAGGGCGGGGTGTAATTCCCCACCGGCAGTAAAGTCTGCGAGCCAATTTTTTGGTTGATTGGGTGAAATTCCCAAACCGACGGTATAGTCCGGATGAAAGAAGATTTCTTGTATTTATGATGTTTTCATATTTTACGAAACCTTTTATTATTCGCCCTGAGTCTTTCGGGGCGATTATTTTTTTGAAAGGTGTTGTATTTAATGAAAACAAAATACACAAACAAACAAAATCTCCAAAGGCTCACAACAGCAGGTGTTCTTGCGGCACTTTCATTAGTGCTAATGGTTACAATCCGCTTTCCGATTTTTCCATCGGCACCATTTTATGAGATGGAATTTTCAGATGTGCCAATTCTTTTGTGTTCATCACTTTTAGGGCCAGTTTTTTCAATTGTAACACTCTTTGTTGTTTGTCTTATTCAGGCAACTACCGTAAGTGCTTCAAGCGGTATAATAGGCTTCTTTATGCACTTTGTTTCATCAAGTCTTACAATTTTAGTTGTTTGGTTCATAAGAAAGAAAATTGATGGTGTAAAAGGCGTTTTAATTTCTAACGTTTTAGGTGTTATTGTTATGACACTTATAATGATTCCTATGAATATGTGGATGGTTTCAAAATTTATGGGAATTGACGTTCAGGGCTTTATCAATGGCTTTTTGGCAGTATGTGTTGGCTTTAACCTTATTAAAGCAACAGCCAACCTTACTATTTATAGTCTTATTTCACCAATTATCTGTAAGGAATTCAATAAGTTATTTAATAAGTAAAATTTGAGTGGGGAGTAGAACTTCCCACTTTTTTCTTTTTTGACAAATATTATTGAATTCTTTTTAAAAACTATTGACAAATCCTTGTAAACTTTATAAAATCTATACACAGTATTATTCTGTGTAATTATGTAAAAAAATAATTTTAGGAGTTGTTTTTATGGTTTTCGACAAACTTAAAACAATCATTATTGAAGAATTTGAAATTGAAGAAGAACTTATCACAATGAATACTTCACTCACAGACGAGCTTGACATTGACTCACTTGACCTTGTTGACCTTGTTATGACTGTTGAAGATGAGTTTTCTATTGAGCTCCCTGACGAAGCTCTTGAGGGTATGAAAACTATTGGCGATTTAGTTAAATATATTGAAGAAAATTAATTAGAAAAGAGTATTTTATAATGGCAGATCAGAAAAAAATGGTTGAAGCAATCACATCTATGGATGTTGACTTTGCTCAATGGTACACAGACGTTGTTAAAAAGGCAGACCTTGTTGACTATTCAAGTGTTAAGGGTTGTATGATTATCCGTCCTTATGGCTACGCTATCTGGGAGAATATTCAGAGAATTCTTGACGGTCATTTTAAAAGAACAGGTCACGAAAATGTTTATATGCCTATGTTTATTCCAGAAAGTCTTTTACAGAAAGAAAAAGACCACGTTGAAGGCTTTGCGCCGGAAGTTGCCTGGGTTACATACGGTGGTAGCGAAGAGCTTGAAGAAAGACTTTGCGTAAGACCTACTTCTGAAACACTTTTCTGTGAGCACTATGCAAAAATCATTCAATCTCACAGAGATTTACCAAAGCTTTATAATCAATGGTGCAGTGTTGTCCGTTGGGAAAAAACAACAAGACCATTTTTAAGAACAAGAGAATTTTTATGGCAAGAAGGTCACACAGTTCACGCTACTGCTGAAGAAGCTATTGTTGAAACTGAACAGATGCTCAACATCTATGCTGATTTCTGTGAAAAATCTCTTTGTATGCCAGTTGTTAAAGGTAAAAAGACTGAAAGCGATAAATTTGCTGGTGCAGTTTCTACTTATGCTATTGAAGCACTTATGCACGATGGTAAAGCACTTCAGGCTGGTACGTCTCACTACTTTGGTGATGGCTTTGCAAGAGCATTTAATATGACTTATCAGGATAAAGAAAATAAGCTTTCTTACGTTCATCAGACATCCTGGGGCGTTACAACAAGACTTATTGGTGCTATTATTATGTCACACGGTGATAATAACGGTCTTGTGCTTCCACCAGACGTTGCACCAATTCAGGTAGTTATTCTTCCTATTGCTCAGCATAAGGAAGGTGTTTTAGACAAGGCTTACGAGTTAAAAGAAAGACTCGCAAAATCATTCAGAGTTAAGGTTGACGATAGCGAGAACTCTGCTGGTTGGAAATTTGCTGAGTATGAGATGAAAGGCGTTCCTCTCCGTCTTGAAATCGGACCTAAAGATATTGAAAACAATCAATGTGTTTTAGTTCGCCGTGATAACAGAGAAAAAATCTTTGTTTCTCTCGATAATCTTGAAGCAGAAATTAAAAAAGCTCTCGAAGATTTTGCTAAAGCAATTTACGAAAAAGCACTCGACAACTTAAATAAACACACGTTCGCTTGTACTACGATTGATGAAATTAATAAAGCACTCGCTGAAAATGGTGACGGCTTTATTAAAGCTATGTGGTGTGGCGAAGAAGAATGTGAAGACAAGGTTAAAGAGCTCACAGGCGTTGGCTCTCGTTGTATTCCATTCGAACAAGAAAATCTTTCAGATAAATGCGTTTGCTGTGGCAAGCCTGCTACACAAATGGTTTATTGGGGTAAGGCATATTAATTCAGAATGCGTAATTCGGAATTCGGAATTTTAATAAGTTTATAAAAACAACTCAGTTAATTGATTCATTAAGTCAGTTAACTGAGTTTAATATTATATTAAAATTTTGAATTGCTTCTACCTTGATTTGAATTTTAAATTTTGCTATATTATACTTAGATGTAAAAAATATAAGGAGCATTCTTTATGATTTACACAAACTTAACTAAACAAGCTTTAAAACTCTGTTTTGAATCTCATAAAGAGCATGTAGATAAAAGTGGTATGCCTTATGTGTTTCATCCGTTTCATTTAGCAGAGCAGATGACAGATGAAGCTACAACTGTTGTAGCACTTCTTCACGATGTAGTTGAAGATACAGACATAACCTTTGAGGATTTAGAAAAACAAGGCTTTAGTGATGAAATTATAAATGCTTTAAAGCTTTTAACTCACGATAAAAATTCACCTTATATGGAATATATAGAAGAAATTAAAAAGAATAAAATCGCAACCAAAGTAAAGCTTGCAGATTTAAGACACAACAGCGATTTATCGAGACTTTCTGTTGTTGACGAAAAAGCATTAGAACGAAAAGCAAAATATGAAAAAGCAATTAAGTTTTTAGAAGGGTAGAAAATATGAAAAAAATTTTACAAATTTCTATACTTTCATTGATTATTGTTTTTATATTTAATATTATAATATTTACCGTTATTACAACTATTCAGACTACATATAATAATAACTTACCACAAGAAATTATTGTTTCAGAACTTTTGGGGAGAAATGTTAACGCAGAAAACACTTATTATATGAACGGAGAACGTGATTTGGAAAATACAGAAGAAATTAACAAAGTACTATTAAATAGGAAAATTTTTAAATTATCTGAATTTGATTCATATAAATTTATTTTTTCTGTTTCGGAAAAAGATTATATTTTAGTTGGTAAAGCTATAACTTCATCTGAAAATAATGATAAATTTAATAGTGTAGTAATTTACAAAAAAGATAATTGTGTGTATTTCCGTACAAATGCTAAAACAGGAACTAATAAATCTGATTTTGCAGTTTATAGATGTGAAGATAGCGATTTAATTGAAAATATAACAAAGTACAAATCAAATGGTAATAAATATTATGTATTTGATTTACCTAAATGGAGATATGATTTGTTATCTTTAAATTTAGAAGGAAAATTGATAGTAGTTTCTGTAATTGTTGAATATATTATTTGCTTATTTTTATTAAAAAAGAAAAATAGATTATAAAAAAGCACCCGGCATCATTTTTGATGATGTTGGGTGTAATTTTTAACCATTTACAAGGTCTTTCATACTATAAATTCTTGGTGCTTTGCCGTTTAAGAAGTTTGCAGCGTTAACTGCGCCTTGTGCAAAAATTGCTCTTGAACGGGCAGAGTGGCTGAGTTTAACAATCTCGTCATTACCAGCAAAGATAACTTCATGCTCACCAACAATATTGCCACCACGAATTGAATGAATACCAATTTCTTTTTCGTTTCTTTTTTGTCTCTTTGAGTGCCTGTCATATTCATAATAAACGTCAGGAAGCTCTTCTTTTATTGCATCTGCAAGCATTAAAGCAGTACCACTTGGTGCATCTAACTTCTGGTTGTGGTGTGCTTCAACAATTTCAATATCAAAGTCACTGCCTAAAACCTTTGCTGCAGTCTTTGCTAATTCACAAAGAAGGCTGACACCCATCGACATATTGTAAGAAAAGAAAATTGGAATTTCTTTTGAAATTTCTTCAACAACTTTTATTTGCTCATCTGAAATACCTGTTGTTGAAATAACAACTGCTGTGTTTGTAGATTTTGCGTAATCTAACATAGACATAAGTAACGCTGGATTTGAAAAATCTATAATAACATCAGCTTTTACCTGAACTTCGGAAAAAGTCTGAAAAACAGGGTAACCCAAAGCAGAATCTTCAACAATATCAACACCTGCAACAATCTGGCAATCATCACGTGTGCTTATAATATTTGTAACGGTTCTGCCCATTTTACCACAACAACCGCTTAAAATAATCTTTGTCATTTAAACTTCCTCCGAATTTTTTAAATCAAGTTATGATTTTTTAAAGCCTTAACTAAAATTGCTTTATTCTTTTCATTAATAGGGGAAAGTGGCATTCTGCATCTGCCAACGTCTTTACCCATTAAGCATAAAGCTTCTTTAACTGGAATAGGGTTAACGTCACAAAACAATGCATTACAAAGGTCAAGATATTCCAATTGTAACTCTCTACTTGCTTTAATGTTGCCATCAAGAGCAAACTTTACAATATCGTGAGCAACCTTTGGTGCTACGTTAGAAAGAACAGAAATAACACCAATAGCCCCAAGAGCCATAAATGCAGTAATCTGGTCATCGTTACCTGAATAATAATTTAAATTATCCTTACAAAGTGCAACAGTTTTAGCGAATGCAGAAATATCGCCATTTGCCTCTTTAACACCATTAACTAATGGTAATTTTGAAAGCTCTAAATAAGTTTCAGGTAAAATGTTAACACCAGTTCTACTTGGCACGTTATAAAGAATCATTGGTGTTGAAACACGCTTTTCAATGTAACTGAATGATTCAATTAAGCCATCTTGTGATGCTTTATTATAATAGGGGGTTACTGTTAAAAGACCGTCAACCCCACATTTTTCAGCATCATTTGAAAGAATAACCGAATGCATTGTGTCATTACTGCCGGTACCTGCAATAACAGGAACACGACCATTTGTAACATTAACCGCAACTTTTATAGCCTCAAGATGTTCGTCATAAACGAGAGTTGATTTTTCGCCTGTTGTACCGCATACAACAATGGCATCTGTTCCATTTTCAATTTGTTCATTAATTAACTCCTCGAAAAGTGGAAAGTTGATTTTAAGAGCTTCGTCCTTAAAAGGTGTAACAATTGCAACACCCGCACCTGCGAAAATAGGTTTTTTCACAGTATGACCTCCCAAAAAGATTTTTATTTATTATTAGTCCATATAACCTTCTGCACAAAGAAGCTCTGCAAGAAGAACTGCACCACCAGCAGCACCTCTTAATGTGTTATGTGCAAGGCAAACGAACTTATAATCATATTGTGTGTCTTCTCTGAGACGACCAATAGAAACTGCCATACCATTTTCAAGATTTCTGTGAAGCTTTGTCTGTGGGCAGTTATCTTCTTCAAAATAATGAAGGAACTGCTTTGGAGCACTTGGAAGCTCTAATTCCTGAGCTCTGCCTTTAAAGTCAGCCCAAGCCTTAATCATAGCTTCTTTTGTAGGTTTCTTATTAAAACGAACAAAAACTGCACCCATGTGACCATCTGATACAGGAACTCTGATACATTGAGCAGTAAAGTTTGGTGAAGTTGCAGGAACAATTTTACCATCTTCAATTTTACCCCAGAGCTTGAGTGGTTCTTTTTCGCTCTTTTCTTCTTCGCCACCAATGAATGGAATAACGTTATCTACCATTTCTGGCCATCTTTCGAATGTTTTACCAGCACCTGAAATTGCCTGGTATGTACAAACAAGTACATCTTTTACACCATATTCTTCGTGAAGAGGGAAGAGTGCAGGAACGTATGACTGAAGTGAGCAGTTAGATTTAACTGCAATAAAGCCACGTTTTGTGCCAAGGCGTTTTCTTTGTGATTCAATGATTTTAATGTGGTCTGCATTTAATTCAGGCACAACCATTGGAACGTCGTCTGCCATTCTGAAAGCGCTGTTATTTGAAACAACAGGGCATTCTGCTTTAGCATACTTTTCTTCAAGTGCTTTTGTTTCTTCTTTGCTCATATTAACAGCACAGAATACAAAATCAACTGAAGAAGCGATTTTTTCAATGTCTTTTTCTGCATCAAGAACAACCATATCTAAGTATTTTGCTGGTGTTGGTTCTGTCATACACCAACGGTCGCCGAGTGCTTCTTTATAAGTAACTCCTGCTGAACGAGAGCTTGCAGCAAGAACTGTAACATCAAACCAAGGATGCTCACTGAGAAGAAGAGCAAATCTTTGACCAACCATACCAGTTGCTCCGATAATACCAACTTTGTACTTTTTCATAAGTACACCTCCGGATTTCTAAAAAATACTTGTAAATACGAAATAAATAGATTATAATATACCTCGCTTACATACCGACATATAATAACATAAAATGCGATTGTGAGTCAATATTTTTTTACTATTTAGAAGGTATTTTTTAATGAATAAATCAGATTTTTTCTACGATTTGCCAGAAGAACTTATTGCACAGACTCCGTTAGAGCCTCGTGATTCTTCTAAAATGATGGTTTTATCTAAAGAAAATGATAATATTTTACATAAACATTTTTATGATGTTTGTGATTATCTTAATGAAGGTGACACGCTTATTTTAAATAACACCCGTGTACTCCCTGCAAGAATTTACGGCGTTAAAGAAGAAACTGGTGCTGTTGTTGAATTCCTTTTACTTAATCAGTTAGAAAATGATGTTTGGGAAGCACTTGCAGGACCTGGTAAACGTGCAAAAGTTGGTACTGTTTTCACATTTGGTGAGGGTATTTTAAAATGTGAAGTAATTGAAGTTTTAGAAAACGGAAACAGAATTATAAAATTCAGTTACGATAAAAATGATAATTTCTTTAATGTTCTTGATAAAGTTGGTGAAATGCCATTGCCACACTATATTACTGAAGAATTACAAGATAAAGAGCGCTACCAGACTGTGTATTCTAAAGAATTAGGTTCTGCCGCAGCTCCAACAGCCGGGCTTCATTTCACAAATGAAATATTAGAAAAACTCAAGGCTAAAGGTGTTAATATTGGTTATGTAACACTTCACGTTGGTTTAGGTACCTTCAGACCAGTTAAAGCCGAAAGAATCGAAGACCACAAGATGCACACAGAGCATTATCATTTACCAAAAGAAACTGCTGAGCTTATTATAAACACTAAAAAAGCAGGGGGCAGGGTAATTGCAGTTGGTACTACAAGCTGCCGTACACTTGAATCTGTTGCGACGTTCTGTGGCGAAATTAGAGAAGATGACAGAAACACCGATATTTTTATTTATCCAGGGTATAAATTTAAGTGTATTGATGGTTTGATTACAAATTTCCATTTACCAGAAAGCACTTTAATTATGTTGGTTTCTGCATTCTATGGTTACGAAAAAACGCTGAAAGCATATAAAACTGCAGTCGATGAAAAGTACAGATTCTTTTCTTTCGGTGACTGTATGATTATTTTATAATTTAAAAATAAAGGAATTTTGTTATGTTTAAGGTATTAAAAACAGAAGGAAAAGCACGTTTAGGTGAATTCACAACTGTAAAAGGTGTTGTAAAAACTCCTGCATTCCAGAATGTTGCTACCTGTGGTGCTATAAAAGGTGGTCTTTCTGCTTACGATTTGAAAGATATTAACTGCCAGGTTCAGCTTTGCAACACTTACCATTTGCACGTAAGACCAGGTGATGAGCTTATTAAAGAACTTGGTGGACTTAATAAATTTACTGGTTGGGATGGTCCGATTCTTACAGATAGTGGCGGATTTCAGGTATTTTCACTTGCAAAGCTTCGTAAAATCAAAGAAGAAGGCGTTACGTTTAATTCTCACGTTGATGGTCGTAAGATTTTTATGGGTCCAGAAGAAAGTATGAGAATTCAATCTAACTTAGCTTCAACTATTGCAATGGCATTTGATGAATGTGTTGAAAATCCTGCAACCTATGAATATGCTAAAGCATCTGCTGAAAGAACTACACGCTGGCTTATTCGTTGTAAGGAAGAAATGGAACGTCTTAATTCACTTCACGACACTTTAAACAAAAAGCAAATGCTTTTCGGTATAAATCAGGGTTGCACATTTGATGATTTACGTATAGAGCATATGCAAAAAATTGCAGAATTAGACCTTGACGGCTATGCAATTGGTGGTCTTGCGGTCGGTGAACCGAAAGAAGATATGTACAGAATTATTTCTGCAGTTGAACCTTATGCACCAAAGAACAAAATACGTTATTTAATGGGTGTTGGTACACCTGGTAATATTTTAGAAGGAGTTTCTCGTGGTGTTGATTTATTTGACTGTGTAATGCCAAGCAGGAACGCACGACACGGGCATTTATTTACCTGGAATGGTATAATGAACTTAAACAATGCCAAATATGCTAAAGATGAGAATCCCATTGATATTAACTGTAATTGTCCGACATGTCAGAAGCATTCGAGGGCGTATATTCACCATTTAATTAAAGCAAAAGAAATGCTCGCAATGAGACTTTGTGTCATTCACAACTTATATTTCTACAACAATTTAATGACAAGAATTCGTGAAGAGTTAGAAAATGGCACATTTACGGAATTCAAAGAAAAATACACAGATTTACTTGATTCAAGAATATAAAATAATTTAAAAAAAGACTTGTATAATTTGTAATAAACAGTTATAATACTGTGGTATGTTAATTTATGGAGGAAAAAATTATGGATTTATTAACACTTAGTTTATTTGGTGGTGCTGCTAATTCTGAAGGTGGTGCTGCAGGTGGTGCTAACCCAATGTCATTAATTATAATGGTTGGTATGTTCGCTCTTATGTATTTCTTTATGATTCGTCCACAGAAGAAAAAACAAAAAGAAGAACAAGAAATGCGCGATTCTATTCAGATTGGTGACGAAATTACTACTATCGGTGGTATTATGGGTAGAGTTGTTACTGTTAAAGATGACAGTATTGTTGTTGAAACTGGTACTGACCGCACAAAACTCAAAATGCAACGTTGGGCTATTCAGACTAATGAAACTGCAAATGCTCGCATGGCTGCTGAGAAAAAAGCTGCAGAAGATGCAAAAAAAGCACAGAGCGAAAAGGCTGCTATTGATCAGGCTGTAAACGGCAAAAAGAAAAAGACTAAAACAGTTGAAAATAAAGGTGCTGTAGAAGAGCTTAAAGCTGAAGAAGAAGCACAAAAAGCAGACGAAGAATAATTTTCATAAAAATTTGAACCTTCGCATATCTTTTTAGTAAAGATTTGCGGAGGTTATTTTTATGGTTAATCTAAAAAAAACTAAAATTAATTTTAATAAAAAGAACAACAAAAGCATTAATTTACTTTTAAAATATCTACCATGTTTTTTAAAAGGTGAAATACTAATTGTCTTAGGAATACTTGTCCTGTCACTTGCATATTATAAAATATCTGGCTACGACTCTTATTTATATTATTTTACTTTTCTGTTTGTTGCTTTTGGTGCATTTATTACCGGCAGAGCAACTTATAACAGGTTAGGGGGCAGGGGTATTATCTCTGGCTTTTTGGGTTCATTGCCAATAGCAATAATTAATATTGCAATTATTTTTTCATTTTGCTTTAAAACAACAAGCTGGTTTATTTTACTAATATTACCAATTTCAATTTTAAGTGGTGCTATTGGTGGTATTTTAGCAAGTAATTCAAAGAAAAGATATTAAGGAGTAAAAAATGTTGAAAAAGAGTGTTGTTATAAAACGAAAAAAGATGAATATATCTAATGCAAATTTTAAAAATCTGATATTTTTCTCGTTATTTTTTTCTGGTTTAATAATTGGTGTGCTGACAATAAAATCTCAAGAATCAACTTTGAATAATTTATTAACAGATTTTTTTAATAGTTACATAAAAGAATGCAAAAATGAAGGGTTTTTAGGTTGTTTTTTTGATGCTTTATTTATTTTTTCGTTAACACCTTTTTTAACCTTTGTTTCTGGGTTATCTGCTGTTGGGTTACCAATAATAATTGCCACTCCTGCAATTATGGGGGCATTAACAGGAATGGCAACTGGTTTTTTATTTTTTAATTTCTCATTACAAGGGCTTTGTTATTCGGCACTTATTGTTGTACCAGCCGTTTCAATAGTAATAGCAACACTCATAAAATGTTGTAGTGAAGCAATTATTATGTCAATAGATATTATAACCTGCATTGGTGGATATCAAAATAACCTTAAACAAAACATTATAAAAGAATATTGCCTGAGATTCTTAGTTTTATTTGTACCAATAATCATTTCAGCGTTACTTAACGTAATCTGTTTCAAATTGTTTGGCAATTTATTTTCATTCGTCTGAATCTTCAGTTTTTATGCTTTCAATTTTAGGAGAACGGGGAGCCTTAACATTACTCAACGGATTGGATTCTGCCGCATTTTTAAGTTGCTCATCAACTATGTGAGTGTAAATCTGTGTAGTGTTAAGATTTTCGTGACCTAAAATTTCTTTAATTGCAAGAACGTCTACATTGCCGTGTTGATACATAAGAGTAGCGGCTGTATGTCTTAATTTATGGGTCGATAAAGCTCTGTCAGCAAGTCCGGCTTTTTCTAACGTAGATTTAACAACGTATTGAACTGTTTTAGGACTTATTCTGCCTTTTTGACGGCTTATAAAGAGTGCATCCTTATCTTTAACGCCATCAACAGGACGAACCGGTAAATAAGCGTTTATAGCGTCTACACAAGCATCATTTAAGTAAATTGTACGTTCTTTATTACCTTTACCAGTAACGGTAAGGGTATTATTTGTTCTTATATCGCTTAAATTTAAAGAAACAAGCTCTGAAAGACGAAGACCACAGTTTAAAAATAATGTAATAATGCAATAATCACGTTCTTTAAACTTACCATCAACTGAATTTAAAAGTGAAAGACTTTCATCTAAAGTCAGATATTTAGGTAACGCCTTCTTAATTCTTGGAGATTCAAGCTCCTGAAGGGGATTATCCTTAAGAATTTTTTTCTGAACAGATAAATATTTATAAAAAGCACGTAATGTAGAAACTTTTCTTGAACGTGTACGCTCGTTATTATTTCTGTTAATTTTACAATAAGTCAGATACATATAAGCATCATTAAGAGTTACAGAAGAAATTAAATCGAGCGATATATCAGAAATATTAATTTTGTCAAATGGAGTTTCTTTATCTACAAGTCCACGAATAATTTTTATGTATTTAAAAAAGGTGGACAAATCATTAGCATATTCGTTTACAGTTAATTCAGAACTATTTCGTATGACACTATAATAATTCAAAAATTCTACTGCAACTGGTGGCAAACTATCAAAATTTTCTCGTTTCATAATAAAAGGGCACCCAAATCCTTCCTCTTAATTTTATATATCGACTTAGACAAAAGAAAGATTTTGTATAAGTTGGGTAAGGGGTTTAAGCAGAAAATAGCGTTTCCTAGCGAATTTACAGCATATAAATCATTATATATGGATTATAGCTTTCAAGTATTAGTAGATATTTACATAACTTACTATTGAAACGCTTAAATTTGATATCAATCTTTATCTTTATATTTTTTCATACAAATTAATATTGCAACTGATACTACAACCATTGTTGCTGTGTAACCAAGCTTTGCAGCTGCGTTTTTCTCAGGATTCTTTGAATTCTTCAAATTTATCAACCTTTCTCATCGAATAGAAATTTTTGAAATGAACAAGACCTAATGAGCAAAATTTCTATTCGATTGATTTTTTTGAATTTAAGCAGATTTAATCATAATTAATCAGAATTTTTCAGTTATAGGTATAATTGAACCGATATCAGTTAATTTATAAGATTTATCATAAACAGGTTTAACATTATGTAAATCTAAGAAGTTTTTAATAGCTTCAAAGCTTGGGTGTTCCTCAAGATTACCATTAAAAAACAACTTATCTTTACCTATCTTGCCAGATGCACCACCAAGAAAACCAGTATGACTGTCTGAAAGGCTTATAAAACCACCTTCAATTTTCAAAATATTGATTTGTGAATTTTTTAACAATCTTACAATACCATTATCTTCTGTAATAATTGCATTTTCATTTACAACACAAATTGAGCATTTTGAATAACCTTGTTTTGAATCTAAAATATTTATATTATTCTGTTCTGCCAAATTTAGCAAAAGCTTTGACGTAGCATTTGTTTTACATATCATATACTCATTTATTATAGCAGAATTAAGCAAAATATCATTAGGATAAGGCGAAAACGGCTCAAATTCAGCCACTTCTACCCTACACCCTAACCCTTTTAGACTTTTGCTTAAAATCGTCTGATTTGGGGCAATAACAGCCCTTTTTTCGCCACAATAAGAAAATAATAAATCCGTATGTGATGAAATTTCATTATCTAATTTAAAAGATTTTTCAACCTTTAAGGTTTCAATACCAATTTTATTAAGAAATTCTTTAGCTTTTTTTCCATCTTCTGCAATAACACAATGCTTTACGTCATTTTGTGGCAAATTGGCTTTTTCTATAAATCTATAATCTATATTACGCATTTTCAATCGCTACTTCAAAAGCTTCACGAACGTTTCTTACACCAATAACTTCAATATCAGTAAAAGAAGCCTTGTTAAGTTTTTTCATATTTTGTCTTGGAATAATGCAACGCTTGAAGCCGAGTCTTTCAGATTCTTTGATTCGTTGCTCACAATTATTAACCATTCTTATTTCGCCAGCAAGTCCAATTTCACCAAAAACGATAGTTTCACTATCAATTATAGCATCCTTAAGACTTGAAATAAGCGCAACGGCAACCGCTAAGTCTGACGCTGGTTCATCTGCTCTTAAGCCACCAACAATGTTGAGATAACAATCCATATTACTAAAGAAATAACCAGCTCTTTTTTCGAGAATCGCTATAAGCATTGCCATTCTATTGTAATCGAAGCCAGTTGACATTCTTCTTGGATTACCAAAACCAGAAGTTGTTGCAAGACCTTGAATTTCAGCTAAAATTGGTCTGGAGCCTTCAATCATACACGTTACACAAGTGCCTGAAACATTAGTTGGTCTACCTGCTAAAAGTGCCATTGAAGGACTTTCAATCTGAGAAAGACCCATTTCAGTCATTTCAAAAACACCAATTTCATTAGTTGAGCCAAATCTGTTTTTAGCAGCCCTTAAAATTCTGTAAGAATAATTTCTTTCACCTTCAAAATAAAGCACTGTATCAACAATATGCTCTAATACTTTAGGTCCTGCAATGTTACCATCTTTATTTACGTGACCCACTAAAATTGTAGAAATATCATTATTTTTAGAAGTCTGCATAAAGAGATTGGTGCATTCTCTGACTTGTGTGATGCTACCAGTGCTTGATGATATTTCTGAGATATTCATCGTCTGTATAGAGTCAACCATAACAATATTAGGTTTTGCAGACTTTATATATTCACAAACAATTTCAGCATCTGTTTCACACATTACAGAAAGATTATCTGATTTAACGCCGAGTCTTTTTGCTCTCATTTTTAATTGATAAGCTGATTCTTCACCTGAAACGTAAAGAACAGTTAAATCTTTTGAAAGATAATTACAAATCTGTAAAAGCAACGTTGATTTACCAATACCAGGGTCACCAGATAAAAGCACCAATGAACCCTTTACAAGTCCACCACCTAAAACTCGGTTAAGCTCTGAAATACCTGTGTTAAATCGGAACTCAGTTGAAGAATCTATTGAGTCTAATTTTAAAACATTCAAGCTTTTATTAATAACAGAAGATGTAGTTTTTGTGCTTTTTGACTCATTTTTTACGATTTCTTCATCCATAGTACCCCATTCGCTACAAGATGGGCATTTGCCATACCATTTAGCTGATTCATAACCACAATTATTACATATATAAACAGTTTTTTGTTTTGAAGCCATAATTTTCACTGACCTTCATAATAATTTAAAATTCCTGTTGCAATAGAAAATGCAACCTGCTTTTGATATTCTTCAGTTTTTAATTTTTCTGCTTCTTCCTTGTTAGATAAAAAGCCACACTCTACTAATACAGCAGGTTTTACTGCATTATAAATTAAATAAACAGATGTGCCACACGGCTTAATCTGGCGTTTATTCTGAGGCTGAGTAAAGTAAACAATGCTTTCTTGAATAGACTCAGCTAACTCAGAGCTTTCACTACTGAAATTTTTAGAATAAAAAACCTGAGCACCACTATATTTACTCTGTGAAAAATGATTCTGATGAATACTGACAAAAACAGCATTTTTAGTTTTTTTCATAAGTGCCATTCTATTATGTAAATCAGAAGATTTTCTACTTCTTATAGTATTTAAACCCTCATCTTCGGTAGAAGTGTCGCTATCACGAGTCATAACAACCTGAAAGCCGAAAAAGTTAAGGTATTCTTTTAAATATAAAGCAATATTTAAGTTAATACCTTTTTCCGGGACACCATCATCAGTTGAAGCACCACCATCAAAACCGCCATGGCCAGCATCAACAATAATAACTGGTAAAGTATTATTATTTAATTTACTATTTGCACTCTCAGTAAAAAAATTGGTTTTTAAAATAAAAGTTGAAACAGAAAATGAAATTAAAATCATTCCACATAAAAATACAAGTTTTTTCAAAATAATCACCTGTAAATTATATGAAATTATATTAAAGATTATCTGAATTCTGTACCATCTTTAACCAAAAGTTTTTTTCTTACAATAGACCACGAAATATTTTCAGGGCTAAAATCACTGATTAAAGCATCTTTAAATTGAATTGGGTTAATTGTAAAATCATTACCAGCTGGTAAAATGAAACTAAATTGTAACTCGCTATCTGACTCTTTAAGAACCTCTAATTCAGTAAGGTGTTCTGAAACATTAATTTCCTTAATTTCGCCTTTTTTAGTCTTTTTGTGAATTACAATATTATAACTATTGATTTTTTCTAAAATCGTATTTCTGATATTTTCATCGTTATTTGAAGAAATGGTCATTTCATAGAGACCTGAAGTAATGAACAATGGTTTTTGAAAAGGTGCATCAATTTTCAAAAATTCAATACCAGGCACAGTTACTCTATTTAATTCAGAAATAACACGCTCATCTGGGTAGCTTTCATCATCGAGACGAATGTCTAATATTTCGTTCTCACCTTCTACACCTAAAGGCAAAGAAAGACCAAAAACAAGGTGTGGATGAGGGTTAAAACCCTCTGTATACCAAAGAGGAATATCAGTTCTTCTGAATGCTCTTATAAGGCAACGGGTCAAGTCGAGATGTGAAATATATTTTGCGGTATCTTTTTTAGTGAACCATATTCTTACTGAGCGCATCACACTTACCCCCGTTTAATTTATTTGAACCACAAGCATTACATTGCTCACGACAATGCATTGAAGTTTCTGCTTTTTTAGCTTTTTCATTTTCTTTAATTAAAAATTCCTTTGAAATACCAGAATTAATGTGGTCCCAAGGTAAAACTTCATCGTAAGAACGACGACGATTAGCGTAGAAAGCAGTATCAATACCACATTCATTGAATGCTTCCATCCATACGTCATATTTAAATTTATCGTCCCAACTGTCAAATGTGCAACCATTTTTCCAGGCAGTTTCGATTACCTTGCAAAGCTTTCTGTCACCACGTGCAAAAATTGCTTCTAAGAAAATCTGGTCTGTTGTGTGGAAACGGAAAGTGATTTTTTTAGAAGTAACAGTTTCTTTTAAAAGCTGTTGTTTTGCAGTAATTTCTTCTCTTGAATCCTGTGGCTCCCATTGGAACGGTGTGCAAGGCTTTGGCACAAATGAAGAAACACCAGCACTGACGCTTACTGTTTTACCCTTTGGTTTATTTGGGTTGCTGTAAAATTCTTCAACAACCTTCTGGCAAAGCTCATTAATTCCAATAACATCTTCTTTTGTTTCCGTTGGTAAGCCTATCATAAAATACAATTTAACAGCAGTCCAACCACCTTCAAATGCTTTTCTGCAGGTACCTAAAATTTCTTCTTCGGTTATATTTTTATTAATAACATTTCTGAGTCTTTGTGTGCCAGCCTCTGCCGCAAAAGTAAGACCAGAACGTCTGACTAATGCTAACTTTTCTCTTAATTCATCTGAGAAATTGTCAATTCTTAAAGATGGTAAAGCGACGTTAATCTTTTGTGGAGTAGCCCAACTTAAAAGAGATTCAAGTAATTCTGTAATTTTTGTGTAGTCACTACTTGAAAGTGAGCAAAGAGATAATTCGTCATAACCAGTTTCGCAAGCAATTTTCTGGCTTTGTTTACTTATTGTATCAACAGATTTTTCTCTTATTGGTCTATACCAGAAGCCAGCCTGACAAAATCTGCAACCACGAATACAACCACGGAAAATTTCGTGCACTACCCTATCGTGAACAACTTCAACAAAAGGAACAACGAAATTTTCAGGATAATAAACATTATCTAAATCTGAAACAATACGTTTATTAACAACACTTGGGGCACCATCGTTTGCAGTATACTGTTTTATAGTGCCATCTTCATTATAATCGACTATATAAAGTGAAGGCACATAAATACCTTCAATCTGAGAAGCAGCAATTAAAAATTCTTTTCTTGAAGCATTTTTCTTTTTATATTCATTTAATAAATCAAGAAAATCTATCATCATTTCTTCGCCTTCACCAATCTGGAAGCAGTCAATAAAATCTGCTAATGGCTCAGGGTTAACAACACAAGGTCCACCCGCAACAATAATAGGATTATCACTTAAAGAATCGCCACGATCTTCACTTTTTATTGGAATTCCAGCTAAATCCAACATATTAAGCACGTTAGAAAAGGATAATTCATATTGTAATGTGAAGCCTACAGCATCAAAATCTTTTAAGCTATCGTGACTTTCAAGACCAAAAAGTGGTATATTATTTTTTCTCATTGCTTCTTCCATATCATTGTCTGGTGCAAAAACCCTCTCACACCAATAATTCTCTTTAGAATTAATTAAGCCATAAAGAATTTTTAAACCAAGGTGTGACATACCGATTTCATAAGTATCTGGAAAACAGAATGCAAAACGAATGTCAACATTGTTTTTGTCTTTAACTACTGAATTTAACTCGCCACCTGTGTAACGGGCAGGCTTTTGAACAAGCGGTAAAATGCTTTCAATTTTCTTATGTAACATAAATAAAGATTCTCCAGTTTTAACATAAAATTATACACTATAATTTTACAATAAAACTGAAGAATTATCAAGTGAATTAGACTACTTTTTTAATATAATTATAAGTAACATCAAAAGCGAAACAATAAGAAAATAGAAATCTTTATAATTCCTCAAAAAGATGTTAACAGAAAACAAGGTAAACGGAACAAGAATGCCAAAAGATATACACGAAACTATTGTTTCAGTAATTTTTTCATTAAATATACTTTTAAGTAATATTTCAATAATTTTACCACCATCAAAATTATAAAAAGGCATTAAATTAAATATTGCTAAACCTAAATTAATTAATATTAAATTACTTAAATCTACATTTTTAATAATTAGATTTACGAAGTATAACACAGCACTAAAAATTAAATTAACAAGTGGTCCTGAAAGTAAAATAATAATTTCTTTTTTCATTGAAATTTTTTTGAAACTTTCAGTTTTTATATTTGCACCAAATAATGAAATTTTTAATTCGCAAATTTTAACGCCAAATTTATTTAAAAAGAATAAATGACCTAGCTCGTGAATTATTGCAAAAAAACAAGATAAATACAAAAAATCATTTTTATTAAAAATTACCAATAAAATGATTAAAGCAAAAAATGTGAAACTTACAGTAATTTTAATATTTTTAAATTTAAACTGCATTTATTGCATCCTTTAAAGCAATTGCAGGGTTATATGAAATATTATTTATTCTTAATTCAAAATGCAAATGAGGACCAGTTGATTGACCAGTTGAACCAACAGTGGCAATTTTTTCACCACCACGAATCACAGCACCTTTTTCAACAAGTAGCTTTTCACAATGACAATAAACACTTATTATATCGTTATCGTGCTTAATTTTAATATAGTTTCCATTCCATTGGTCATAGTTTGCCTCAATGATTTCTCCATCATAAATAGCATAAATTGGCTCACCTTTATTTAAAGCTAAATCTATACCTTTATGAACGCCTGTATCACCACTAATCGGGTGTACTCTTTCACCAAATTCAGAAGAAACTTTTGCATTAATTACTGGATTATATATTTTATAATTTAATTTATATTTTTCAAATGAATAATTAACGTTTTCATTATTAATTTTTTCATCTTTACCGCCCTCGCCTAAAACCTCTGCATTAAATAACTCATCCGTATAATCAACTGGAATAAAATCATCGACAGAAAAAAACTCAATTTTTTTGAACGCTTCTTCAACTTCTTCATTTGTAATATTTTTCTTAAGTTCTGAGCTCAATTCATTTCTAAAAACTGAAAATGTAGGAGTATCAAAATAATTAATTAAAAATATAAAACCAAAAATTAAGGCACAAAAAATAAATTGTAAAATCAAAGTTTTTACTAAATAGTCTTGTTTTTTGTTTTTATCCATAAAAAATCACCCGCAAATATATATGCGAGTGATTTTTTAATTATTCTTGTAATTCTTCCCATTCTGAATAGAGCTCATCTAATTCATTTTTTAATAAATCAAATTTAGCGGTTAATTCAAGCAGTTTTTCATAATCGGCAGAGGTTTCAGGTAATTCAAGCAAATTCTGAATTTCTGAAATTTCATTTTCTTTTTCTTCAATCTCTTTTTCGATTTTAGAAATCCTTGAGTTACGTTTTCTTTCAAGTGCTTGTTGTTCTTTTTGTAATTTATAAGTGTTTACCTTAGTTGTTTCCTTCTTTTCTTTTTCAACTGGTTTTTGATTGTTTTCTTTAAATTCTAAATAAGTATCATAATTGCCGTCAATACTTACTGCACCATCGTGAGTTAAATGAACAATTTTATTAGATAATTTATTAATAAAATATCTGTCGTGAGAAACAACAAGAAGAGTACCATCATAGTTTAAAAGCGCCTCTTCTAACACTTCACGTGAGTTAATATCAAGGTGGTTTGTAGGCTCGTCTAAAATTAAGAAATTAGGCTTTGAGAGCATAATTTTTAGTAAAGCAATTTTTGCTCTTTCACCACCGCTTAATACTGACACTTTTTTAAACACATCATCACCACGGAATAAAAATAAAGCTAACGCGCTACGAATTTCAGTCTGGTCCATAAATTTATACATATCCCAGACTTCATCAAGAACAGTTTTCTCAGAGCTTAATTTATCAATATTCTGGTCAAAGTAGCCTATTTTAACGTTTGTACCAAATTTTATAATACCACTATCTTGTGAAATTTCTTTATTTAAAATTTTTAAAAATGTAGATTTACCACAACCATTTGGACCTAATAAAAACATTTTATCTTCTCTGTTAATAGAAAGATTTAAGTTTTTAAATAACGGCTTTTGTGGGAATGATTTTTCTAAATCAAAAACAGTTAATACGTTATCGCCTGAGCGTACTTCAGAATTAAAAGAAAATCTTACAGAAGCTAAAGCTTTATCTGGCACAATTAAATCTGCTTTAATTCGTTCAATCTGCTTTTCTTTACTTGCGATTGTTATATAATTTCGTTCCTGATTAAAACGCTTCTGTTGCTCAATTATGCCTTCAATTCGTTTAATTTCTGCAATATTCTTTTCATATTCTCGTTCAATAGTTAATTCTCTTTCTGCTTTTAACTTCTGAAACACAGAATAATTACCTTTAGTCATAGTAATTTTTTTGTGAGCAATTTCCATTGTGAGAAATGTGATTTTATCAAGAAAATAACGGTCGTGAGAAACAACAATTACTGCACCCTTATATTTACCTAAAAAGTCCTCAAGCCAGTTTATTGCATCAATATCAAGGTTATTTGTCGGCTCGTCAAGAAGAATTAAATTAGCATTTGAAAGAAGTAATTTACAAAGTGAAACCTTAGAACGCTGACCACCACTTAAATTTTTCACTGGTGAATCAAGTTCACTTTCTTTAAAACCTAAACCAATAAGTGCAGAGCGTGATTTTGCTTTATAAACAAGACCATCACGGCGTTCTATCTCTTCAGTTAAATGTAACTGTCTTTCTATTAAATTAAGGTCGCTATTGTTTTCGAGCTTTTTTGTAATTTCTTCAAGCTCTTTTTCCATCTCAATAACATCAGAAAAAACCTTCAGAACTTCTTCATAAACAGTTAAATTATCTTCACATTCGAGGTATTGCTCCATATAGCCTATTCTTACATCTTTACCACGTACAATACCACCCTCTTGTGGAGTATATTCCCCTGTTATAAGCTTAAAAAGAGTAGTTTTTCCTGTACCGTTAGAGCCAATAAGTCCAATTCTGTCATTTTCTTCAACCTGAAAAGCGGCGTCTTTAAACAAGACGCCGTCAGAAAAGCCGAATTTTAAATTTAAAGCCGTTAATAATGACATAAAAATTCACCTTTAAATTCTTGAGACAAAACTAAAATTATAAAGTGCTTAAAAGTGCATTGAATTCGCCAGATAACACAACATTACCGCTATTTGCAGGAATAAATATGCTATCACCCTTTTTTACGCTTACAGCGGTATTACCAGCCGTAATACTGCCACTTCCATCAAGAATTAAAACAGATAAAAATGAACTGTTATCACAGTTATATTCATACTTACCATTAAGCTTTAAAGAAGTCATTGTGAAAAACTCGCAAGAACAAAGCTTCTGAACTATTGCATCTCCAATAACTTCTTCTTTACCCTCTGCTTCTGCTGAACGTACTGGTGGTAAAGTGTTTGTAACATCAAGTGCTTTTTCAATGTGTAATTCACGAGGTTTGCCGTCAACCAATCTGCCATAATCATACACTCTGTAAGTAGTATTACAGTTCTGTTGAACTTCTGCAAGTAAAATACCGCCACCAATAGCGTGTAATGTTCCTGCTTCAATAAAGAAAATATCACCTTTTTTAACTTTTACTTTGTTTACGTGATTTAAAAATGAATTATCTTTAATTGATTTTTCAAATTCTTCTTTTGTAATTTCTTTATTAAAGCCATAAATAAGCTCAGCATCATCTGAACAATCAAGAACATACCAAGCTTCTGTTTTACCTAAAGAATTTTCGTGAATTCTTGCATAATCATCATCAGGGTGCACCTGAATTGATAAATTAGATTTTGCATCAATAAATTTAATTAAAAGTGGAAATTCGTTATATTTCGCACCTTTTTCACCTAAAAATTCAGGATGATTTTTAATGAGTTCAGTAAAGCTCTTATTAGCATATTCACCATTTTTAACTGTATTATCGCCATCGTTACGAGCAGAAAGCACCCAAGCTTCAGCAATATTATTAAGGTCACTTTCGTAACCATAATCATTCTTTAAACGCTCGCCACCCCAAACGATTTCTTTAAAAACAGGGTTTAATTTAATTGGATACATTTTTTACACCTCAGTAGTTGTATTGTTATCATTTTCAGGAGAATTTTCACTACCCTCCGCTATTTTTAATTCAAGTTCTTTTTTGTCAATAAACGGAACGGTAGAAGATTTAATATCAACTCTATCATAATACTCTTTAAAACGGATTGTAAATCTTATTTTACGTTTACAGTTAGTACACTGAAAAATAGCTCTGAATGACTGGTTCATAACACGCCAATCAGAAATTCTTTCACAAGTTGCACCACACACGTCGCAAAGACATTTCATTTTACTTCTGTCAATTAAAGGACTATTAATATCTGTAATAACCTTTGGTTTAAATGATAATTTCAAATAAAAGGCATTATCACAAACGTGAGTATAAGAAGTTATCATCTGCTGATTGAAAATCTTTCTGAAAATATCCACAGTCAATAAACTGTCATCGATTGCACGATGTAAGGAATAATGCTCTATATCAAGCCCTAATTTTTCAGCTGCAGTAGAAAGACCAATCTGGTCAGCTTTTGAAATATTCATAAAAGCCTGAGCATAATTCTGAAGATTTACATAATTTTTTAAGAAAGGAACAAAATTAATTCCATTAAAATATCTGAAATTTTCAACTAATACTCTTACGTCTGTATCTCCCCACGTGAGAATTACGTTGTTTTCACCAGCAGACCATTTTCTGAATTCAGACATAGCCTGAGAAAACGGTGTACCAGCACTGATATCATCGTTAGAAATATTAGTTAATTCCTTAACTCTTGTATGAAGTTTTTTGCCTAATTGCGCCTTGATAAAAAGTGAAAATGTATCAACCTGATTGAGATTTTCATCAAGCTTTACTGCACCGATTTCAATAATTTCATTTAAAAAACCTTTTTTCTTTTTACAGTAAGTGTTATTCCACTCAAGGTCCATTATAATATAATGCATTAAGAAATTACTCCCAATAAAATAGATTAAATCAAGCCTTCTGTATCGTAAAGACACGCTGTTTCAAGTAAAACCTTTGCACCTACTTCGAGTGCTTCTGGAACTAATAAATCTGGTGTGTCTAAACGAGTGTGGTAATATCTTGGTGGGGTCGGGTCCATAGCCGCAAAACCAGTCGCTTTGATTTTCTTTTGTGTAAATGCCGCAGCATCACAAGCACCAAGATAAATTGAAGCGTATGGCAAGTCGTAACCACAGTTTTTAGCAGCTCTTTTAACAAGTTCTTTTGCTTGTTTATCGTGCTTTAAAGTGCCACTCAAATCTCTGTCATATACTGCCATATCCTTTAAATCTCTCATAGTATCACAAGCAATAACAACAGTTTCGATTTCTTTAAGCTCTTTTTCGTGAGTTTCAGCATAATTTTTAGCACCACGAAGCCCAGCTTCTTCAGAACCGGTGAGCATAATTCTTACTTCAGTGTTGTCGAGTTCAATATTATTTTCTTTCATAAGCTTTAAAACTGACATTGCGGTTAAACAACCAGTAAGATTATCATTAGCCCCAGGAACACTCCTTGTGTAGCTCTGGAAGAATAAAAATCCGAAATATGGAATTATGAATACACAAAGTACAATTCCTACTATGAAGAAAAATGTATCAACACCCTTTGATGGTGCATCTAAATTAAGATATGTAAAATATTTTATAACACTTGCAAAGCAGACAACAAAAAGACCAACTGCAGCAGGAATAAGGAAAAGCTTCATTCCGGTACCACCCAATAAGTAGTTTAAAGTCCATTCATATTGAGAGTCTGCGTGACCAATGAAAATTATTCTCTTTTTTATTTCACCTTTTGGTTTTTTTGATGCAATAAGGTTATGTGACGGATGACCAATAAACAAAGGGTCAAGAAAACGCTTGTACATTAAAAATTCAAGCACTAAAGGAATTATACCAAGAACTGTGCACAAAAATGCAATAAGTGGGTAATCTACCCAATAAAGAACAGTAGCGGCTAACGCCATAGCAACTGTAAATGGAATAAATCCCATAAAAGCTTGTCTGTGAACAGTAAACTCTTCAATAGTAATCTCGTCAGACCATTCTTTTAAATCCTCACCCATTGACTCCTGAGCGGCTAATTCTTCTTTACTACCAGGTGCTCTTGGACCAATCTTTTCAACTATATCAGTAATTTTCTTAACCATATAATCAACAGTTGGTGAAAAATCAATTGTCTCTAATTTGCTTTTTTCAAGAATTGTTTTCATAAAACACCACTCCAAAATATAAAAGTGAATACTTACTAAATATAGCATATTATTCTTCATTTTACAACATTATCTTGTTAAAATCATTGATTTTTACAAAATACTAAGGTATAATATGTTCAAAATTTCAGTAGTAGGTGTTTTTATGTTAAACGATTCATTAAATTTATACTATTCATCCCCTACAAAAGAGTGGGTTGAAGCTTTACCATTAGGTAACGGCTCAATTGGTGCGATGGTTTACGGTAAAACAAATACAGAAAAAATCTGTATGAATAGCGATACTTTATGGACTGGTTTCCCAAGAGAAACAAGAATTAAAGAAAATACATACGAAAACTTCTTAAAAGCAAGAGAATTATCTCTTAAAGGTAAATATGATGAAGCGCAAGATTTAATTGAAGAAGAATGCTTAGGTAACTGGACTCAAAGCTATCTTCCGCTTTGCGATATTGATATAAAGTTCGATACTAAAGGCTGTCGTGCAAAGGAATACAAAAGAATTCTTGATTTAAGCACAGGTATTCATACTGTAAGTTATATTAAGAATGATGTTGAATTTAAAAGAGAGGCTTTTGTTTCTGCCCCTAATAATGCATTTATTCAAAAATACTCTGCAAGTAAAAAAGCATTAAGCTTCAAGCTTTCTCTTTCAACTCAACTCAAAGGTGATTCACACGTTGAAAACGATGTTTTAATTTTAGACGGAATCTGCCCTTCTGACGAGCAAGATAATTTAGAACTTCTTAACAGATGTGAATTTTACCCAGAAGAAAAAGAATTACAAGGCATGAGCTTCAGAGCTGCAGTTAAAGTAATTTCAGACGGTAAAATTTCTTATTCTGATAAATACATAACTGTTGAAACCGCTTCAAAGGCTTATATATTCTTTACAACAGAAAACTCATTTAATGGTTACGATAAACACCCGGCATTAGATGGCAAGGAATATAAAAATGCTTGTCTTAAAATGCTTAAAGAGGTTTCAGTAATTGATTACAAAACACTTAAAAAGTCTCACACTGATGACTTTACTGCACTTTTCTCAAGAGTTTCACTTGATTTAGGTACAGATAATAAGGGCGATATTCCAACAAATAAACGTTTAATAAAACACGACAAGGGTGCAAAAGATATTGCTCTTTATACTCTTATTTTTAACTTCGGCAGATATTTAATTGTTTCTGGTTCAAGACAAGGCACACAAGCTACAAACTTACAAGGTATCTGGAACGATAAATTCAGAGCACCTTGGCACTCAAACTACACTGTTAACATTAACACAGAAATGAACTACTGGCCTGTTTTAATGTGTAACCTTGCTGAATGTAATTTACCACTTGTTGAAATGGTTAAAGAATTATCTGTTTCAGGTGAAAAAATTGCACAGAAACGTTACCACGCTCGTGGTTTCTGCGTTCATCACAATGTTGACTTATGGCGTCACGCTGACTGTGTTGCTGGTGCTGCACAATGGGCTTTCTGGCCAATGGCTGGTGGTTGGCTCTGCGAGCATCTTTATAACCACTACCTTTACACAAATGATGTAAACTACTTAAAAGAAACTGGCTACCCTGTTATGAAGAAGTCAGCAGAATTTTTCCTTGATATGTTAGTTGAAGATAAAAATGGTTACTTAATTTGTGCACCATCAACTTCTCCTGAAAACGATTTCCACTTTGGTAAAAGACATATTTCTGTAAGTGCTACATCAACAATGACAATGGCAATTATCAGAGAAAATTTTGAAAATGTTCTCAAAAGCGCAAAAGTTCTTGGTATTCACGATGACTTCACAAAAGACGTTCAGAATGCTTTAGGTAAACTCTTACCATTTAAAACTGGTTCTCAAGGCGAGCTTTTAGAGTGGTATGAAGAGCAAGAAGCTGTTGAACCACACCACAGACACAAATCTCATTTATATGGACTTCACCCAGCTCAACTTATTACACCAGATGAAACACCTGAGCTTGCTGCAGCTTGCAAAAAATCACTCGAGTTACGTGGCGATAATGGTACTGGCTGGAGCTTAGGCTGGAAAATTAATATGTGGGCAAGACTCTGGGATGGCGACCACGCTTTAAAACTTCTTAAAATGCAATTAAGACCAGTTTTACCAAAGCAAATCAAATATCACGGTGGCGGAACCTACCCTAACCTTTTTGATGCTCACCCACCATTCCAGATTGATGGTAACTATGGTTGCACAAGTGGTATTTGTGAAATGTTGCTTCAGTCAAGAGAAGGTAAAATCTTCTTACTCCCTGCCCTTCCTTCAAGCTGGAAAAATGGTAAAGTAACAGGTCTTAAAGCAGTTGGCAATGTTACTGTTGATATTGAATGGAAAGACGGTAAGCTTTCAAAATATAAACTCGATGGCGATATTTCAGATATTGACATAATTTATAACGGTGAAATTTTAAAGAAATAATAAAAAAACGAGTTAACTGAAATTAATCAGTTAACTCGTTAATTTTTTATGAGAAAAGTATTGAATTCATAATACTTTCTAAATATTCTTGTCTGCCACTTTGAACATTTTTTGTGTCACCCATATTAATTGCATAATCAGCAAGCTCACTGAGTGTAGCACTACCACTCAATATCTTTTTACCGATTTCTGTATCATTGAATGATGAATATTTATTTTTAATAAAATCATCAATTCTGCCATCTTCAATTATTGCGGCAGCCTTTAAAAGACCTAAAGCGAATGTATCCATACCTAAAATGTAAGCGTGGAACATATCCTCAAACGTATTACTTGGTCTGCGGTTTTTAGCGTCAAAGTTAAAGCCGCCCGTGAGACCACCAGCTTTGAGAACCTCGTACATACAAAGAGTTGCTTCATAAACATCAAATGGGAATTCATCTGTATCCCAACCAAGTAAATAGTCCCCTTGGTTAGCGTCAATACTACCTAACATTCCGTTGATTGCAGAAATTCTCAATTCATGTTGGAAGGTGTGCCCTGCAAGTGTAGCGTGGTTTGCTTCAATATTCATCTTAAAATCTTTGTCTAAACCATATTGACGAAGGAATCCGATTGCTGTTGCAGCATCAAAATCATACTGATGCTTCATTGGCTCCTTTGGTTTTGGTTCAATATAGAAGTCACCAGTAAAGCCAATACTTCTGCCGTACTCGACAGCCATTTTCATAAGTCTTGCAATGTTTTCTTGCTCAAATTTAACATCTGTGTTAAGAAGAGTTTCATAACCTTCTCTACCACCCCAGAAAACATAACCTCTACCACCGAGTTTAACTGTTAACTCAAGCGCTTTTTTAATCTGAGCAGCAGCAAAGCAATAAACCTCTGCAGAGTTTGTGCTACCAGCACCATTCATAAATCTTGGGTTTGAGAACATATTAGCCGTACCCCAAAGGCATTTGATATCAGTACCTTTCATTTTTTCTAATATGTAATCTGTAATTTCATCAAGACGACGGTTTGTTTCTTTTATATCATCTGCTTCAGGAACAATATCAACATCGTGGAAGCAGAAATATTTTATACCGAGTTTTTGCATAAACTCAAAACCAGCATCAACTTTAGCTTTAGCGTGTTCCATAGTTGCTTTCTCTGTGCCGAAAGATTTGTCTGCAGTATCTCTACCGAACATATCAGTACCACCAGCACAGAGATTATGCCACCAAGCCATAGCAAATGGTAAATGTTCGCTCATTTTTTTACCAAGAACAATTTTTTCAGGGTCAAAAAATTTAAAAGCAAATGGATTTTTTGAATCTTTGCCCTCATATTTGATTACTGGAATATTTTTAAAAATTTCACTCATCGTTATTACTCCTTAATCTTTTTATAAAGCTCTTTAACTGCAGGATAAATTTGCTTAAATTTATTATATCTTTCTTCATATAAATTTACAAGTTCTTTTTCAGGTAAAACGTTATCTTTTACAGTAAGAAGCTTTTCTGCACATTCGTTAATATTTTTATATTCGCCAGCACCTACTATAGAAAGCATTGCAGAACCATACCCCGGACCTTCTTCTGCATTTGGAATCTGTAATTCAATATTAAGAATATTCGAAAGAATTCTGCGCCACAATTTACTTTTAGCACCGCCGCCGCAAATGTAACTTGTTTTTACATCTATGCCGATTGCCTTTGCTACTTCAATATTATCTCTTATAGCAAATGAAACGCCTTCTAAAACTGCTAAAAGCATCTGAGAACGTGTTGTATCAGGTCTTAAACCAATAAACATACCAGTTGCATCAGTGTCATTTATCGGGCTTCTCTCACCCATCAAATATGGCAAGAAAAATAATTCATTTTTGCCTAAAAGTGACGTATCAATTTCTTGTTCTAATTTATTATAATCAGTTTCAGTAAAAATTTTATCACAAATCCACTTATGACAAGATGCAGCAGAAAGAATACAACCCATTAAGTGAAACCCTGAATCAGCGTGACAAAACGAATGTAATGCGTTGTTTTCATCTACACCGTGCTTTTCTGAAGAAATAAAAACCGTGCCAGAAGTACCAAGCGAAATGTTGCATTTTCCATTACCAATAGTACCTGTTCCAATTGCAGCTGCGGCGTTATCACCAGCACCCGCAATCACATTTACAGTATTAATGCCTAATTCACTTGCAATTTCTCTTTTTACGTTACCTATAACATCGTAACTTTCAAAAAGCTTGGGCATTTGCTCTTTTGTTACTGAACACACTTTGAGCATTTCTTGTGACCAGCATTTATTTTTTACATCAAGTAAAAGCATACCTGAAGCATCTGAATAATCACAAGCATGAACACCTGTCAATTTATAGTTAATATAGTCCTTCGGAAGCATAATTTTGCTTATTCTTTTAAAGTTTTCTGGTTCGTTTTCTTTCATCCAGAGAAGCTTTGGTGCAGTAAAGCCCGCAAAAGCAATATTAGCGGTATTTTTTGATAATTGCTTTTTACCAACAACTGTATTTAAATATTCAGTTTCTTTGGCAGTTCTGCCATCATTCCAGATAATAACGTTACGGATTACGTTGTCATTATCATCTAAAACAACAAGTCCGTGCATCTGCCCTGCTACGCCAATACCGTTGACATTTGCACCATCAAAGCCTTTTAAAAGCTCTGGAACACCAGTTTTAACTGCATTCCACCATTCATTTGGGTCTTGCTCTGACCAACCTGATTTTGGATAAATTACAGGATATTCTTTTGAAATAGAATTAAGAATTTTACCCGTTTCATCTACTAATAAAAACTTGGTAGCAGACGTACCTAAATCAATACCAATATAAAGCAAAAAATCACCCCAATAGAAATAATACTTTATAATTATATTTCTATCAGGGTAATATGTCAATATTTAAGTAAGCTTTTTATTGCCTTTTCTTGTCTTTTCATCATTCTGAGCCAGCTTATAAAACCATATAAATCATTTACTAAAAATACAATAAAACAAATAACAACTGAAATATATGAAATATCCTTTAATGAGGCTAACACCCATAAAACAATTAAAACAATGTCGTTTGAAGCGTACGCTAAAGCAAAATACGGGCTTCTTCTGAATGTTAAATAAGCTGCTAAAAAGCTTGTTGAAACAGAAAAAGTGCTCGGGATTAAATTAGCAGTATTAAAATATTCTAAAATAAAATAAAATGCAACTGTCACAACTAATGTTAAACCACTCATAAAAGCAACTTCTTTTCGAGTAATTTTATTAACCCTGACTTCTGATTTATTTTCATTGAAAGGATTTTTAAGCCATGAAATGAGCGAAAAAACAGCCATTGGAAGCGACATTCCAAGATAAGTCAACATTTCGCCATAGTATTGAAATGAAAAAGAAATAATTGAATATATTATTGCAAATATTATCATTAAAAACTGACCGAAAGGATTACCTTTCGCGCAGAAAATCAACGAGGTAACACCGATTAATGATGCAACAAGCGTTAAATAGCCATCATTCTCAAAAAGAAAAAATGAAACTATAATAACTATAACAGAAATTGACCAGATAAGCTTTTCTGTTAAATTAAAATAATTTAGTAATTTTTTTATTTTCATAAATAGACTTCACTCCAAACAAAAAGCACTCGCTACACATCTTCAAAGACCTAACGATGTATAAACGAATGCTCTATTTTAAACATTCACTACCCGGTGGCAGTTTAGTTATATTAAATTGACAACTATATTAAAAATTGTTAAACCAAGAACAATAATTAATACAAAATTAAATGCCTTATTAACGGTTGCTTCCGAAAGTTTTTTGTTAAAATGAGCACCAAGAAAACCACCGATTATAGCGGCAATTACCATAACAGCTACAACTGTAAAATCCAAATCAGTAAAGCCCTTTGTAAAGAAAACAGTTGCAAGCTTTGAAAATTGTGAAAAAAGAATTGTCATCAATGAACATACTGTTGCAGTTTTAATTGGTAACGAAAAGAGAAAAATTATAACTGAAACATTAATCGGTCCGCCACCAATTCCTAAAAAAGCAGAGGTCATACCTAAAAGTAAGCCAACAAAAAGAGATGGTAAAACACCTTTAAACTCTTTACATTTAAATTTACTCTTATTGTTCATATAAATAAATACCCAAACAATTAAAACCGTTAGCACTATATTTTGAACAATTTTAACTATTGAATCGGCTTTAAACAAATCAACAATAAAACTAAAAACTCTTTCACCTAAAATTCCACCTATAACAGAACCTAATGACAAAGGAATTGCTATACAAAAAGGAATTTTAGTTTTAGATTTAATCTGCTTAAAAATTGAAACAAACGCCATTGAAAAAACTGTAATTGAAGCAATTACACCTATAGAATGAACATCAAAATTACCAATAACGTCCATAATCGGTTTTATAATAACTCCCCCACCCATACCTGTAAGCGAACAGATTGTAGTAGCAAAAAGAGTTATTATAAAATAAATAACGTACTGGAGCATTATCTGATACCATATTTTTCAATGATATAGTCCATATCCTTATCACCACGACCTGAAAGGTTAATAAGAACTGAACCTCTGCCCATCTCTTTTGCAAGCTTCATACCATAAGCAACAGCGTGGGCACTTTCAATCGCAGGAATAATACCCTCGAGTCTTGAAAGCGTAAAGAATGCATCAAGTGTTTCTTCATCATTAACTACATCATATTTAATTCTGCCAACTTCTTGTAAGAAAGCGTGTTCAGGACCAGATGATGGATAGTCAAGGCCACTTGCAATTGAATAAACCGGAGCTGGTTCGCCATTTTCATCCTTTAACATAATGCTGTTGAATCCGTGCATAATGCCTTCTGTACCATATTTAAGACTTGCAGCGTGGTCACCAAGAGTTGTACCTCTGCCTAAAGGCTCAATACCATAAATATCAACAGGGTCATTTAAGAAGCCAGAGAAAATACCCATAGCGTTAGAGCCACCACCAACACAAGCAACTATTGCATCAGGTAATTCACCAGTCATACCAATAAATTGCTCTCTTGCTTCAACACCAATAACACTCTGGAAATCACGAACCATTAATGGAAATGGGTGTGGTCCCAAAACAGAACCAATACAATAAATAGCATCGTTATATTCATTCATATAAGCGTTGAATGCGGCGTCAACTGCTTCTTTAAGAGTTTGTAAACCTTCAGTTACTTCAATAACGTTAGCGCCTAAAATCTTCATTCTTGCAACGTTTGGCGCTTGTTTTTTAATATCAACCGCACCCATATAAATGTCACACTGAAGACCAAAATAAGCTGCTGCAGTAGCAAGAGCAACACCGTGCTGACCAGCACCGGTTTCGGCAATAACCTTTTTCTTGCCCATATATTTTGCTAAAAGTGCTTCACCCATACAGTGATTTAACTTGTGGGCACCTGTGTGGTTTAAATCTTCTCTTTTAACGTAAAGTTGAACGTTACCAAGGCTTTCAGAAAGTCTTTCAAGGTGCGAAATTGGTGTAGGTCTGCCCTGAAAATCGTGACGAATTCTACGAAGTTCGCTGATAAATTTGCTTGATTTACAAATTGTAAAATAAGCTTCTGTAATTTCTTCCATAG
>SVOI01000078.1 GCA_015066465.1 Oscillospiraceae bacterium
TCGAAGATTTTTTATAGAACGGATTTATGGTCAATCAAGGCAAAAACGGAGCGAATCCTTTACGGATTTGCGAGTATTTTAACGAAGAGTGAACGGAAATCCGTCTATAAAAAACACGGTTCGGATAATTCCTTTCACCCTACCCGCTACCACTAAAAAATAACAATTATCAATATAATATACTTATCGTGAAAGGATTACCATTATGAACAAAATCAGAATTTCAGACCGTACAATTTTACTTAAATCACAAGGTAATGAAGCAACTCTTAGCTTCAAAGAAAAGGTTGAAATTGCACGACTCTTAGAAAGTGCTAATGTTGATGTTGTTGAATTCCCTGCAATTGAAAACGAAAAGACTGACACACTTCTTTTAAAAACTGTGTGTGCATTTTTAAAGAATAGTATTATGAGTGTTCAGGTCGGCACAACTATAGAAAGTGTTGAAGCTACATACAATGCAATTAAATCTGCTTCTAAACCAAGACTTTCTGTTGCACTCCCTGTTTCCCCTGTTGGAATGGAATACACTTGCCACAAAAAAGCTCCTAAAATGATTGAGCTTATTAAAGCATTGGTAGAAAAGGCTGTTTCACTTTGTGATGACGTTGAATTCGTTGCACTTGATGCTACCAGAGCTGAAAACGACGTTTTAGTTTCTACAATTAAAACTGCTATTGAAGCTGGTGCTAAGACAGTTACAATCTGTGACAATGAAGCTTCTATGCTCCCTGATGCATTCATTAACTTCATTGAAGAAACTAAAAAAGCAATTCCTGAATTAGACTCAGTAAATTTAGGTGTTTTATGCGAAGATACAAACGGCTGTGCAGCAGCTTCTTCTATGCTCGCAATTACTCACGGTGCTACAGAAGTTAAATGTGCTTCATTTAATTCTAATATTACTTCTATTGTTACTATCTCAAATATTATCAGAAACAATGGCGATAAATTAGGCGTTTGCTGTGGTATTAAATACAGTGAATTCTTGAGAATTATAAATCAGGTTGCTAAAATTGCTGACGGCAAACAAATTGTTTCAGCTACTGAAACAACAAGTAGTGTTCCTGCATCTGAATTCAACTTAACTGAAAACGATTCTCAGGAAACTGTTTTAAAGGCAGTTAAAAATTTAGGCTACGATTTATCTGACGAAGATAGTGCAAAAGTATTTGAACGCTTCAAATCTGTTGCAAGTAAAAAGACAATTTCAAACAAAGAGCTTGATGCTATTGTTGCAACAACTGCACTTCAGGTTACACCTGCTTATAAATTAGTAGATTACGTTATTAACACCGGTAACATTATCACTTCATCTGCTCAGATTACACTCGAAAAAGATGGTGAAAACAAACAGTCTATTGGTATTGGTGACGGCCCTATTGATGCGGCTTTCACTACTATTGAGCAGATTGTTGGTCATCACTACGAGCTTGATGACTTCCAGATTCACTCTGTTACAGAAGGTAGAGAGGCAACTGGTTCTGCACTTGTTAAGCTTCGTGCAAACGGCAAGCTTTATTCTGGCAACGGTGTTTCTACTGATATTATCGGCGCAAGTATAAGAGCATATATTAATGCTATTAACAAGATTATCTTTGAAGAAGTTTAATGGGAGGGAAAAAAATGAAACTTTCTTTTTCAACAAAGGGTTGGCACGGCTATTTGTGGGAAGATTTTACAAGAATTGCTTCTGAACAAGGCTTTAACGGAATTGAGCTTCACAATGTAAACAACCCATCATTCACAGAAAAAAATGGTGCTTTTTATATGAGCTCTGCACAGGCAACTGTTCGTGAACTTTATGAAAAGAATTTAAGAATACCTTGTATTGATACTCTTAAAAACCCTGCTTCTAAAGAAGAAAGAGAAGCTTTTACTGAAGAATTAAATAAATGTCTCCAGATTGCTTCTACACTTCATATCCCTTTCGTTCGTATTAAAGCAACTGATACAGGTGCTTCTTTCAGTGAGCAAAAGGCAGAAGTTATTTCTGTTCTTTCAGATATTATTCCTGAAGCAGAAAAAAATAACGTTACAATTATTATTGAAACATCTGGTATTTTCTCAGACACAACAAAGCTCTTAGAGGTTCTCAACACATTCTCATGCGATTCACTCGCAGCACTCTGGGATTTTTATTCACCATATTTCATTGCAGGTGAAGAACCTGAAACAACAATTAAAAATCTTGGTGCTTACGTAAAACACGTTCACATCAAAGATGCTAATAAAGAAGATGGTGAAATAAAATACTGCCTTATTGGTGAGGGTGAATACCCTATTGAAGAAGCAGTTTTAGCACTTACTTCTGTAAACTACAATGGCTTTGCTTCTATTGAGTGGGACCCAAAATGGATGCCTGAGCTTGACGATATGGAAATTATTTTCTCACACTTCGTAAGCTTTATGGCTCAATTCGGCAACACTTCAAGAGCAAAGAAAACTCTTTACTCAAACAAAACTCATACTGGTAAATATGTATGGAAAAAAGAGACTCTTATTGATGCTACTTTCTCACAAGTGCTCGATAAAATGGTTGAGGAATTCCCTGACCAGTATGCTTTTAAATACACAACTCTTGATTACACAAGAACATATTCTCAGTTCCGTGATGACGTTGACGAATGCTGCAGAGCTTTCCTCTCACTCGGTGTAAAGCCAGGTAGTCACGTTGCTGTGTGGGCAACAAACGTGCCTCAATGGTACATTGCATTCTGGGCTGCTACAAAAATTGGTGCAGTTCTTGTTACAATGAATACTGCTTATAAAATTCACGAAGCAGAATACCTTTTAAAACAATCAGATACACATACACTTATTTTAATTGATGGTTATCGTGATTCTAACTACAACGAAATTATTGGTGAGCTTTGCCCAGAACTTGAAAACACTGTTCCAGGTGAACCACTTCACTCAAAGAGATTACCATTCTTAAGAAACGTTATTACAGTTGGTTTCAAGAAAAAAGGTTGTCTCACTTGGGAAGAAGCAATTAAAAGAGCACCATCTGTACCAAAAGAAGAAGTTTACAGAATTGCTGCAACCGTTGACGTTAACGACGTTTGTAATATGCAGTACACATCTGGTACAACAGGCTTCCCTAAAGGTGTTATGCTTACTCACTACAACATTGTAAACAATGGTAAAAACATTGGTGACAGAATGGACCTTTCTACTGCTGACAGAATGATGATTCAGGTTCCTATGTTCCACTGTTTTGGTATGGTTCTTGCTATGACTGCAACAATGACACATGGTGGTACAATTTTACCACTTCCATACTTCTCACCAAAGCCAGCACTTGCTTGTATTAACGCTGAAAGAATTACTGCATTCCACGGCGTTCCTACAATGTTTATTGCTCTTTTAGAGCACCCAGACTTCCCAAAAACAGACTTCTCATATATGAGAACAGGTATTATGGCTGGTAGCCCTTGCCCTATCTCAGTTATGCAAGAGGTTGTTGACAAAATGAATATGAAAGAAATCACCATCGTTTATGGTCAGACAGAGGCTTCTCCTGGTTGCACAATGAGTTCAACTGATGATTCACTTGAAGTCAGAGTTGCTACAGTTGGTAGAGCGTTACCTGAAATTGAATGTAAAATTGTTGACCCTGAGACTGGCGAGGATTGTCCAGATGAAGTTACAGGCGAATTTGTTGCACGTGGCTACAACATTATGAAGGGTTACTACAAAATGCCTAAAGCAACTGCTGCCGCTATTGATAAAGACGGCTGGCTTCACACAGGCGACCTTGCTTGCAGAACTCCTGAAGGCAACTACAGAATTACAGGCAGACTTAAAGATATGATTATCCGTGGTGGTGAAAATATTTACCCTAAAGAAATTGAAGAATTTATTTACACCCACGAAAACGTTAAAGACGTTCAGGTTATTGGCGTTCCTGACGAACAATATGGCGAAGAAATAATGGCTTGCATCATTCTTAAAGAAGACGTTACTATGACGATTGACGAAATGAAGCAATACATTATGGACCACATGGCTCGTCACAAGGTTCCAAAATACATTGACTTTGTTGATTCATTCCCAATGAATGCCGCTGGTAAAATCCTCAAATACAAAATGCGTGAAAACGCTATTGAGAAATACGGACTCCAGAAAGCAAATTCAGTGGAAACAGCATAACAATAAAAGTGAGTGTTCTTCCCTTGGTAAAAACACTCACTTTTCATTTTCACAAAGAAGGCAAATAATATGAAAAACCACTATATAATAGATGCTCACTGCCACATCTATCCTGAAAAGATAGCACAAAAAGCAACTGACAGTACTGATAAATTTTACGGTGTTACCCATGCACCATTTCACGGCACAACAAAAGAGCTTATAGAGCAAAGTGAAGCTTCTGGTGTCAGCAAAATGCTCGTTCAATCTGTTGCGACAACTGAAAAACAAGTTTCGAGCATAAACCACTTTATAGCTGATGAGGTAAAAAAATACCCTGACAGATTCATAGGCTTCGGCACACTCCACCCGAATTCTGATGATTTAGAAAGAGATGTAAAAGAGCTTATTTCGTTAGGACTTTTAGGCGTGAAGCTTCACCCTGATATTCAGAATTTTAAGATTGACGATTACAGATGTCTTAAAATTTATGAGCTTTGCGAAAAACACCACTTGCCTATTTTAATGCATACTGGCGATGACCGTTACGATAATTCTAACCCTAACAGACTTTTACCGGTAATGGAAATCTACACCGATTTAACTGTTATAGGCGCCCACTTCGGCGGCTACTCTATATGGGAAGAAGCAAGTGAAAAATTATGTAAGTTACCAAATTTATACGTAGACACTTGCTCAGCATTTTTCGCTTTAGAAAAGGAAACTGCTCTTAAAATTATTCGTCGCTATGGTGCAGATAAAGTAATATTTGCAACCGACTACCCAATGTGGCGACAGAAAGATGAGCTTGATTACATTCTTTCGTTAGGTTTAACTGATGACGAATTAGAGAAGATTTTCTCATCTAACATTCTGAAAATAGTTGAAAGTTGAAAATTTAAAGTTGAAAGTTTTGGAACGCTTCGCGTTGATCTTAACAATTCAAAAAGTCGAAAATAAGAATTATAAAACTCGTGTATAGTTTTTTGCTACACACGAGTTTTTGTTTTAATATTGACAATGTGATGTTATAAAAACAATTGAATCATCTTCAGTATAACTTATTTTAAAATCAATTCCAGTTGCTCCAGACCAGATACTATATTCTTTACCGCAAGAATTTTTTGTATCATCAGTTTCATCCAAATCTAATGGTTCATAATCATCGAAAGTAAACATTTCTTCATCACCATATAATTCAAGCATCTTTTTATGGCTTTCATAAAAAAACTTTTCTGCTTCTTCTGGCGTTTTACAATCCACATAAAAACAATAATTAAAAAAACAGCTATTCGGCAAATATCTGTTACTCGCAAAAACTTCTACTTGTTTATCACCATAAGTAAAATTATAAGTAAAATCGTTTTC
>SVOI01000028.1 GCA_015066465.1 Oscillospiraceae bacterium
TTTCTTGTGTTTTAGCAAGTGTAACTGGAATGAAAAGCACTATATGTTGTGGTATGGAATGGTTGGTGAGTTTTGGGGTAGCCTACGAACCAGTAGGTCAGGGGTTCGAGTCCCTTCCAGCGCGCCAGAAAAAAGCCTTGTTCTTCAGAACGAGGCTTTTTTCAATGATATCCGTTCTTAACAGAACAGATGATATACAAAGGGTATGATATCTGCTTTGCAGATGATGTACGCTTCGCGTATTAAAGAACGGATATTATATATATTTTTTTATTTATGAAAATATATCATATGTCAACGACATATATCATATTGCGTTAGCAATATTTCATTAAGCTTATTTTGTGTATTTATCAATTTTAGGTGATTAGATGAGTGAATTTATTTCCGTAAAAAACAAAAAAGATATAAAGAAGTTTTTAGAAGAAACTAACAATCTTCACGATAGTTACATTATATCTGTTCAATATACTAATAATGGTATTGATATAATAGATGGTGGGTACAGTTTTTCTAAAGATTTAACTGAATTGAAAATTGTATTTTTAGTTACTAGTGTGTATGATAAAAAAGTTGAAGTAGTATTTAATAATATCAGAGAATATCAAATTGTTGATAAGCAATTTGATATAACTGATACATCAATATCTTTTTCTGATGATGGTTTTGTAATTTGGGTTAGTGATTATTCAACAGAACCTGAAATAAGAGATGGAAATTCTTATGTTATTGCCGAAAATATGAAATGGAAAATGATTGATTAATTGAAAGGAAACAATTATGGAACATGCATTATCAGTCACAATGGCAATATTTGCTTTAATTGGTGCAATAGATAAAATTTTTGGTAACCGCCTTAAATTAGGTGATGAGTTTGAAAAAGGCATACATACAATAGCGCCACTTACAATGTCAATGCTCGGTATGATTACCATAGCGCCGACTCTTTCAGACTTATTGTTACCAGTAATAACACCCGTTGCAAATCTTTTAAGATTTGACCCGTCTGCAATAGCAGGTATTATATTTGCTAATGATATGGGTGGTGCGGCACTTGCTGATTCAGTTTGTGAAGATGCACTTTTAGGTTCGTTTCATGGACTTGTGGTCGCTTCAATGTTAGGTGCTACAATTTCATTTACAATACCAGTTTCTATAAGCTCAATAAATAAAGAATTCCATAAAGACGTATTTTTAGGGCTTCTCTGTGGTATAAGCACAATTCCAATAGGGTGCTTTGTGTCAGGTCTTTTTATGGGTATAAATATTCTTACACTCGTTTTGAATTTAGTACCAAGTATTTTCTTTTCAGTGATTATTGTTATAGGTCTTTTAAAAGTGCCAGGTGTCTGCATTAAAATCTTCGGTATTTTGGGCAAAGCAATTCTCGTTTTAGTTATTGGTGGCCTCGCTATTGGTATTTTACAGTATTTAACTGGTTGGGTAATTTTAGAAAAAACAACACCAATAAATGAAGGCTTTAAAACTATTTTTCATATAGGCGTTGTGCTTTCTGGTACGTTCCCGCTTATTGCAATAATTTCAAAGCTTTTAAATAAGCCATTTAAAGCGTTAGGCAAAAAAACGGGGCTCGATGAAGCTTCTGTTTTAGGCTTTGTTGCAACTCTTGCTAATAGTATTGCAACTATTGAAAATGCAGACAAGATGAACCGCAAAGGCAGAGTAATGAACCTTGCTTTCTGTGTTTCAGGTGCATTCGTTTTTGGTGACCACCTTGCATTTACACTCTCTTATAACGGTGAACACATTTTAGCGGTTATTATAGGCAAATTAGTTGCAGGCATTCTCGCAATTTTAATGGCAGGCTTTGCGGTGAAGAAGATTAAAGTTTAATTAATGCATAATGCAAAATGCGGAATGCAGAATTTCGGGACCTGCGGTCGGCATTATAATTGAATATCAATAGAAATAAATTTATCCTATCATTTTTAGTTGAAATTAAAAACAACATTAAATGATAGGATAAACTATTTTTATTCACTTTTAATTACAATCAAACGCGAAGCGTTTCCTTAATTCTGCATTTTGCATTCTGAATTCTGCATTTAAAAATCAGATGGATAATGTTGTTTTAATGTTTTCGTTAAATTTTCTGAAATCGTTATATGTCCATCTCTTGCCGGGTGCAGTGGTTCAACTGGTACCCAGCCGTTTGCATCTATAAAGAAAATATCGGTGTTGTGTTTTTTATTATAGTCTTTTATAAATTCGCCCAATTCTTCGTGGAATGCACCACAGAAAGCAGAAAGTGAAATTATTTTAGACTCTGGGTTCATTTTAATAATAACGTCTAAAAGTTTTTCGTAATTAGAAAGATAATTTTCGAGTGTTCCACCACGGTCATTTGCACCGTGGTTTATTACTATATAATCACTATTTTTATGAGTGATAGGTGATTTATCAAAGTTATATGGGTACGCTTCGTCTGCTTTTGGCACTGCGCCCATTCCAGAGTGTGTAACACCAACTGCGCCGTAGCCCATAAAAATTGGTCTTAAATTCAATTTTTCAGCAGTAAGCCACGCATAAGTTGCAGAAACGTCATCCTGATAAACTCTGTTGAACTGACCTATTGAGAATTTATTTTCACCATTTTCGCCAAAATAATCTTCGTCAGTCAAAACGCCTTCTGTAATTGAGTCACCAACAAATTCAATAGTTTTTCTTTTATCTTCTTTAATTTTTATTGGTGTATCTGTAATAACACCGCAAAATGAAATTTTGCTTTCTAATGGCTCATACCAACGTCTGAATTCTTCAACGGTACCTTTAAAAATGATTTTTACCGTATGCTCTTTATCTTCATTCGTACGGATTTTAAGGTAGTTATCTACCATAGTTTCGGTGTAGTCGCCACCGTCTATCTGCACCCATAAATGCGGGAAAGGGTATTTATTGTTATCGCAGTTAAAAACTGCAGTAGCAAGTGTACCTTTGAAAGAAAATTCAATATAACTACCTGTTGCAGTAGCGGTTGCAAAATCTTTATTCTGAGTGTCCCATCTGCCAGTGAGACGGATTGATTCGTGGTTATAAGAAATTTTCATAATTTTAAATCCTTTTTTATAAACTATATAATTATTATAACTTTCAATATTTTATTGTCAATACTTATATATTGTGATATAATTACTATTTAGGTAAAACTCTATTTTGAAAGGAAATTCTTTAAATGTATTCAAAAGAAGAACAACAAGAACAACTTTATTTTGGTAAAGTTAAAAACTTTTTAAATAGTGAAATAGTGAGACTTAAAGACCTTATTGTTACTTATAAGGCACGAGTTAAGGCTCAGGGTGAAAAGTTCAATGAAGATAACCCTAATGGCGGTATGTACGCTGGTGTTGAGCTTACAGAGCTTCATTACGAAATGGAAAATCAGTTGCAGGAAATAGAAAATGCACACTATGATATTTCATTTTATGAAAAGCTCAAAAATTCACCATATTTTGCAAGGGTGGATTTCACACCAAACAGAACTGGCAGAAAGCAAGAAATTTATATAGGTCTTAAAACTTTACAGGAAAGAGATACTTATAACACTTTAGTCTGTGACTGGCGTGCGCCTATTTCTTCACTCTTTTATGATGATTTTAATTCGAGTGATGCATACTTCAATGCACCATCTGGCGTAATGGAGGGTAAGCTCTCTTTAAAAAGACAATATAAATTCCAGAACGGCGAATTAAAAGGCTTTGTTAACAGTGATATTAAAATTGACGATGATATTTTAAGAGACGTGTTGGGCGAAAACACTCACGAGCATTTAAGAGTCATTGTTAATTCAATTCAGCGTGAGCAGAATAAAGCTATAAGGTATTCTGACAGTAAAAATTTAATTGTTTATGGTCCTGCAGGTAGTGGTAAAACCTCTGTTGGTTTCCACAGAATTGCTTACCTTCTTTATAGAAACAGAAAAGAACTCATTTCTTCTGAAATTGTTATGTTTTCTAATAACGATATTTTTTCAAGCTACGTTGCAGATATTATTCCAGAGCTTGGCGAAATGCCAATTAACTACTCAAGCTTTTATAATATATTTAAAGCAGAGCTTTCTGAATATTCTGTTCTTGATTATTATGATTTAGCTAACAGTTTAATTAATGGTGATAATTTAAGAAAGAAAAATGCAGTTTTAAAATATGACGAAAAATTTATAGATTACTTAAAAGTACACGCTGAAAATTATCTGCCAGAATTCAAAGACGTAAAACTTTACGATGAAACAATCATTTCTAAAGATGATATTTTAGATAGATACGTGTCAGACAGTGAAAACGCTCCGTCTGCAAGAGCAGAGAGACTTGTAAGCTTCGTAAATGGCGTAATAGATGAGTATTTTTTAGAGCACAGAGAAGAGATTTATGAAATAATTGACCTTGAGTCTTCTATTGATGAAGATACTTCTAAGCTTTATAAAATGAAGCGCAGAGAGTTAAAGCACAACGTTGGCAGAGAATTAAGACAAAGTGTTTTAGCAGACCCTGTTAAAATCTATATTAATATCTTAGAGAATTACGTTAACACAATTGGCAGTGGTGACGACGTTTTAAAATTAACTAAAGAAAATCTCGAAAGAAGAATTCTTGATTTCCCAGATGCATTGGGCGTTGTCTTTACAAAATGTGTAATGGGTGAAAGCGCTGTTTTAAATGGTGTTAAACACATTTTAATTGATGAAGCACAGGATTTAAGCCTTTTACAGCACAGAATTATTTTAACAATGTTTCCAAGAGCAAAATATACACTTTTACTTGATACAAATCAGGCAATAAACCCTGAAATAAATTCTGTAAGTGTAGAAAAATTAGCAGAGCTTTACAATGCAATTTCTTTATATCTTAACAGAAGCTACCGCTCAACCGAAGAAATAAATAAGTTAGCACTTTCACTTTTACCAGAAGAAAAGAGTTATGATATTTTCACAAGAAATGGTGAAGATGTGCAATATAAAAAAGGCGAAAGCGAATTCAGAAATACTTTAAAAGAATATGCAGAAAAAAGTCCGTCTGTTGCAATTATTACAAAAACCATTGAAGAGGCAAGAGAGCTTCACAAAGAGTTAATTAAAGAGCTTCCGTCTATTCGTCTTTGTGACAATAAATCGTGTGTGTTAAGCGAAGCACCGATTATTATGCCACTTGTTTTAACAAAAGGACTGGAATTTGACAGCGTAATCGTTTATAATAAAAATAACACCTTTAGTGGTGAGAGTAACAAGCCGTATCTTTATATGGCAGTTACAAGGGCGTTACACAGATTAACAATTTCAGAAATGTAGGTGGATTTAATGATAAACAGGGTAGTGAGTATTTTTATGTGTTTTGCAATAATTCTTTCATTTGCTGGTTGCTTAGGTAATAAATATGATACTGATTTCACAATTTCAAGAATGACTTATTTTGCAGACAATAAAGAAAAAGAATTAGTAGCAAAAGAAGTAGTAGCTATTGATGATGCAAGCACGAAATTTAATTATTTTGGTATTAAATATATTTCTGATTCTTACCTTAAATGTTCATTGACTTATGTTGTAAAAAATGAAAATATCAGAGAAGAATTCTTCTTAGAGCCAACAGAGAGCGAAAAGGATTTTTATAGTTTTATAGATAATGCTTTAGAAAAAACTACTGCAACAAATTTAGTTGAATTTACTTGTGAACCACTTAATTCAAGAAAAGCAAAGGTTAAATTTATAGGTTTTTCTTTATTTTTGAGAGAAGTGCCAAAGCAAGAGGTTTTTATTGAAACTAAAAATTATAAATTAGGTGTAGATTTACTCTGGGGTGGCGCACTTTCTTACCTTGAAGATTTAAATTCAAACGTTGAAGCAGTTAAGGTTGATGGCAAAATCAAGGTCGACTCTAATGCGAGTGAGCGTTATGACACAAGAGCAGTTAATAAGAATGTTAATTTAATTAATCGTAACGATACCGGAAGACTTGTTCAACAATCTTATTACGGAACTTTAGAAGCACCTTATGAACCGGGAACTTATATGGATAACACCTGGAACTATAATCCTGTTCAGGGTGGCAACCAATATAATGACCACAGTAAAATTGTAGATATACGCCTTAGTGAAGAAGAGATTTATATAAAATGCAGACCGCTTGACTGGGCAAAATCAAAAGAATATATTACACCTTCTTATATGGAATCGTGGTATACTATCGAAAACAATAATGTTCACGTAAAATGCAGATTTACTGATTTTTCAGGTTACCCTGCAACCCCAAGAACACAGGAATTACCTGCATTCTATTGTATTGAACCACTTAATACATTTGTTTATTACGATGGTGCAGAGCCTTTCTCAAAGGATAATAAGCTTGTAACCAATAATAAGTTAGGCTTCTGGCCAGATGAAGGTTATCCTAATTTCACTTCAATTGAGCAGTGGTCTGGTTATCGTGGCGAATTTTCAGATAGCTTTGGCATTGGTCTTTATATGCCAACTCACGACACATTCTTAACTGGTGTATTTGGTCGTGGTGAAACAACTGAAAAAGACCCGTCAAAAGCAGGACCAACTTCTTATATTGCAGTGGTTAAGGATTATGTTTTTGAAAGCTTCAAGCCGAAAGAATATGATTACTATATTTCAACTGGTACAACTGATGAAATAAGAAGCAACTTTAAAGAAATAAGTGACTTGGTATGATAGATTTAAAACCTGTAGAAAAAGAGGAATTTTCTTCTGTTTATAAAAGACTTATAGACGCTTTTCCTTATGAAGAAAGGCGTGACGAGTGTGACGAAGAAAAATGCTTTTTAAAAGAACAATTTAACTTTTGTGAAATAATTGATAACGGCGAGAGTGTTGGTTTAGTAGTATTTTGGCTTTTCAATAAATTTTTATTTATTGAACACATTGCAATAAATAAAGAAATCCGTTCTAAAGGCTACGGCTCAAAAACTATTGATTTAATAAAATCAAAATATAATCTGCCAATTATTTTAGAAGCTGAATCACCTGAAACCGAAATGCAGAAAAAACGAATTAAGTTTTATGAAAATCTTGGCTTCAAGGTAAATTCGTATGACTACACTCAACCGTCTTATCATAATGCAGAAAGTGTCCCGCTTCAGATTTTGAGCTTTCCTGAAATTCTTAATGAAAACGAGTTCTGTGAGTTTTTTAAAACAACAAGAAACGTTGTTTATGAATGCAGAATTCAGAATGCATAATGCAGAATTTTGGAAGTCCTTCGGACTTGATTGTAATTAGATATAAGTAACAAAAACTACATTCTTTCATTTAGATAAAATAAAAATGAGAGAATGTAGTTTTTGTTATAAAACGCTTCTCTTCGAAGAGAGGCGGTTGAGATAATAAAATTATCCTATCATTTGTAGCTGATTTAAACCAACTAAAAATGATAGGATTTTGTTTTACAATATTTATTCATCAATCTTTTGGTAATGGTTTTGGATTGTTTGTAAAACCTAAAATATAGTCAGACGAAACATTATAAAATTTACAAAGCGTTATTAAGTGTTCAATAGGCAAAGGTCTTTTTCTGTTTTCATACTGTGCATAATATGATTGTGATGTATTCAATAATTTTGAAATTGCATCTTGAGTTAAATCTTTATCTTCTCTCAAATCTCTAATTCGTTGTGCATAATCCATAACAATAAACCCTTTTGTATTTACCTTAAAAGTTCTTCAAACGTAATATTAAAAACTTTTGTAAACCCGATTATTTCAATATCGGTAACAAACCTTTTGCCACACTCAATTCGTTGAATTGCATTTTTATCAATATCCAATCCGACTAATTGTAATTTATCTGCTAATTCTCGTTGAGAAAGTTTCATTTGATTGCGGTAAAACGAAATATTCTTACCACACACATTATTTAAACCATCAGAAGTTTTATTAATAAACATACAACCATCCTTTTGACATTCAGTGCTTGTCAACAATAAAATTATATGTTATTATTAAGGTGTTATTGACATTCACTGAATGTCAATATATGTAAATTAGGTAAATGAGGTGATATTATGCTTTGTGCGAACAAGTTTTGTATTTTTAATAGTTTGGGGCGTTGTAGTAAATATCAGATTGAAATAGACGACACAGGGCATTGTAAAAGCTATATTTATATTGATATAAGTGAAGAAGATTTAGAAAAACTAAAAAAGAATTTGTCAGATAAAATAATAAAACAAATGATGGAAAAAGCAGAACTTTAATTGCGTGGTGGAAGATATGAATATATATGAAGTGTACTATACTGCTATAGCAAATAGATATAATACAGATATTGATGGAGCAAAAGAAATTATTGAAAAATATTTAAAAGATTTGAAAAAAGAAATAGATGAGTCTGATGACGAAAAAGTAAAAACATTGTGGTATGAAGAATTTGCGGGTAAAGAATATCCAGATGCAGAAGAATTTTTGAATTCTATTTATTTGTTCGGTGAAAACCCGTTTATTCCCAAAAAATAGAAAGAAATACAGACAAAAAACATCCTATCATTTTGTTTAAGAAAACATCTAAATGATAGGATGAATTTATTTTTATTAAATTTTATGCCAACGCAGTTCCGAAATTATTCTCTATTCACTATTAACTCTTATCTTGAGCGAAGCGAATATAATTCCGAATTACGCATTACGCATTCCGAATTATTTTATCTGAGTTCCATTCGGCACACAATCAGGTAAAAATACTACCTGACAGCCACAAGCGCCGTTTGTTGCAGCTACGAGCATACCCTGACTTTCAACGCCTGCAATTCTTGCTGGCTCAAGGTTTGCAACAACAATAATTTTCTTACCTACTAATTGCTCACAGGTGTATTCGCTCTTGATAGAAGAAACAATAACTCTGTTTTCGCCACTACCATCATCAAGTGTGAGTTTTAAGCAGCTGTGAGATTTTCTTATTTCCTGTGCTTTAACAATTTCGCATACACGAAGGTCTAACTTGCAGAAATCATCAATGCTTATTTTATCAGTGGAGAATGGAACGAAAGCATCAGCTTCACCATAAACGTGCTTATCTTCATTTTCTACTACTTCTTCAACAACAGGAGCTTTCATTTCCTCTTCTGTTTTTGGATAAGAGAAGTCAAGAAGACCAACATATTTTTGTGGGTCGATAGCAAAAAGGAATAAGTAAAGTCTTGGACCTTTTTCTTTATCAATAAGAAGCTTATAAACATTCTTGAAGAATGTACCTTGAATTGCTTTAAGAGCTTTTTCGTCAAGGTCTGTGCCGTGAACTTCTTTTGGAATAGCGTAGAGCTTTTTATTGAGCTCGTCAAGGTCGTAGCCGCCTTCTTTAATGAAGTTAAATAAAAGCTCAACCTCTTTTTTAGCTGTATCGTCAAGAGTTTCATAAACTTCCCAGTTTCTCAAGGTTCTGAGTCTGTTTACGTTTTCTGGAGCACAGTGCTCAAGCCAATATTTTGCTCTTTCGAGTCTGTCAGCAAATTGCTCGTATTTGTAAGGTGTGTCAATCTTCTCGAATACTGTTTCGAGCATTGGAATATTGAAGTCAACAACTGAACCTAATTGAACAAGGTGACCCATTGGAACAGTTTCTAAAACTCTGTCGCCAACAGTTGTGTTATACATAATTGCTTTTTCGTTGTCGTTAGCAGTACCATTCTTTACATTTGTGTACATCTTGTCAAATTCAAAGTACTGACGAAGAATACCATCATCAAAGCAGAAGTCAAATGCCTTGAGTGGCTCTGTTTTTGAGTAAAGCCAGAGAATAACTTCTGGTTGATAAATCTTTAAAAGTGTATCTGGTGTTAAGTTAAGACCTGAAGAACCAGACATCTTACCAGTTGTACCTTTAATACCAATGAATTCATAACCCTGAAAGAGTGGTGGCTCATAACCAAAGATTTTCTTTGCAATATCTTTACTTGTGTCGTAGCTACCGTGAGGGCTTGCGTGGTCTTTTCCGCCTGGTTCAAAGTCAACGCCTTCATACATCCAGCGCATAGGCCAGTCGATTTTCCAAGCTAATTTGCAGTTAAAATCTTTTGTGAAGTCAAATGTACCTTTGTGGCCACAAGCACAAGAATATTCTGCAACTGTGCAGTCATCTGAAAGAGAATGCACCTTTGTTGTGTCTTTACCACATTCTGGGCAGTAAATATTAATTGGGTAATAAGCTTCTCTTTCGCCTGGCTGTGCTTCTTGAGTACGGTGACTATCTAAAATATCAAATATTTCGCCACGATGCTTTAAAGCGTGAATGATATGCTCTGTATATTTACCGCTTCTGTACATTTCTGCCTGATGGCGATAATCCATATCGATACCGAATTTAACAATAGATGTTTCAAATTCGTTTTCAAAATATTCTGCATAAGTTTTAAACTCTGGGGCATCAACGAATGGGTTTTTAACGTCTACATAAGGACAACCTATGTATTTTTCCATATCGCTGTCAACTGCCGCAACATTTACAGGCACTTTTCTGAGACGGTCAAACTCGTCCCAAGAGAAAAGGAGTCTTGCTTTTTTACCTTTTTTTCTTAAAGCTCTTACTACAAAGTAGCTTGTAGCAATATCACGGAAGTTACCAATGTGAATTGAGCCTGATGGACTGATACCAGCGGCACAAACGTATTCTTCTTTGTTAGGGTTACGCTTAATTATTTTTTCAGCGATTTCTTCTGACCAATGCATTTTATCACTCTTTTTCTTTCATAATATTTTTAAATTAATAGTCATCATAGTATTTTACAATAAATGTAAGATTATGTCAATCTAAAAAGGGGAATTACTTGCAGCTTTCAAGCACTTTGAGAAGAATTTTAAAGGTTCTTTCAGTAGAACTTATTGAAAGTCTTTCTTTTACTGTGTGAACGTCGAACATATTAGGACCAATAGAGATGCAATCAAAATCTTTTATTTTAGATGCAAACACGCCACACTCGAGTCCAGCGTGGATTGCTTCTACTTTAAGATTTTCGCCAGTTTCTTTTTCATAAATCTCTTTAAAAAGACCTTGTAAAGTAGAGTTACTGTTAAATTCCCAGGATGGATATTTATCAAAAGTTGTGCATTCACAAGGGAGAACAGAGAAAAATGTTTTTAATCGGTCTTCTAAAGCAGAAAGAGCACTCATTTTATTACTTCTTAATGAAGTTTTAAGTTCTGTGTTATTTTCACTTGTTGCTAAAATGCCTAAGTTAAGAGAGGTTTCAACAAGACCTGTAATTTCTGCACTCATATCTAAAACGCCATTTGGCATACAACAAAGAGCGTAAATAATAGCGTTTTGAGATTCTTTGTTTATTGCTTCAGAATTCCCGTTTTCAAGTGTATTAAGTTCATAACAGAAATCAGGTTCTCTTGCAGAAATTTCTGCTTTTATAATTTCAAGATATTCGGTAGCATCTTTTATAAACTGTTCGCTATTTTTTACACAAAGGTTAATTTTACAAAGATTTGTAATAGCGTTTGTTTTATCGCCACCGTTGATGCTTAATAAGTTAAAATCAGTAGTTTTTAAATGATTTAAAACACGACCAGCAAGAATATTAGCGTTAACTCTGCCTTTGTCAATTTCAATGCCTGAGTGACCGCCTTTAAGCCCTTTTATAATTAATTCAATTTCAATGCCTTCTGCCAATTCTCTCTGAAAATTGAAGGTAGCTAAAAAGTCAGCACCACCAGCACAAGAAACTGTCATTGTGTCGTCTTCTTCTGAGTCGATATTAATCATTCTTTTAGATTTTAAAACAGAAGTGTCAAGATTATTTGCACCAACCATACCAGTTTCTTCATCAGTTGTAAAAACTGCTTCAATAGGTGGGTGGGCGTAGCAATCGCTTTCTAAAATCGCTAAAACTGATGCTACTGCAATGCCGTTATCTGCACCGAGAGTAGTGTTTTTAGCTTTTATAAAATCGCCATCAATGAAAATATCTAAAGCATCTTTAGTAAAATCAATGCTACAAGCTTCTGTTTTCTGGCAAACCATATCTAAGTGACCTTGCAATATAATTGGCTCTGCATTCTTTAAATGCTTTGTTCCGTCTTTATAAATTACAACGTTGTTTTCTTTATCGTGATAATATTTAAGATTGTGCTTTTTTGCAAAATCAACGCAGAACAAAGCGATTTTATCCATATCACCAGAACCATGTGGAATTTTTGTGATTTCCTCAAAATAATAAAATACTCTTTCTGGTTGCAATCCATTTAAAACTGACATAATTAATTCCTTTCTGGCTCGTAATTAAATACTGGCATAAGCTCTAATTTGAATTGATTTATTCTGTGAAGATAATCTATTCTTTCTTTTGTTTTTTCGTCTTCACAAATACCAGTTCTTATATATTTATCTAAAACTGCATAAGTAAAACCTAAATTATCTTCATCTGTTTTACCCTGAAGACCATCAATAGGGGTTTTCTCTGTGAATTTATCTGGGAGACCTAACGCCTTGCCGACTGCTTTAACCTCTTGTACAGTTAATTTTGAAAGAGGTGAGAAGTCGCCAACGCTATCGCCGTAGCGTGTAGAGTAGCCAACCCAGTCTTCTGAAAGATTGCAGGTGTTTGCAACTCTGCCGTTTACACTTTGACTTACTGCATAAACACAAGCCATACGAAGTCTTGGTGGAAGATTTGTAATAGCCTGAGCGGTGAGTTCAACATCGTTACTTTTAAATTCATTCAAAAAGCCGTTATAAGCATCTTTAATATTTATTGTTACAGATTTTATGCCTAAAAATTCAACAAGGTCTTTTGAAACGTCAATGTCGAATTGTTCACCATTCGGCATAAGAACACCAACAACGTTTTCTTTGCCTAAAGCTTCAACTAAAAGTGCTGCAACAACTGAACTGTCTTTACCACCAGAAATGCCTAAGACACCCTTACAGCCTTTACCGTTTTTATTGAACCAGTCTTTTATCCATTCAACAATATCATTTTTTACTTTTTCTGCATTAAAATCCATTAAAACCACCATATTTTTATAAAAAATTAAATTACTATAACATTTTACCTATTTATCGTAATATTTTCAATATTATTTCTAAAAAAACATTGAAAGAATCAAAGAAAAATATTATAATAACATCATAAAAAATATAATGGGGTTTTATGGTATGACAATCAGCGAATTAATTAAATCTTTAGTGGCTTACTTAGAAAAAGAGTCTTTGATTTTAAAAGAAGATGAAATCTGGGCAACTAACAGAATTTTAGAGGTTTTAAATCTTTCTTCTATAGATGAAGATGCTGTTTCTAAAGAAATGGAATTAGAAGATATTTTAAAAGGTATTTTAGATTACGCTTGTGAAAACGGTCTTTGTGAAGATTCAGTTGTTTACAGAGATTTGTTAGATACAAAAATAATGGGTGCTGTTCTTCCAAGACCATCTGAGGTAATTAAAACTTTTAAAGAGAAATATGCAGAGTCACCAGAAAAAGCAACAGAGTATTATTATCACTTTGCAAGAAAGAGTGACTACATAAGAGAATATCGTGTTAAAAATGATATGAAGTGGGTTACACCTACACAGTATGGCGATATTGATATTACTATAAACCTTTCAAAACCAGAAAAAGACCCTAAAGCGATTGCTGCGGCTACCAAAATGGAGGCTTCTTCTTACCCTAGATGCCTTCTTTGTAAAACTAATGAAGGTTATGCGGGTAGAGTTAACCACCCAGCAAGACAAAACCATAGAATTATTCCTGTTACATTAGATGGTGACAGTTACTTTTTGCAATATTCACCTTACGTTTATTATAATGAGCATTGTATCGTTTTCGATGGCAATCACGTGCCAATGAAGATAAGTGAAAAAGGTTTCAGACGTCTTTTCTCATTTGTAAAACAATTCCCACATTATTTTATTGGCTCAAACTCAGATTTACCAATTTCTGGTGGTTCAATTTTAACTCACGAGCATTTTCAGGGTGGTAATTACACCTTCGCTCAGGCAAGAGCTGAGATTGAAACAGAGCTTAAATTCACTGGCTTCGATGATATAAAAGCGGGTATTGTTAAATGGCCAATGTCAGTTATAAGACTTATTGGTGAAGATACTGACAGAATTTGTACTCTTGCTGGTAAAATTCTTACTTGCTGGCGTAATTACAGCGACGATGAAGCATTTATAATTGCTAAAACAGATGACGGTGTACCACACAACACAATTACACCAATTACCCGTTTCAGAAATGGCAAATATGAAATAGATTTAGTTTTAAGAAATAATATTACTACAGAAGAGTGTCCAGATGGTTTTTATCATCCACATCCGGAATATCATAACATCAAAAAAGAAAACATCGGTCTTATTGAGGTTATGGGTCTTGCAGTTCTTCCTGCACGTCTTAAAACAGAAATGCAAGTTTTAAAAGACGCTATTTTAAATGGTGAAGATATCACCAAAAATGAAACTATTTCTAAACATGCAAAGTGGGCGGAAAAGTTTATTATTTCTAAAAATCCAACAAAAGAAAATATCGACGAAATCACAAGAAATGCAATAGGCGACACCTTCGCAAAAATCCTCGAACAATGTGGCGTGTTTGAGAGAAGCGAAACTGGTAAAGAGCAGTTTTTGCGATTTGTTGATAAGGTTAACTCTATGAACTGAAAAATGCAGAATTCAGAATGCAAAATGCAGAATTTCGGGACCTGCGGTCGGCAATTATAATTAAATAACAAAAAGACAAGTTCTATCATTTAAAGTTTTTGGTAAACTAAAAATGATAGAACTTATTTTGTTTAATCGAATAATAATTATAATCGGCTTTGCCCCGAAATTTTTAATTCTTAATTTTTCATTTTTAATTTCAAGACAATTCCGAATACCGAACTACTTTTTCTTCTTCTTCCCAAAAATTCCGCCTTTTTCTTCAGGCTTAACATCTTTACCACCTGAGTCTTTGTTGAACTCGAGAAGAAGTTCTTTTTGTTTATCGGTAATATTTTTAGGAATAACAACGTTGATTTTTACAAGCTGGTCGCCACGTCTTGTGCCGTTAACTACCTGAATACCCTTACCTTTGAGCTTGAATACGTCGCCAGGCTGTGTACCAGCAGGAATGCTGTATTTAACCTGACCATCAAGAGTAGGAACGGTTAATTCGTCACCTAAAGTAGCCTGAACTATTGAAACGTCAACCTCGCACCATACGTTGTAGCCATCTCTCTGGAAGAATGGGTGTGGTTTAATTGCAACTGCAACTCTTAAATCACCACTCGGTCCTCCATTTAAGCCACGGTTACCTTCGCCACGTACTGTGAACATCTGACCATCATCAATACCAGCAGGGATTGTAATATCTTTCTTAATTGGTCTTCTGATTCTGCCTGCGCCTTTACATTTGTTACAAGGTGTAGGGTTATAAGTACCTTTACCGCCACATTTCGGACATTGCTTCTGTGTTGAAATAACGCCGAATGGTGTGCGTTGCTGAGTGCTTATCTGACCACGGCCGTTACACTCAGGGCAAGTCTGTGAAGAAGTACCTTTAGCGGCACCACTACCAGCACACTCGTCACAAGTTTCAATTCTTGGGAAGTCAACGTTTTTAGTGCAACCTTTTGCCGCTTCTTCAAACGTTAAAGATACTGTAATCTGAATATCGTTACCACGTCTTGGAGCGTTAGGATTTGAACGTGAAGAACCGCCAAAACCACCGCCACCGAATCCACCACCAAAGAATGAACCGAAAAGGTCACCTAAGTCGAATTCCATTCCGTCGCCAAAGCCACCGAAACCACCAAAGCCTGCACCGCCCTGACCAGCACCGTAAGATGGGTCAACACCAGCAAAGCCGAATCGGTCATATTTTTCTTTCTTGCCTGGGTCAGAAAGAATTTCGTAAGCTTCGTTAACTTCTTTGAATTTAGCTTCTGCTTCTTTATTATCCGGGTTTAAGTCTGGGTGATATTTCTTGGCGAGTTGACGATAAGATTTTTTAATTTCGTCATTAGAAGCACCTTTGGAAAGTCCAAGGACTTCATAATAATCTCTTTTATCTGCCATAGTAAAACCTTTCTACACATCGGCAACAGAACTCTTAAACGAGTTCTGTTGCTGTGATAGTTTATATTATTCGTTTACGTCTGTGAAAGGTGCTTCGTAGTAGCCGTTTTCATCAGTGCCACCTTGAGCAGCTGAAGGGTCAAAACCACCAGCAGCGTTAGGGTCGAAACCTTGAGCACCGCCTGCTGCTTTGTAAAGCTTTTCAGAGATTTCATAGAATTTAGCCTGAAGTGCTTCTTGCTTTGATTTAATAAGGTTAATATCTTCACCTTTAAGAGCTTCTTTTAATTCTTCAACTTGTGAAGAGATAGCACTCTTATCAGCTTCGTCTAATTTGTCGCCATTTTCATCAAGGATTTTTTCGCATTGGAATACCATTTGGTCAGCACCATTACGGATATCAACAGCTTCTTTACGTTGTTTATCTTCTTCAGCGAATTGTTCTGCTTCTTTAACAGCTTTTTCAATATCTTCTTTGCTCATATTTGAAGAAGATGTGATTGAAATTGACTGTTCTTTACCTGTGCCAAGGTCTTTTGCAGAAACGTGAACAATACCGTTAGCGTCAATGTCAAAAGTAACTTCAATCTGTGGAGTACCACGACGTGCTGGAAGAATACCGTCGAGGTGGAACATACCAAGAGTTTTGTTGTCTTTAGCAAATTCTCTTTCACCTTGTAAAACGTGAATTTCAACAGAAGTCTGGTTATCAGCTGCAGTTGAGAAAATCTGGCTCTTCTTTGTTGGGATTGTTGTGTTTCTTTCAATAATCTTTGTGCAAACTGAACCGAGAGTTTCAATGCCGAGTGAAAGTGGGGTAACGTCTAAGAGAAGAAGACCTTTAACGTCGCCACCTAAAACACCAGCCTGAAGAGCAGCACCGATAGCAACACATTCGTCTGGGTTAATACCCTTGAATGGTTCTTTACCTGTGTATGATTTAACAGCATCCTGAACAGCTGGGATTCTTGAAGAACCACCAACCATAAGAACCTTGTCGATTTCAGATGTTTTAAGACCTGAGTCTGAAATAGCCTGACGAACTGGACCCATTGTTGCTTCAACAAGGTCAGCTGTGAGCTCGTTGAACTTAGCTCTTGTAAGAGTTGTATCAAGGTGTAAAGGACCTGCTTCTGTCATTGTGATGAATGGTAAGTTGATAGCAGATGAAGTAACACCTGAAAGCTCAATTTTTGCTTTTTCTGCAGCTTCTTTAAGTCTCTGCATTGCCATTTTGTCGCCTTTTAAGTCAATGCCGTTTTCTTTTTTGAATTCAGCTGCAAGCCAGTCAATAATTCTTTGGTCGAAGTCGTCACCACCTAAGTTGTTGTTACCAGCAGTAGCAAGAACTTCCTGAACACCTTCGCCCATTTCAATAATAGAAACGTCGAATGTACCACCACCGAGGTCATAAACCATAACCTTTTGGTCGTTTTCTTTGTCGATACCATAAGCAAGAGCAGCAGCAGTAGGCTCGTTTATGATTCTCTTAACTTCAAGACCAGCAATTTTACCAGCGTCTTTTGTTGCCTGACGTTGTGAGTCAGTAAAGTATGCTGGAACAGTAATAACTGCTTCTGTAACCTTGTCACCAAGGTAGCTTTCAGCATCAGCCTTTAACTTGCTTAAAATCATTGCAGAAATTTCTTGTGGTGTGTATTTTTTGTCATCAATAGTAACTTTGTAGTCAGTACCCATTTGTCTTTTAATAGAAGCAATAGTTCTGTCTGGGTTAGCAACAGCCTGACGCTTTGCAACCTGACCAACAAGTCTTTCACCAGTTTTTGAGAAACCAACAACAGATGGTGTAGTTCTGTTGCCTTCAACGTTAGCAATAACTACTGGCTCGCCGCCTTCGATAACTGCTACACATGAATTTGTTGTACCTAAGTCAATACCAATTGTTTTAGCCATAATAAATTACCTCCGAATTTGATTTTATTTTAGATTTTGATTTAATTAGTTATTTGAACACTTGCAAATCGTAACACACGGTCGCCCATTTTATATCCTTTTTCAAATACTGCTGCAATTGAATTTTCAGGAAGCTCAGGGTTCTCTATAGTCATAACTGCATTGTGTATTTCTGGGTTGAATTCTTCGCCGATTTCACCGAAAGCTACTACGTCTGCTTTATTTAAAATGTCCTTTAATTGATTGTAGGTCATTTCAATACCTTTTCTGTAAGCTTTTATGTCATCAGTTTTATTATCTATCGCCCTGTCAAAGTTATCAATAACAGGGAGAAGAAGTGTTAATGTACTTGCTTTAGAATCGTTATATGCGGATTCTTTTTCTTTCTGAGTACGTTTTCTGAAATTATCATACTCAGCTAAGACTCTCATATATGAGTCTTTTGTTTGGGCTAATTCTTTTTCTAATTTTTCTTTTTCGGCTTGAAAAGCATCAGCTTTTTTGTCAGCCTTTTTAGATTTTTTTGTTTCTTTAGTTTCTTTTGAAGAAGTGTTTTCTTCTTCGTTTAAGATTTTTTCGTCTGCCATATTTTACCTCACTCAAGTGTTTCTGAAAGCAGGTTACCAATGACACCTGCTAAATATTTAATGCTTGGAATAAGCCTTGCATAATCAATTCTTGTAGGACCTATAATTCCGATTGAACCGCTGTCACGGTCGCCGACAGTATATTTTGAAAATATAGTTGAAGAGTTTCTGAGTTCTTTAAAAGCGTTTTCTTCGCCGATTTCAACTGTCAATGGCTTTTTGTGAGAAGCTAAAAGTGTTTTTATTGGTGCTTCTCTGTGAAGAAAGTCCATAAGCTCAAATGCATCTGTTGTAAGCTCAGGGTGATTAAGAATGTTTGATTGACCATTGAAGTGTAATTCTGTAGATTTAACTGAATTACAAAGATCAGCGACACCACAAAGAAGAGGGGACATAACAAAAACTTTATCACCTAAAGAAGCTACAAGAGTCTGAATGAATGGTATATCAATATTATTAACAGAGTTACCTAAAAAATAGGTCTGCATAATATTATAAAAAACTTCAGCAATCTGTGTTGTGATTTCGCTATCAGTACGGACAACCATACTTTTAAGAATACCAGATGATGCTAAAAGAACCACCATTGCAGTTTTACTGCTTAAAGGAACGAGCTCAACTCTTTTAATTAGTGCTTCGCTGTCAGATGGTGCAGAAGAAACTGCAACACAGTTGGTAAGCTCTGAAAGAATGCTACCTGCTTTTTCTAAAAGCTGGTCTGGTTCACCGGAGTAACCCTGAAGCCAGATTTTAATTCTTTCTTGTTCTTCGTGACCTAATTCATATTTAGTCATTAAGTTATCAACATAATAGCGGTAACCTAATTGCGAAGGAACTCTGCCGGCAGAAGTGTGTGGCTGCATTAAAAAACCTGCTTCTACCAAATCTGCCATATCGTTTCTTATAGTAGCTGAAGAAACTGAATTGCCCATTGCACTCTGGAGTGTTTTTGAACCGACTGGCTCGCCTGTGGCGATGTAGCTTTCAATAATCAAAGCGAGTATTTTCTGTTTTCGTTCTGAAATAGCAGGCAAGTTACACACCCTTTCTTGCAAAGTAGCAATTACTTTAAATAAGTGCTTTTTATATTTTAGCACTGATTAGCACTTGAACTGTTAGAGTGCTAACTCTGTTAATACTATACATCTGTTTTTGCCATTTGTCAACCTTTTATTCAATGTTTTTTGTAAATAGTTTGTGAATAACTTGTTTAATATTTGTGATTTGTTGCATAAATAAATAGTTTATGGTAAAATATAACACATATAATAAATAGTATGAAAGGCAAAGCATTATGAAATTATCTCTTGTAGTTCCGTGCTTCAATGAAGAAGATAACGTCGAACGTTTTTTTAATGAAGTTAATAATGTCTTTTTATGTAACGTTGATGATTACGAATTTGTTTTCATTAATGATGGTAGTGAAGATAATACCTATAAAAAATTAAAAGAAATCTATGAGAATAATTCTGCTTATAATATTCAGGTTTTGTCATTCAGCAGAAATTTTGGCAAAGAGTCAGGAATTTATGCAGGTCTTAAAGTGGCAAAGGGTGACTACGTTTGCATTATAGATGCAGATTTACAGCAACGCCCAGAGGTTGTTTTAGAAATGCTCAGTGAAATAGAAAAAGATGACGAAATCGACTGTGTTGCAGCATATCAGGAAGAACGAAATGAGGGTGCTGTTCTTACCAAATTTAAATCTGCTTTCTATACTATAATTAATAAGCTTGCAGAAGTTGATTTTGTAAATGGTGCTTCTGATTTCAGACTCTTAAACAGAAAAATGGTTGATGCTATACTTTCTATGAGTGAATATCATCGTTTTTCAAAAGGTATATTCAGTTGGGTAGGCTTTAACACAAAATATATTTCATATGAAGCGAAAGAAAGAGAGTCTGGCGAAAGCAAATGGAGCTTTTTGAAGCTCTTTAAATATGCAATAGACGGAATTGTAGCTTTTTCTACCTTGCCGTTAAGACTTTCTATTGCAACTGGGTTTGTTACTGCTATAATTTCAATAATTTATCTTATTGTAGTTGTGCTTCAGAAGCTCATACAGGGAATTGACGTGCCAGGTTATGCTACTATAATAGTATTAATTTTATTCTTGGGCGGAATGCAGCTTTTTTGTCTTGGTATTTTAGGCGAATATTTAGCAAAGGTTTACGTTCAGAGTAAAAACAGGCCTATTTATATTTTAAAGGAGCATCTTGGTAAAGAAAATGAAAATGATTAAAACACTTTTCATTAAATATAAAGAACTTATAACTTACGTTATTTTTGGTGTTCTTACAACACTTGTGAACTTTTTTGCTTTTGGGATTTTTACAAAAATATTTGGCGAGGATTTATATTTAGTAAATAACGCTATCGCCTGGGTAGTGGGCGTTGTATTTGCTTATATTACAAATAAATTATTTGTATTCGAGTCAAAAAGCTGGGATTTAAAAGTTATTACTAAAGAAATAACAGGATTTTTAGGAGCGAGAATATTCAGCTTTTTAGTTGAAGAGGGCGGAATGTTTTTATTCGTTTCTGTTTTAGGTTTAGGAGAAAAGTCTTTAACACTCTTAGGCTTCACAATAACAGGGCAGTTTATCGTGAAAATTTTACTTGCGGTTATTGTTGTTATTTTAAATTATATTTTTAGTAAGTTCTTCATTTTTAGAATTAAGAATGAAAAATGAAAAATTGAAAATTGTGGGTCTGCGACGCTATTATGACTTTATAAAAACAATGCATCTTATCATTTTAAGTTAGATAGTAATATCAACTATAAATGAAAAGATGCATTGAATTTTTGTATTTATAATTATAATCAAGGCGAAGCCTTCCGGAATTCTTAATTTTTCATTTTAAATTTTTGATAAAAAATAAAACGGTAGTCCTTCGACTACCGTTTATATTTTTTTATTTATTGCTCTACTGTGTAAACACTAACCTTTTTGCGGTCTTTGCCAAGGCGTTCGAAACGAACCTGACCATCAACAAGAGCAAATAATGTGTCATCCTTACCCTTACCAACGTTTGTACCTGGGTGGATTTTTGTACCTCTTTGTTTAACAAGGATGTTACCAGCAAGAACATGCTGACCGTCTGCACGTTTAGCACCAAGTCTCTTAGACTCTGAATCACGGCCGTTACGTGTAGAACCCATACCTTTTTTATGAGCAAATAATTGGATATTAATCTTAAGCATTCGTTACACCTCCGTAAGTGTTTCTATAAACTCGGGATATTGTTCTTCTAAACCCTCTAAATGAAGCTTCAGACCAAGTAAAATATCCTTCGTGATATGTCTTTGTTCCTTATTTACTATGAGTTTCATTTTTCCGTCATTAACTTCAATTTTAGCGTTAACCTTTAAAATTTCAGTTATGGTATTCGCTACCATATAAGCTACTGAAGAAACAGAAGCACAAACAATGTCTTCTCCACTTTCAGCAAAGCCTGAATGACCAGAAATTAAGAAACCGTAAGGAACGTTTTCGTCAAAATAAAATGTTGCTTTTGTCATTACGCATTGATAGCTGAAATTTCAACCTTTGTGTATGGTTGTCTATGACCCATCTTGCGTTTTTCATTTTTCTTTGGTTTGTAAGTAGCAACAACAATCTTCTTGCCTTTGCCATTCTTAATAACCTTTGCGCCAACAGAAGCACCGTCCACGTATGGAGCGCCAACTTTAATGCCGTCGTCTGCGCCGATTGCAATAACTTTATCAAATGTTATTGTTGCGTCAGCCTCAACGTCGAGTTTTTCGATGAAGATAACATCGCCATTCTCAACTTTGTATTGCTTACCGCCTGTTTCAATGATTGCGTACATAGTTTTTACCTGCTTTCTTTCAGTCTCGCTAACAAGGCACACTAAAAAGTGTTTGTGAGGACATACCTCGCCCTTAATATGCGGCAAATGGTATTTTAGCAGAAAGATATTGGTTTGTCAAGGGTTTGACTGCATTTATTTTAAATTTGCTTTTTATTTTGGGGTTGTATAGGATTAGTGCAGAGTGCTGAGTGCAAAGTGCTGAGTTAAGGAAGCCTTACGGCTTGATTATAATTATTAGTCTATGGAACAACAAAAATCTATCATTTTAGTTTGCATTAACCTTTAAATGATAGATTTTTATATTTTTATGGAATTGGGCTATTATAAATGAAAAGACAAATTAACTACTACAAACAATTATTATAAATTACGGCGTAGCCCCTTAACTCAGCACTCAGCACTTTGCACTCAGCACTATTTAAGTTGCTCGGTAAGTTCATTTGTAATATCATTGGGGAGTTCTGCAACAAAGCACATTTTTTCTCCATTTGTCGGATGAATAAACTCTGCTCTGCCACAATGAAGACCGGGGCGTGAAAGATTTTCGGTAACTTCGCCACCATACATATCGTCACCAATTAGCGCAAAGCCTATTGATGAAAAGTGTACTCTTATCTGGTGAGTTCTGCCAGTTTCAATATTTACCTTTAATAATGCTCTGTCTCTATTACGCTTTTCTAACTGCCAATGAGTTACTGCCGGCAGGGCATCTTCTCTTGTAGTAGATACAGCTCTCAAGGTTTTATTAGGGTCTGGGCGATAAATTGGTGTATCAATAGTACCTGAGTCAGAAATATCACCTTTTACTAAAGCATAATATGTTTTTTCGATTTTACCATTCAATCTGAATGCAGAAAGCGAGTTTTTTGCAAAAACAATAACGCCTGAAGTACCTTTGTCGAGTCTGCCTATTGCTCTGCCTGCCGCTTCGCCACCGCCGTTCTTTATAATGTAATTGGCAACACCATTAGCAAGTGTGCCGTTCGGATGACGTCTTGTAGGGTGAGCAGAAATTCCTGCTGGTTTATTTAAAACCAAAATATCTTCATCTTCGAAAATTATATCTAAATCCATTTCACAAAGAAGCGGGGGAGTAGATTTTTCTGGAATTCTTATTACAACGGTTTCATCTTTATAAACGTTATCAATCATTCTTACAACTCTGTCATTTGCAGTGACCGAGCCTTCTGTGTGGCGGAGTGACTGTACTATTTTAGTTGATAATTTTAAATGTCCTTTTAAAAAATGAAGAACGGGTCTATTTGAAAATTCTTCTGGTACAACGTACTCTAAAATTCTCATAACAGACCCCCTTTTTTGATATTTAAGTTTTTAACAATTTGTATATACAAGTGAATATACAGTATATGAATTTTAAAAATGTTCATAACTTTGTCAATGTAAAGTCAATTACTTTACAAAAAAATTGTCAAAAAAGAAATATTTTAAAGATTTAGTTTGATTTGTGAACAAAATTGACAGAGTTTTGAACAAAGTAAAGTAACTCACTTTACAAATTTTGACAGCGTGTTAAATTGCAAGAAAAAGTGAAATTTGCAAGTGATTGCATCAAATTTTGTATATTATACAATAGCAAATTCAGAAACTTTTCTATCTTTAAAAGTAGCAACAGATTTAAAGCCAGCCTGTCTTGCAATTTCGTAAGCCTTGTCAATATTTACACCGATTCTTTCAGCGTAGTGTGAGTCAGAGCCAACAGAAACAAGCTTACCGCCTAACTCTTTATAACGCTTGATTGTTTCTAAATCTGGTGATGGTTTATTAATAGGGTATTTAAGACCGCCCATATTTATTTCTAAAGCTTTGTCTTTTTCTGCACAGAGTTTTAATAGTTCGTCAACTTTAGATTTATATTTATCAATATCTTCAATATAACCGCAGTGGTTGAAAATGTATCTGAATGGGTATGTAATGTGAGCTAAAATTTCAAAGTTACCCCATTCGAGCATTTTAATAAGCTCATCGAAATACTCGTTCATTGTAGCTTCAATGTCAATTCCATCAAAGCTCTTCCAGTTATAAAAGTCTTCTTGATTTCTCAAATTGTGAATTGAACCGATAACTACGTCATAATCATAAGTGTTTATGATTTTTTCGGCAAGTTCTGGGATATAATGTGGTTGAGCAAGTTCAACACCTTTTAAAATGTTAATCTGACCCTGTAATTTTTCCTGAGCATCAGAAACGTCTTTGTAACTACCCTCTATAACCTTGTCATAATTGTCAGAATAAAAGTAGTCCACTTCACAATGGTCAGTGAATGCAACTGTGTGAATTTTATTCTTTGCTGCAGTCTCTGCCATAAATAAGGCTTCGTGGTTGCCATCGGGAGAATTTTTTGTGTGAGTATGTAAGTCGATTATTGATATATTGTTCATAATTTACCGTCCTATGTAGCAATTAAAAATTGAGAATTAAAAATTAAGAATTGTGGGACCTGCGGTCGGCATTATAAAATGATATTTGTAAGGTTATTTATCTGTATTAAATGAAATGATAAACTGACTTATAAACCCAATCATTACAATTACGGCGTAGCCCCGAAATTTTCAATTTTAAATTTTTCATTTTTAATTTGAAATTACAGTCACCTATTCTACCACAAACTTCCAAAAAATAATATAGCAAAAAAGAAAATAATTCCACGAAAAATCTTTATTTAATTGTAATATTATGCTAAAATATTTAAAGCAGTAAAAAAGGCAGGTCAAAAAATGAAATTAACTTATGAAGCAAATGCTAAAATAAATTTAATATTAGACGTAACTGGTGTTAAACAGAATGGTTACCATACTATTTTTTCTGTTATGCAGTCTATCGGTTTAAAGGACGTAATATCAGTTGAAAAAACAAAAGGTGAAAAGATAACCATTTCTTGTACAGATGAAACTGTGCCAACTGATTCTAAGAATATTGTGTATAAATGTGCTGTTAAATTTTTTGAGCATTTTAATATTAAGAAAAATAAGGGTATTCACATTCATATAGAAAAGAATATTCCACACGAAGCTGGTCTTGGTGGTGGCAGTGCAGATGGTGCCGCTGTGTTAGTTGCACTTAATGAGATTTTTAACACTAATGCAAGTAAAAGAACGCTTATGTTTATCGGCGGAAAGGTCGGAGCAGATATTCCGTTCTGTGTAGTAGGGGGCACGGCACTCTGTCAGGATATAGGCACAGTTGTAGCACCACTTCCTGATATTGATGAATGTAGCATTATTATTGTAAAGCCTGAAAGTGGCAGTTCAACTGTAAAAGCTTACGATGCAATAGACGCTATGGGCGAGAGTTTGAAGCACACTAAAAATAATGAAATGTTAGAGCTTCTTTTGGAGCAGGATTTTAAAGGTGCATTAAAATATTGTGACAACGTGTTTGAACAGGTTATTGAAGTTCCTGACAGAGCAGATATAAAGCATATTTTAAGAACTCATAATGCAAGCGCTTCGTGTATGTCTGGCTCAGGCTCTGCTGTTTATGGTATTTTCTCATGCGAAGAAGATGCAAAGAAAGCAAAGGCAGAGCTTGAAAAGAAATATGATAAAGTTTACCTTTGCAACAGAAAAAATCGTGGCGTAGAAAAAATTAGTGAAGAATAACTGAATAAAACAAGAACAACCACCAATAATGAGAATGCAAGAATTCTTATTAAAGGTGGTTTTATTTATGAGAACATATACATATAATCCGTTTAAAGAGAGACGAGACAAAATATTTTTAGTTTCACTCATAATAGCTTTTATTCTTTACCTCGCTTTTTCAATAACTTATTTTTCTTCTGTTTCAGGTGAAATAAGAGAAAATGTTGTAAGACTTCACATTTTAGCAGAAAGTGACAGTGAAATTGACCAGCAAGTGAAATTAAAAGTCAGGGATGCACTTCTTAAGAAAAATACAGAATTACTTTCTTCAAAGGTTACACCAGAAAATGCAGAGGAATATTTTAAAAATTCAAAAGATGAATTAGAAAAATGTGCTAACGAGGTTTTAAAGGAAAATGGCTTCGATTATACGGCAAAAATTACTTTAGGTAAAGAGTATTACACAACAAGAACTTATGAGGATTTAACATTCCCTGCGGGTACTTATACATCAGTTAAAGTAGTTTTAGGTAGTGGCGAGGGTAAAAACTGGTGGTGCGTTATGTTTCCACCACTTTGTGTGTCCGTTGCAACAGGCGGTATTGAAACTGACGACGGCGTCAACTTGGAGGAATATTTAGACGAAGACGGAAAACGTATAGTTATGTCAGAAGGTAAGTTTAAGGTGGGTTTTAAAGTGGTTGAGTGGTATGAGAAGCTGTTTAAATAATTCGGAATTCGTAATGCGTAATTCGGAATTATACTCGCTCAAAGATAAGAGTTAATAGTGAATAGAGAATAATTTCGGAACTGTGTTGGAATTGAAAGTGAATATAATCATTCTATCATTTTTAGTTGGTTTAAATCAGCTACAAATGATAGGATAATTTTATTGCCACAACCGCCTCTCTTCGAAGAGAGGGGGACTATTCTTTCCACAAGATTGTTCATAGTGTTTAGTTTTTAGGCGATAATTGAATTTTGAATCACAATAAATTAAATCGGAATGGTGGAGAGTTCTTCGCCTCGCAGTTGTTTCTTTTGATACAGTTAGTTGGTGAACGGATAAATTTCAAATCATCAATCTACCGACCAACTGCATTTTTACAGTTAACTCGTGTCGAAGAACTCTCCACCAACCAAGAAAACATATTTGGTTTAATAGGTTTTTGGCTCGTTTAAAAGTATATTATTAGAAGTAAAACAAAGAAAAGGTGGTCCCCCTCTCTTCGAAGAGAGGCGTTTTATAAAGATAACTACATTCGCTCATTTTTATTTTATCTAAATAGATGAATGTGGTTTTTATTTTCTCTTGCAAAATAATAAATATATGATAAAATAACTGTATTCATAAAAATTATGCAAGGGATAAAGAATGAACGAAATAAATAGCTTTAAAAAGGGAATTAAGGCTGGACTTCCGATTTGCATTGGTTATTTTCCTGTATCGTTTGCATTCGGGATATTTTCGGTTGAAAATGGTCTTTCTATTTTACAGGCGGTTTTAATTTCTCTTACAAATTTAACTTCAGCAGGGCAACTTGCGGCGGTGCCAATAATGGTCGGCGGTGGCACAATAATTGAGCTTATATTAGCACAATTAGTTATAAATTCACGCTATTCACTTATGTCAATTTCACTTTCACAGAAACTCGGCAAAAGCGTAAAGATGCCACACAGATTTTTAATAGCTTTCGGCAATACCGATGAGATTTTTGCAGTTGCTTCTTCTAACAAAGAAAAAGTCGGCACAAAATATATGTTGGGGTTAATTTTAACTCCTGTTATTGGTTGGGTGTCTGGTACTCTTACGGGTGCTGTTGCGGGTAACATTTTGCCAGAAGTAGTAACGTCTGCTTTAGGTGTTGCGATTTATGGAATGTTTATTGCAATTGTTGTGCCTGTTATTAAAGAAGAAAAAAACACTGCACTTTGTGTGGGCGTTGCAATTATACTCAGTTGCATTTTTTACTATGCACCAGTTTTAAAAGAAATTCCAACTGGGTTTACTGTTATAATATGTGCGGTAGTGGCAAGTGCTTTATTTGCATTTATTAAGCCAATTACAATAGAAGAAATAAAGAATGAGGTGGAAAACAATGGATAACACTAAATTCTTGATTTATCTTGTTGCTATGGCTGGGGTTACATATCTTGTGAGAATGGTGCCACTCGTACTTGTAAATAAACCAATAAAGAATAAATATATTTTATCTTTTCTTTATTATGTGCCATACACAGTTTTAAGCGTTATGACTGTGCCAGCTATATTTTATGCGACGGATTCCTATATAAGTGCTGCTATTGGTTTTGCAGTTGCGGTTGTTGCCGGACTTTTAAAACGAAGTCTTGTTCAGGTTGCAGTTTTTTCAAGCATTGCGGTGCTTGTGGTGGAGTTAGTTATGAATTTTATTTAAAATAAGAAACACTTGAAAAGAATGGTAACTTTTCAAGTGTTTTTTAGTGATGTTTTTGCTTTGCAAAAGTGATGTTATGCTAAAGCATAGTGATGTTTTACACCTACGCTGTAAAGTGATGTTAAGTTTGCTAATAACTTTGCCGAAGGCAAAACATCACTGTGAAACAACTTCACTACGAAGTAACATCACTTGCCGTAAGGCAAACTTAGTTATAACAAGCACAAATCGGTTGTTATAAAACAACCGATTTGTGTCTTGTTACGTGGCACCCAACGTTCACTGCAACAGGAAGTCCAGCAATATGTGTTGGTGCGGTTTCTATATTTACTTTAAGTGCAGTAATATCTCCACCAAAGCCTTGTGCACCAATGTTTAATTTATTAACTTCTTTGAGCATTTTTTCTTCTAATTCTTTGTAATATTCATTTTCATTTGAAATAGAAATATCACGGCAAAGTGCTTTTTTAGAAAGAATTGCCGAGCCCTCAAAATCGCTACCTATACCAACGCCTAAAACAACGGGTGGGCAGGGGTTAGCGTCTGCAGTTTTAACTACGTCTACAACAAAATTTATAATATCTTCTTCAGTAGCAGAAGGTGTGAACATTTTAATTTTGCTCATATTTTCACTGCCAAAGCCTTTTGGGGCGGCGGTTAATTTAACCTTGTCGCCATCAACTATTGAATAATGAACGAGAGCAGGTGTATTGTCGTTTGTGTTGCCACGGTGAATAGGGTCTTTTACAATTGAACAGCGCATTTTGCCGTCAAAATATGCTTTTTTTACACCGTTATTTATAGCATCATTCAAACTACCACCAACAAAATGAACGTCCTGACCAACTTCTATAAAAAGAACTGCCATTCCTGTATCCTGACAAATCGGTATTTCATTCTCTCTTGCAACTTCTAAATTTTTACACATATCGCAAAAGATATTTTTTGCGGTTTCATTTGTTTCAGTCTCTTGTGAACTTCTTATAAGCTTTTCTAAAGAAACCGGCAATTCTGCATTAGCAGAAATAAAAAGCTCTTCAACATTCTTTTCGATTATTGAAACATCAATTTCACGCATAATTTTCAACCTCCGTAAATTCTAAAAGGGTCTGCAAAAAACTTGCGTTTTTTACAGACCCTTTTCATCGTATTATAGAAAAATCAGAATCCGCGTTGAGTTCCGCTACCGCCACGGCGTGGAGTAGAGCTACCACGTTTTGCAGCAGTGTTTTTCTTTAAATCACTCATTCTTTCGTCACTCTTTGTTTTAAAGCGTGCTAACATATCTTCAAAAGACATATTTTCAGGTTCGCTTTTTTGAGTGCCAGTCCAAACAGGTGGTTGACTTTTCTTTGGTTTATCATAAGTCTTTTTAGGTGCAGGAGCTTCTTCCTGTGGAAGAGCCTTTTTAATAGAAAGAGCAATTTTGCCCTTTTCATTAATATCAATTACCTTAACTTTAACCTCTTGGTTTTCAGATAATTTTTCATGAATGTCCTTAATATAAGTGTTTGAAACTTCAGAAATATGTACCATACCTGTTGATTTGTCAGGGAGTTCAACAAATGCTCCGAAGTTTGTGATGCCGGTAACTTTACCGTCTAAGATTTCGCCGATTTCTACTGCCATGAAAGACTTACCTCGTTTTTAAAATAATAATTATGTGCCTGGAGTTATGTCAATATAAACTCTTTCGTCTGTTTTGACATATCCGTTTTCTCTTGCATATTTTTCAGCAATGGCTGCTTCGTCATTTTCGTCAATAGTTTTCTGAAGAGCTTCGTTTTGTTTTACCTGTTCTTCATATTGAGTCTGGAGCCCATTAAGCTCTTGCTTTTTTTCATTAATCTCTTTATTAGTATTGAAAAATGAAACTGCAAAATAAATAATTGCCGCCCCAAAAAGTAAAGCCATAACAATGCTTATTTGTCTACGTTTTCTGTTAACTCGTTTTTTCTTCATCGTTATAACCTTCCTTCTTTTTGACATTTTGTTGCTTTCCAAATATACCTAATAAATTATACACATATAACCTGAGTTTTGGCAAGTGTTTTTTTCGATTTTTCTCATATTTTTTTTGAAGTTTCTTAAAAAACTGAGAAATTTTCGCTTTTATATGAGAAAAAACTCTGAAAATGGCTTTGAAAGGTGCCAAAATGATTTTTAAAAGGAAAGAAAATATTTTGTGAATTGCTTTTACAAAAGCATCTGTAAAGGTTTTTGCAGCTATTCCAAAAGAGACGTAATAAAAAATAAAACCTAAAATTTCGCCCAAAATCATATAAGAACGAAACTCACCTTTATTAACAGCTAAAAAGAATAAAAATGTAGCCAAAGAGAAAATTAAAAAGTAAAGAATATCGAAAATAAAAATAATAGCTTTACCTTTTGAAATAGTAAGACGAATTGTTCTTAAAATATCATAAACTACGCCCAGAACAAACCCGGCACCCAGAGAGAGTAAAAATAAATTTAACTGCTCACTTTGCTGAAATGAATACATTACCTGAAAACCTTTCCCCAAAGAGAAGTGCTTTTTGGTGCAACATCTGTGTAACTGAGTGAAGCAATATTGCCTTCAACCTGTAATTCACCTATTTCTAAAGAAAGACGTGTAATGTGTAATTTTTCACCACGAATGGTAAGCTCGCCTAAATCGGTTACTGCTACAATAGTCTGCTCGTCAAAGCTATCAACGTCATTAACGCCAGTAACTGAAAGTGTACGTCTGTCCTCTAAAATGCAGTTGTGTGGAAGTAAACTTGTCTTTTTTTCATCTGTTATCATAAAAAAATCCCCTTTCAGTAATATATATTACCGAAAAGGGAGTTTTAGAATTATTTTATTTTTTTAATTTTATTGCCTTTTACTAAATAAACGTGTTTACTTATATCCATAAGTGGTTTATCGTTAAATGAATCTGTGTAGAGGTCGTCAATTTCTGCATTAGGGTACTTTTCAAAAAATGCCTTTACTTTATTTTCACGAAGGCAAAGTCTTTCGATTTTCCCTTCTTCTTCATTAATAGAAGTTCCAATGAAATTTTTTATATTAAGTCTTTGGCATATTTCACTTAAAGAAATTTCTGGTGAGCATGAAAGAATTAAATCGTCATCTTTTCTGACTTCTTCATAAAATGGTTTTATGTTTTTTTCGTGTTCATCCCAGAATTCTTTCATACAATTTTTGTAGTGAGGGTTTTCTATATAGTAATCAAGTGCTCTTTGAGCGTATTTGTTTATAGCTTCTTCTACAGAGAGTTTACCTAACTTGTATTTTGTAAAAGCAATAACAACAGTAGGCATAAAGGTTATAAGCTTCTTATCCTTTTTCATAAAGAATTTAAAAAGGTCAAAAGCACTTTCACCATCATAAATTGTGTTGTCAAAATCATATACATTCATTTTGTTTAAACCTGTTCCATTTTTTAATATTGAGTGTGGTGAAGAGTAAAGCGATTATATCAATTACAATCCACACAATAACAGTACCATTCCAGCCTATGTTATCTGAAATAATACCGAAGCCATAAGTAGCTGCGGCACAGCCTATGTAAGCAGTAGCGTTCATAACACCCGTAACAGTTGCGGTTTTGCCGTATTTTGCAAATTGCATTGGCACCAAGGTAATAATCATATAGTTAAAGGTGTGCATTGCGGTAGTGCCGAGTGCTAAAAGAATAACGCTTACAACAACTGGTAAATTCTTCATAAATATGAGGAACGTAAATGGAATTAAAACAAATGTTAAAATAGCGGCACCAGTTTTAAGCTCATCTTTTTTAAATATCTTATTATATAAAGGAGTAACAATGTAGTTACCGCTTAAATTTACTATTGGGAGAATTATAGAAACGAATACAGAGAATGCAACAGGGGTATTATAAGTTTCTGTAATCATAGTTGGTACCCAGGTGGTAATACCTTCTTTAATAGCACCGTGAATTGCATCGGCTGGTAAAACTAAAAGAAGACCAGCAGAGAGGAAAAGTGGCAAAAATTTACCAGCATTTTTATTTTGTTCACTTTTTTTGTTATTATTAAGAGGAGTTGAAATTTCAACCTCTTTAATGTGTTTTTTAGAAAGAATGTAAGTAGCGGTAAAGAAAACACCTGAGAAAAGAAGCACAATAGTTGAAGTGTAGAAAACATATTTCCAGTTGAAAAAGTTAATAGAAACAGATGCTAAAATATAAGCGAGTACAGTACCAATAGGAAGCGTTGCCGAAATATTAAGACACGCCTTAGAGCGCATATCGTAATTAATAATATTTGCTAAAATTTTAAGAATTGCCGCCCAAAGAAGAGAGAGGGCAAAGCCATTAAAGCCCCAGACAATCGCCATAGAAACGTTGGTGATGCAGAACGTCATTACAGTGTTAGCACCAGCAGAAAGAAACGTTCCTAAAATAATCATTTTAAAAGGCGAAATTTTATCGCCTAAAAATCCGTTTATAATCTGGAAAAAGCCATAAACTATAAAGAATGCAGAACCAATAATACCAGCTTGTGACTTAGTGAAAAGACCTTCTTCTAAAATATCTGGCAAAGCGGCGGAGTAGTTGATTCTGCCGACGTAAGATGCGGCATAAGCTATAAAACACGCTATGAAAACAAGCGTAGAATATTTTTTGCTTTCTAAATAATGTTGTGTTTTCAAATAATCGCTTCCTAAAATAAAATAACAAGGAATATTCTACCATATTTAAAAGTAGTGTC
>SVOI01000079.1 GCA_015066465.1 Oscillospiraceae bacterium
TTAGCCCTTTAAAAATTGTTGATTAAAAAATAATCGTCAAGTTTTGTCAGGACTGAGGCGATTATTTTTTTGCGCTTTTTCCAAAAGAAAACTAAGCAAGAAATCCTGTAAGCGTAAGAAACTTGCAGGATTTTTTGTTTTAAAAACTACACTGTCATTATTTGGCATCTTCTAAATGTATAATTATGGTACTAAACAAAACCTTAGAGGAGGATTACACAAATTTTTTAAGGAGGAATTTTTATGATTAAAGAACAAGCACAAATGCTACAGGAAGATTTTGTTAAGCTGAGCAATGAGCACGGAATGAAAGGCTCTTTTGGGTACTTTATTGACAAGGCAGATAACGCAATGCTGGCTTACAATAAAACCAGCGATAATGAGATGATGCATATGATTGCCAACTTGATTGTACGCATTGCTCAAAAGCATGAAGCAAGTGTTGATGAAGTGCTGAAAGCGTTAAGAGATGGCATTAAAGATTTGCCACAACAAAATTAGATAAAGAAGCTACCCAAAAGTCATAGCCAGTTATCTTGAAACTGCTATCAGTGTTTGGGAGGTCTTTATAACAAAAGCATTGTCAGAATGTAGCTTGTGTCAAGGAGAGGCGTACTTGACAAGGCGAAAATGACAATGCTTTTTATCTTATGTTTGATGTGTTTTGTTGCTTTTGTGTTTAGTATAGATATATAATAAATTTACGATATAACATTAGTGGTTTTTATGTGTAGAAAGTTATTGTAAGGGGTTTTGTGTGATGATTAAGAAAGATAATTTACGGGATTTGTTGTTAAGTATTGGCTTTGTCAAGCAGGGAGAAAAATTTGTTAAAGAATTTAGCTCTTTGGGCGTTAAAATGGCAGCAGACTTTGCAGAAAATAAACTTATCTATCCCGAAACAATTAAAGGCGGAGATAGAAACACAAACTTCTACAAAGATAATGGACAAGAAAATAAAGAAAATTTTGTTGTATTTGAGTGTGTTAATAGATTGTTAGAAAAAGGGTATAGACCAGAAGATATTGAGTTAGAAAAGGTTTGGTCACTTGGACATAATGCAAAGAGTGGTCGTGCAGACATCTGTGTGACTGATAAAGATGGTAGTATGTTATTTATCATTGAGTGCAAAACTTATGGTAAAGAATGGGACAAAGCATTTGCTGACACTAACAATGATGGTGCACAGCTTTTTTCATATTGGCAACAAGAGCAGGCAACTAAATGGTTAGTTTTGTATGCATCTGATTTTACAGATGAAAAAGTTTTACGTTACAATGCTCCAACTATTAACTGTACTGATGATGCTAATATCATTCTGTTGTCTGAAAAAGATAAGTCTATTCAACTTTATAAAAATGCGCATACTGCTGATGAAAAGCACAATGTATGGAAACGTACTTATGAGAGTGCTTGGCAAAAAGATTTAATTTTTGGTGAAGATACTGTTGCGTATAAAATTGGTGTAAAACCGCTTCTGAAGAAAGATTTACTTGATTTTACGCCTGAAGATAAAATTGTTAATCGGTTTGAAGAAATTTTGAGACATAATAATGTAAGCGATAAAGAAAATGCTTTTAACAGATTAACTGCGTTATTTATTTGTAAACTTGTAGATGAAATCAATAAAAATAATGATAATGAAGTAGAGTTTCAATATAAACAAGGTACTGATACTTACGAAACCTTGCAAGATAGATTGCAAAGATTGCATCGTGATGGTATGGATCAGTTCATGAAAGAAAAAATATTTTATGTAGACAGCCATTATCCTAGAAAATTATTTGCAGACTATACTGGTTCTAGCCGAGAAAGAGCGATTGCGGATTTAGAGAAGACAATTCGTAGTTTAAAATTCTACTCAAACAACGACTTTGCATTTAAAGATGTACATAATGAAGAATTATTTTATCAAAATGGTAAGATACTTGTAGAAATGGTACAGCTTTTCGAAAAGTATCGTATTGTCTATAATGGTAAACATCAATTTTTAGGTGATTTGTTTGAACAGTTGCTGAATAAAGGTTTTAAACAAGATGAAGGTCAATTTTTCACACCAACACCTATTACTCGTTTTATTTGGGATTGCTTGCCAGTAAAAAATTTACTTGATACAAAGAAGGGTGACAGTTACCCCAAAATAATTGATTATGCATGCGGGGCGGGACACTTCCTTACCGAAGCTGTTGAAGCAATAAATTATTTTGCAAATAATAATGGCGATAATGGTTGGGTGCGTGACCATATTTACGGTATTGAAAAAGATTACCGTTTGGCACGTGTAGCAAAAATTGCATTGTATATGAATGGTGCTGGTGAAGGCAACATTATTTTTGGGGACGGTTTGGAAAATACAACTGATGGGCGTATTCAAAATGGTATGTTTGATATACTTGTGGCAAATCCGCCCTATTCTGTAAAAGATTTTAAACAACATTTGCAACTCAAAAACAATGAGTTTGAGCTTCTTAAAGTTATTGGTGATAATGGTAGTGAAATTGAAACATTATTCGTGGAACGTATCGCACAGTTATTGAAACCCAATGGTGTAGCTGCTGTTATTTTGCCTAGTTCTATATTGTCCAACAATAGCAATAGCTATATAGGAGCACGTGAACAGATACTTAGAAACTTTAATATTCGTGGTATTGTTTCACTAGGTTCTAAAGCATTTGGTGCAACTGGTACTAATACTGTTATTATGTTCCTTGAAAAATATGATGAGCCTCCTAAGAAAATAGATTTGTTAATTGATTCGGTCAATGCTATTTTTAGTGGTAAAGATTTGTCTGACTGGAAAGATGAAAATTTGTTAGAAGGTTATTGTTCACAGATTGAAGTTGACAACGACAATTATAAAAGGTTCCTCAATATGGAACTAAATGTGGGAGAATTGTCAGAACAAGAATATTTTAAAGCTTATGTAAATGCGTTCAATGAAAGTGCACAATGGAAAGATTTACAGAAAAAGGTTACTTTTAAAAGGAAAAGTGATAAAGAACAACAAGCGGATTATTTCCAACGGTTGTACAAGTTTATCTTTGAGGTTGAACGTGAAAAATTGCTTTATTTTGCATTAGTACATAAGCAAAGAACGGTTATTATTAAATCGCCTGTAGAAAACAAAGAACAAACTAGATTCTTGGGATACGAATGGTCTAACCGAAAAGGTAATGAAGGAATTATCATACATGAACCTGCTGGTGGGATGATGTACAACAATGCAGACAGAAGTTCAGTAAAAACTTTAGCAGCTGCAGTACGGGCATCGTTTGCAGATAATAAGGTTCTTTTCATTGGAAAACAACAGAATTTAGCAGCTTATGTTGACACAAAAAATATTTTAGATTTTTCTAGGGCAGGATTTAATAAGGCAATAGCGTTAAAATTTAATAACAAAAATGATAGAATAATTAGCCGTTATCCAATGAAGGCACTTGGAGAGATATGTGATGTAACAATAGGCGGAACACCTTCTCGTAAAAATGCAGGTTACTTTATGGGTGATAATTTATGGGTGTCAATAGCAGAAATGCAAGGTGAATACATTTATGATACCAAAGAAAAAATAACTGCTGAGGCTATAGCGAATTCTAATGTAAAACTAATACCACAAGGTACGACTTTGCTTAGTTTTAAATTAAGTATCGGCAAAACTGCTATTGCTGGTAGGGACTTGTTTACAAATGAGGCTATTGCAGGACTTATAATACGTGATAAAGATAAGTTGTTAGACAAATATCTGTTTTATGTATTCAAGAGTAATGTTATTGATTTGGAAAATGTTGGGAATAAAGCGTTCGGTAAAAGCTTGAATAGCCAGTTTTTACGTGAAGATGTCAAAGTGCCTATGCCACCTATAGCAGTACAACAAGAAATAATTGAAAAATGTGAAAAAATTGATGAAGAATACAAAAATACACGTATGAAAATCGATGAGTATCGCAAAAAAATAGGTGAGTTATTTGAAAAATTAGAAATTATGTTCAAAGCGGGGGGCTTAAACTCAGTGATTTAATTGATTGGGTGTATGAGAAAACCACTAGTAAATATTTAACGTCAAATCAGTATGTAACAACTGATACTATGTTACAAGATTGTCGAGGGATTAGGCTGTTTAATGGACAACTGCCGAATGCAAATGTTACTGTTTTTAAAAAGGACGATATTTTATTGTCAAACATAAGACCTTATTTAAAAAAGATATGGTTGGCAGAATTTGATGGAGCTTGCTCAAATGATGTTTTAGTAATGCGTAACAAGGACACAACAAAGTGCAGTACGGAGTTTTTAATAAACCTTTTAAAACGACAAGCGTTTTTTGATTTTGTTATGCAAGATGTAAATGGAGCTAAAATGCCTAGAGGCAAGAAGAATCATATTATGGATTATAAAGTTTATATTCCTGACATCAAAGTACAGAAAACAATGCTTAGACAAGTTGAAGCAATGGAAGGTGAAATTGCGGCTTGTCAAACACGTTTAAATGAACTTTATAGCAAGACAAGTGAAATCGTAAAAAGTTATTTGATGTAAATATTTATAAAATAGCTTGGAGAGTGCATTATGACTACTAATACTGCCCCTAAATTCATTACAAGTCCTTACTTTGTATCAGAAGTAGGAAACTGGCATTTAAAACCTGGTGCACCTAAAGAAGTTGTCGAAGAATTTGAAAGCTTTATGGAAGCACACAAGAAATGGGAACAACAATTTGACTGTGAAAGGAAAGAGTAGGCAAGAGAATTTCAGAAGTTACAAACAACAAAACGCACCCTCGCGGGTGCGTTTTAAATTTTTACTTTACTTATTCTGAAAAAATATCACTAGTCATTTCTTCAGCAGAAGAATAACTTTTATACACGGACATATTTCTTAAAATATCATGTTCTACCTCTCCATAAACCACTTTCCGTCTTCGTCGAAGATTGCAAACTCCTTGCCACATATTCTGCAAATATAACGAGTTCCTACGCCGCCGCACTTTAGTGCTGCGGCTTTTCTTATGTCCAAAATTTTATCAATGGCAAACTTGCGCCCATCTTCCCACAAAATCATTTTAGGCACAGCTTGCCCGTCAGGCAGGTGTTGGACAATAATATTCAGTTCTAGTTTAGACATTTACCTCACTCCTAACGGAAGTATGAAACTGGATGAATGGTGTGGTCTTCTTTGGGATTGAAGCCAGTTAGTTTAGGGTCTAAAAGGCAGGAAGCCTTTAAGATTGCGCTGTGCCCGAACCTACTGCGCAAAACATCTATGGTGTGGGCAAGGTTTTCCTGCTGAATTAGTTTTTCGTTTTCTTCAAAGAGGGAAAGCTCCATATAACTGTTTTCCGTAACAAGGTCGATGGCACGTATGCCAATGGAACGCAATGGCTTTTGC
>SVOI01000029.1 GCA_015066465.1 Oscillospiraceae bacterium
CGTTAAAATACTCGCAAATCCGTAAAGGATTCGCTCCGTTTTTGCCTTGATTGACCATAAATCCGTTCTATAAAAAATCTTCGACCTATAAAGCGAAAGATTTTTATTGGATTTTTGGTGTTGAGGGTGAAGGAAGGCTGACGCCTTGCAAGACCGAAACGCCGAAAAGACTTGAAAATATTCGCTTTTAGGCAGATTCGGATGACTCATTTCACCCTAAACAAAAAAACCTGAGTCAAAGCATAATAACTTTAACTCAGGGACGAATTTTAAATAATCCGCGGTACCACCCCGCTTACTGCCAAAAAAGACAGTCACTCATTAAGACTCAATAAAGTCCGTAGCCATGGTAACGGGGCAACCGGAATCTCTTACACACAAACGCTTCTGAGATTCTGCTCTGGAACGAGACCACATCTTTAAAACCTATCGGCTCACACCAACCGCCGACTCTCTGAAAAGGTTACTCAAAAAATGCGTAATTCCTTCAATGCATTTATCAATATGGACAGTATATTATCACTATATAATCCAAATGTCAAGAGTTTTTTTGCTTTTTCCCTTGACTTTGTGTTAATTTTCTAATACTATATATACATAAAATTTTTAAGGATGTGTGTTTTGATGAATCAACAATATGATGCATTGTTTACCCCTTGGAAAATAGGCGACGTTGAGATTAAAAACAGAATTGTAATGTGCCCAATGGGTGGTACATCACTTTTCGGTTGGTTTGAAATCGGCGGTTGCCATTTCGATAAGGAAGCGGCAAAACTCTTTATTGAAAGAGCAAATAACAATGTTGGTCTTATTATCCCTGGTATCGCACCTCTTCGTGATACTATAAGAGGTAAATGGCTCTGGCAAAACCCAAAAATGTTTGAAGAATTAAAAGAATTTATGGATGAAATCCATAAAACAGGTGCAAAGTTATTCATTCAGCTTACTGCTGGTATGGGTCGTTCTTGGGCTATTACAGACCTTATTGCACCACTTCATAAAAATAAATTTACTCGTGCTATTGTAAAACCAATTATTGATACTTCTCACGAATTGGCTTCTCCTTCTCCACAGCCATCTCGTTGGGCTCATGATATCATCTGCCCTGAAATGACAGTTGAGCAAATTCACGAAATTATTGAAGCTTATGCAAAAACTGCAAAGCTTTGTATGGATGCTGGTGTTGACGGTGTTGAAGTTCACGCTGTTCACGAAGGTTATCTTTTAGACCAGTTTGCTATAGAATTCTTTAACAAACGTACTGACGAATACGGCGGAAGCTTTGAAAACCGTTTCCGTTTCGCAACAGAAGTTGTTAAAGCTATTAAAGGTGCTTGCGGTGAAAAATTCCCAGTTTCACTCCGTTACTCAGTTGAGTCAAAAATGAAAGGCTTCTGCGAAGGTGCAATGCCTGACGAAGTTGAAGGTAAGGATTATAAAGAAGCAGGTCGTAATATGGCTGAATCTGAAAAGGCTGTAAAGTATCTTCAGGATGCTGGTTACGATATGCTTAACGCTGATAATGGTACATATGACTCTTGGTACTGGGCACATCCACCAATGTATATGCCTGAAAACTGTAACCTTGAGGATGTTGCTCACATCAAAAAGTTTGTAGACATTCCTGTTGTTTGTGCTGGTAGAATGGACCCTGCTGTTGCTGCAGAGGCTATTAAAGATGGCAAAATCGATGGTCTTGGTGTTGCTCGTCAATTCCTTGTTGACCCAGAATGGATTACAAAGATTATCGAAGACAGAATTGAAGACATTAAACCTTGTATCTGCTGTCACAGCGGTTGCTTCAACTTCTCATCTTCAAAAGGTCACGCTAATACACAGGACCTTTTCGATACAATGGGTCTTTCTCGTTGTGCTCTTAACCCAAAAACAATGCAGTCTAAGAAATATAAGATTGAACCTGCAAAGAAGGCAAAGAAGGTTGCTATTATCGGTGGCGGTATCGGTGGTATGGAAGCTGCTATCGTTCTTGCACAGCGTGGTCACAAGGTTGATCTTTACGAAAAAACTGACAAATTAGGTGGCGTATTTATTGCAGCGGCAGCTACAACATTTAAAGAAAAAGACCGTGACCTTATTGCTTGGTATAACCGTGAAGTTAAGAGATATGATGCAATTACAATTCATATGAACACAGAAGTTAAAGATGTTGCTTCTCTTAATGCTGATGAAGTTATCGTTGCAACTGGTGCTACTGCAAAGAGAATTCCTATTCCTGGTGCAGAAAGAGCAGTTGAAGCAGTTGACTTCCTCTTAGGCGATATGTCACAGGCTCCACAAAACGTTGTTGTTATCGGTGGTGGTCTTACAGGTTGCGAAATCGCACTCGAACTCCACAGAACATACGGCAAAAACGTTGCTATTGTTGAAATGCAGGATGACCTCATTACAACTCCTGGTATTGCTCTTGCTAATACAAGTTATCTTCGTGATTACTTCAAGGCAAAGAAAGTTCCTGTTTATCTTGAGTCAAAAACAACTTCTATCAATGAAGATAGCGTAACAATTATGACAAAAGACGGCAAAACAGAAACCATTCCAGCTGGTAAAGTTGTTCTTTCAGTTGGTTACAACTCAGCTCCTGTTGCAGAAAAGAGCAAGCACGTTCACGTTATTGGTGATGCATTCAAGGTTGGTAGCCTCAGAACTGTTATTTGGCAGGCTTGGGATGTTGCAATGAAAATATAATAAATCGCTGATTTTGGCGCAGAACAAAAAGCACTATTGGTTCTCAATAGTGCTTTTTTAGTCATTTTTTCACCCGCTCGCAGTATCTGTATACAGCTTCGGAGATGAAGAAAATGACTTCTGCATCCAAACTTAGCGATTTATTGCATTTTCAAATTCGGAATTCGTAATGCGTAATTCGGAATTATAATAAATCAAAAATTTATCCTATCATTTTTAGTTTAATGTAACTTTAAATGATAGGATAAACTATTTTTTATTCACTTATTTTTACAATCAAATGCGGAGCATTTCCGAAATTTTCAACTTTCAATTTTCAACTTTCAATTCTTTACAATCAAGCCTTCCGAAATTCTGCATTCTGAATTTTGCAATTAAGCATTCCGAATTAATTATTCAATTCGTTAACAAACTCTTCAATCCTCTTAAGTGCCTTAATAATATGCTCAACAGAGTAGCAGTAAGAGGCTCTTATGAAGCCTTCACCACCCTGACCGAATGCGGTACCGGGTACTACAGCAACTTTCTTTTCTCTTAAGAGTCTTTCACAGAATTCGTCGCTCGAGAGCCCTGTGCTCTCAATACAAGGGAATGAGTAAAAAGCACCTTTTGGCTCACGGCAGGTAAGACCAATTTTATTAAAGCCATTAACAATAAGTCGTCTTCTTCTGTCGTATTCTTCGTGCATTCTTTCAACATCCTCGTCGCAGTTTCTCAACGCTTCAATTGCCGCATACTGTGAAGTTGTCGGAGCACACATAATATTAAACTGGTGAATTTTTGTAATCTGGTCTAAAATTTCTTTAGGACCACAACAGTAACCAAGACGCCAGCCCGTCATAGAGAATGCTTTTGAAAAACCGTTTATAGTAATAGTTCTTTCATATAAGCAGTCTAAAGATGCAACTGGTGTGTGTGGATTTTCACCATAAGTGAGTTCAGAGTAAATTTCATCAGAAATAATAATTATATTTGTATCTTTAATTACATCATAAAGTGCTTCTAAATCTTTTTTCTCCATAACCGCACCAGTAGGGTTGCAAGGGTAGGGGAGAATTAAAGCCTTTGTTTTAGGTGTAATTGCATTTTTTAATTCTTCTGGTGTAACTTTAAAGTCGTTTTCTGCCTTTGTTTCAATTATAACAGGCACACCACCAGCAAGGCGGGTAATTGGTTCGTAGCACACGTAACTTGGCTGAGGAATGATAACCTCATCACCAAAATTTACAATAGCTCTTATAGCGCCGTCTATTGCTTCGCTACCACCGACAGTAACAAGAATTTCTGTCTGAGGGTTATATTTAAGATTGTATTTTCTATCTAAATAACGTGAAATCTCAGCACGGAGAACATTTAAACCTTTATTGGCACTGTATTTTGTTTTGCCACGTTCAAGTGAGTTTATACCAGCTTTTCTTATTCTCCACGGAGTCTGAAAGTCTGGCTCACCAACACCTAAAGATATAACATCTTCCATAGTTTCGGCAATATCAAAAAACTTTCTTATGCCAGAAGGCTTAATTTCTGTTACGGTGGTGTTTAAAATTTTACCGTAATCTATCATAATAAAAATTGCCCCCTGTCATCGTGCTCCATATCGCACAAATGAACGTCCATTTCTTTATATCTTCTCATAACAAAGTGAGTTGTTGTAGATGTAACAGAGTCAATAGTAGCAAGCTCTCTTGCAACAAAACGAGCAACATCCTGAAGAGTTTTGCCTTTAACAACAACGTTAAGGTCATAAGAACCAGACATTAAATAAACAGATTCAACCTCGTGGTAAGACATAACCTTTTCTGCAACCTCTTCAAAGCCTAAATCTGCTTTAGGCACAACGTTTAATTCAACAATAGCAGAAACGTAAGCATCGTCAAGGCTATCCCAGTCAATAACTGCCTTGTAGCCTCTTATAATGCCTTCTTTTTCTAATTCTTCAATTGTACTCGCAACAGTTTTTTCATCACTGCCAAGCATTACCGCTAATTCTTCATTAGTATATCTTGCATTTCGGCATAAAAGCTTTAAAAGTTCTGTTTTCATATTTAGCCTCCTGTGAAAAATGTAAAACTGCCATATATAATACTAAATTATGTATTATTTGTCAATTATCGTCTTTACAAAGAATGGTGTAAATGGTAAAATAGTTTTATAATTTTCCACAGGAGGAATTTTTTATGAAAATTACTCGTTACCATGAGGATTTAACTAATCTTCATATTAACACTTTACCACCAAGAGCATATTTTATTCCTTATGCTTCACTTGAAACAGCACTTTCTGGTGATAGAAATAAGTCAGAATATATGTTGAATCTTTCGGGCGAATGGGATTTTAAATATTTTAATAGCTTTGAAGATTTATATAATATAGAAATAGACGATAAATCTCTTTATGAAGATAATATGAAGGTAGAAGTGCCAAAGTGCTTCCAGCTTTATGATATTGGCGTGTTTGATAAACCACTTTATTCTAACCTTTACTATCCATTTCAGGTAGACCCACCATTTGTACCTGACGAAAACCCTTGCGGTCTTTACACTAAAAAATTCACAGTTACTGAAGAAATGGCTGAAAGAAAGAGCATTATAACCTTTGAAGGTGTTGCTTCTTGCTTCTATCTTTTTATAAATAATCAGTTTGTAGGCTACAGTCAGGTTAGCCATTCTACAAGTGAATTTGATATTTCAAAATATCTCACAAAAGGCGAGAATGAAATCAAAGTTCTTGTTTTAAAATGGTGCGATGGCTCTTATTTAGAAGACCAGGACCACTTCCGTCTTTCTGGTATTTTCAGAGAGGTTTATATTTTAAGTAGAAATCAGAATTATTTAAAAGATATTGAAATCCGCCAGAGCTTCAATGAAGATTATACAAAATGCACACTTAATATAAACTGTGATATTGACAATGCAGATAGCATTGTTTACGGCTTGGTACATCCTTTAGGTGACGTAATTGACGAGGGAGAAGTGAACAGTAGAGAATTTACCTTACCAATTGAAAATCCTGTTATGTGGAATGACGAAGCACCATTTGTTTACACACTCTTTATTACTGTTGATGATGAAATTATTCCGTTCCAGCTTGCATTAAGAGAAGTGAAAATAGAAGACAAAAAACTTCTTATAAATGGCAAACCAGTCAAACTTCGTGGCATTAACCGTCACGATAACTCACCAACCGGTGGTTACACAGTTTCAATGGAAGATATGGTAAGAGATTTATTCTTACTTAAAAGAGCTAACGTAAATGCAATCAGAACTTCGCACTATCCTAACGACCCACGTTTTTACGATTTAGCAGAAGCCTTAGGTTTCTATATCATTAACGAAGCAGATATTGAAACTCACGGTATGGGCTTTAATACAGAAAGTGATTGGGATTGGACTCGTTGGTCATTCCTTTCAACTTCACCTGATTGGAAGCTTTCTTACGTTGACAGAGCAAAAACTCTTTATGAAAGAGATAAAAACCACGGATGTGTAATTATGTGGTCACTCGGTAACGAAAGTGGTTGCGGTGTAAACCACCGAGCAATGAGAGAGTTTATTAAGTCACGTGACGAGAATGCTTTAGTTCATTACGAAAACTCTCACCTTGAGTTTAAAGCAGTTCCTGAAGGGGAAAACTTCAGCGATATTTCTGACGTAGAAAGCAGAATGTATGCTGGTGTTACATATATTGATAAATACTTGAATGATGAGCAATATAATAAACCTTTCTATATGTGCGAATATGTTTGCTCAATGTCAACTGGTGACGTTTACGACTACTGGGAGTTAGTTGATAAATATGACAACTTCTGTGGCGGTTGTATCTGGGAATTTGCAGACCACTCAATTTCTATGCCGGGTGATGATGGTAAACCACGTTACTATTATGGTGGTGACTTTGGTGATTTCCCTAATAACAGCATTTGCTGTATAGATGGTCTTGTATTTGCAGATCGTTCTTTAAGACCTGGTTACTTTGATATGAAAAAAGTGTATGAGCCTTTCAGAATGTCATTCGAGAAGGGTGTTTTAAAAATAAAGAGCGTTTTATATTACACTTCACTTTCAACTTGTTTCTTAAAATGGCAGGTTACAAACGGCACACAGTTAGTAAAACAAGGTGTAATTGAATCACTCGATATTGAAGCACAGACAGAAAAGGAATTTAAGCTCTTTGATTTATCTGAATTAACATTAACAGAAAATGCTTTCTTGACTGTTACAGTTCATCAGAACGTTGATACACCTTGGGCTCCACAAGGCTATGAAATAGGCTTCTCGCAGTTCGAATTACCTGTAAAGGTAGTTAACCTTACACGAGAAAAATATCAAATTTCCGTTAACGAGAATGAGCGTTTTGCAGAAATCAAAACTGGAAATAACGAATATGTTTTCGATAAGAGCTATGGTAGAATTAAATCTATTAAACGTAACGGCACAGAGCTTTTAGATGAGCCAACCCGTTTACAAATCTGGCACGCTCCTTGCTACAACAGAGGTTCTGCAGATGCATGGTACGATAATAATTTACATAAAGCATATCAGAAAACTTATTACAGTAAAGTAAATAAAAAAGATGATGCAGTAGAAATTGAAACATCTATTGCTTTTGGTGGTCCTGCAAGTCCATCTACAATTAAAGGTGTATTTACTTATATCTTTAATAATGATGGTACGTTAAAAATTATTGCAGATGGTACTGTAAAAGATGTTGCACCACTTCTTCCTCGTTTCGGTCTCGAGTTTATATTAAAAGAAGAAAATGAAAAGTTAAGATATTTCGGTTTAGGCTTTACAGAAACATACCCTGACCGTTATAAATCAGCTCGCTTTGGTGAATATGATTTAACTGTTACCGATAACTTTGTTCACTACGTAAGACCACAAGAAAACTCTTCTCACTATAAAACAAGAAGAGTTGATGTAGGTGAAATGGGTGGGGTAGGACTTCGTGTTACACCAGCAGATGAAACCAAAGATTTCTCATTCAACGCTTCGCACTATTCAGCAGAGCAATTAACAGAAGCTACTCACGATTTTGAATTGAGACCAGAGCCAAGAACAATTCTTAATATTGACTGGCGTTTTAATGCAATAAGTGAAAACGAAGAGTTGAATAATGAAGAAAACAAACGCCTTCTTAATGATAAAACATTTAAATTCAGTTTCTTATTTGAACCAATAGATATGCGATAAATATGACAAAAACACGTGTCAAGGTGAAAGCCTTGACACGTGTTTTGCTTTTTTCTAATTAATTTTCATTAACTTCTTTTGTTAGGATAAAATCAAAAACTAATTCTTTGTTGTAGTCAATTTCAGTATTTGTAGCTTTTTCGGTAGCCTTACCACTATATGTAACTATAGTTTTTCCATCCTCGAACGCTACTTCTACTTCAATATGTGTTGGAGCAACAAGTTCAGTACTGATTTCTATCTGGGCTTCCTCTATTTTATTCGCCATTTCGGTAAGCTGTTGTTCTCGTTTATCAGATAGTTCTTTACCAAAGCTCAATATTATTTGCTCTGTATACATTTGTGTTGATAAATCAACCGGTTTTGCAATACCAATGACTACATCTGATTTTGTTGCAAAATATATTGCTACTGATGACACTAAAACTACTGCTACTAATACTGCTATAATAATTCTCTTTTTCATAATTACTCCTCCTTATTTTGTTGGTAAATCTGTTGAGCCATAGATTTCTGTAGCAAAATCTATATCATAAGTTTTTTGCTCAAGATATTCAACTTCTCTACCATTTTTTGTAGCTGTTCCAAAATAAGTAACAACTATTTTGTCATTTTCTTCAATTACATTAGCTTTTATATTGTAAGGCTTTTCATAATTGTCAAGGAATGCAAGGTAATCAGCTTCAACAGCTTCATTGAATTGGTGAGCTTCGTTTTCAATAGTTTTGTTTTTTATAAATCTGTTTTGTGTTAATGTTACAAATAGTGGCGTTTGATAATCACCTGATTGCATTATATCGATTTCTGCAACTGGGTTGTTATAATCCCATATTAAAACGCCACCTGTAACTAAAATCATTACTGTTAATAATGCTATAATAATTCTCTTTTTCATAATAAATTCTCCTTTTTATAAAGTTTTATTGGCGAACTTGCAACTTGTCGCTTATTACTAATCACGGCAAAATGTAAGTTTGCGACGTTCCACGTTCTGGGTAATAAACTAAAAGAAGATTACCACCAGTGCCTGAGTAATATTTGAAGTGCGATTTTTCAAAATATTCTTGTGCCGTTGTTTCAGAAAGTTTTGTAGCGTAGCCTAAATCAATTGCTTCTTGTATGTTATTCTTGAAGTTTTCATCTTCTTCTTTTGTAATTACGCCGTATTCAGAACTGTAAACTGAATATTCTGAAGTGAAAAGTGTAGAGTGGGTGAGTGGGACTTTCTTATTAATAATATCTGTAAGGCTATATAGTGCAATAGTAAAAAAGTCAGTTGTAATATCTTGGTAAGGGTTGTAGTTTTCCATTGTACTTATTCCGAAACTACGGTATCCATCTTTCCAATATTCAGAAGCATTGACGTCGTAAAGGTACGCTTCAAAATTTGTTTCATAATTTTCTAAATATTTAAACAAATTGTTTTGCTTCAAAAACTCTACTGTATTAGTCATTTCACTTGTTACTGGTATGAAAATATGGTTATGAAATACAAGCATTGGTTTAGAAAGTGACTCTTCAGGATATTCATTGTCTTCAAATGTAAGAGCACCATAGGTTGTTTCTGGTTTAAACCATTGCTCTGCTGTAATTGAAGTAATGTCTTTATAAATTGCATTTTTGAGCTTTTTGAAATTATCAGGAGAAAGTTCACTTTTAATGTCAGTTCTTGTACCGTCTTTAGCAACAATATACGGGAAATACTTGTTATTAAAATAAGTTTCGTAATTACTATGGAATCTATCGTAAGAAGCCGCTTTTTCATCACCTTTGTTAAGAAGCATTAATTTATAATTGCTTTTTACTTCTTTGGTTTCCCACAACTTTAATACTTCTTCTGAAGTTTCTTCGCTCAAATAAAAGTAATTTCTTCTTATTGTAGAGCCGTCTTTCAAATGATATTCAATTTTTAAACCGTCATTCGTTTCTCTTTTGTCGTTTTCTATTGCGCTTAACTGCAATTTTTGTAAAAGTTCAATATCTTCTTTTTCTGTTAATGTTATTTCAGAGCGTACGCAGTTCAATCGGTCTTCTCCGTAAAAGTTTATACCTATAAATTCATTGTCATTTGATATAATTGCAAATGGGGTACATACGTCAACATATTTAATTTCGTTTATTTCGGGCATTCTTTTACTGTAACCGAAGCAACCAGTAGTAGTGATAATCAAAGTTGATATAAATACCATAGAAATTAAAGCCGGAACAATTAATTTTGATTTAACGTTCTTGAGTTTTCTGGTTAATATTAAATTAACAATAACAGAAGCAAGCAAAGATATTATCCAGAATGCAACAATTAATATGCTTGTGTTATAGGTTGCAAAAGAATCCCAACTGTCAACAGCACTTTCTATAAATGGTATCAGTATTTCAAAATACCCAGCAATTCCTTCTGTGGTAAATAATATAGCGTAATAACCAATAAATACAGATGCACTGAAGCAAATGATTGTTGTTAAAAGTTTATTTGCATTTATAAAACCAATTTTTTCAAACTTGTAATTTTTACTGAAGAACTTCTTTAAGAAGAAAAGAATTACAAAAGAAACAAGTAACCACACAACAGAATGGATTATTGAAATTGTTGGTGTTGTTGCAGTGCTTTTATAAATTATAGAGTAGTCAGACGTTCTTTCTAAAATCTGTCTTGTAGGGTCAATAAACGTCGCTGTTTCATCGCAAGTGCCGTAGAATGAAGCGTAGCCGTGTAAAAATCTTGAAGCAGTTACGTCTGCGATTTTTAAAATCGCTTTTGGTAACAAAATAATTCCTAAAGCACCTGTGAGCGCTTCTACAATAGTGCCACTGAGAATAGTAGCAGTAGCACCAACAGTAAAACCGAAAATAGCGTGAACAATAATAATTAAAATGTGTGCTATAAAGTTAGAAATGAGTAAAGAAGATACACCAAAAACCTTTATATTCTCCACAAGTGCAATGCTTTTAATAAATAAACTAATTAAAACAAGAGCAATAATTGGTAAAATTACTTTTTCTTTAAAAATCTTTTTTCGTTTTTCACCCTTTACCAAAAGTGCTCTTGCGTAGTCTTTGTTATGTAAAAATAAGAACTGATAAATACCAATTATGAAGCCCATTGCAAGCATTACGTAATGGTCGTTACCGCTATAAGATAAACAGTAGTGGTTGCAACTTGGGTCGCCGATATAGTGTCTTATATAATCCTGACCATCAGGCATTAAAAATGCCCCTAAACAACTTATTGCTAAAACTACTGCTGTTAAAACGAGTAGTGCATAAAGCGGTACGTTTGAAACGCTTAAATTTGAAAAATCAAATTCTTTTTTTGATTTGTTTTTCATAAAAATCCCCCTTTTATGAATTATTTTGAAATAACGTAAGTATCGCTTGTTAAATCGTAAGTCCAGATGAATAATAAATTGCTGTCTGTACCACAGTAATATTTTGTGTTTGCCTTTTCTAACAATGCTTCTAATTCTTCGCCATTTACTTCTTTTACCATTGAAGAGTATTGCTCGTCGAAAAATGGAAGTGCAAAGGTGTTTGAAGTAATAGGAATAGTTTTTGAAGTACGATCAAAGAGAACTGAATGATAAAATGAAGCTTTATTTTCAACCGAGTCTTTATTTGAATATGTAGAAAACCATGCTTCTGCACACTCTTCTGTGTCGATTAAATACCCTTTTGCAATAGAGCGTGTTCTTTGGAATTTATCCATTAAACCTAATTTTTCTAAACACTTGACTGTGTTAGTCATTTCTGACGTAACAGTAATATTAAGCTCGTAGCCGACTTCTTTTTCATAGCGATGATAAAATTCATAATCGTCGTAATACTCATCTGACTCAATATCAAAATCAGTTTCTCTTAATGGTTTAAAAACATAAGTGTTATAGAATGATATATTTCCATATGTTTTTTCAGGTTTAAACCATTCTTCCCAGGTGAGTGACTGAACGTCATTATAAATAGCGGTTTTAAGTGTCAAGAATTCTTCATCTGTTAAATTTTCTAATATCGTAGGAACAGAATCAATAGAATTAATAGTTACCTGAGCACCCTTTGAAAGTGGGATTTTATTGTAAACCATATCAAAATCGTGTGCCGATTTTTGAGTTTCACGAATATCATCTGCATTTAAAAGCCAGTCTTTATAGGCATTTTTAACAGTTTCTGTTTCCCAGAGTTCTAAGAACTGTTCAACTGTTTCTGTGCTTAAATAGGTGTACCTTCTTGAGAGTGTACTACCGTCTTTTAATTCGTACGTAATAAGAAATTGCTCGGCTGTATCAGCGTTTTTATTATTTATAGCTGAATTATGAAGTGCTAAGAGTCTTTCAAAATCCATTTTGTTTGTGAATTCAAGTTGCTTTATGTAAGCACCTGGCTCACTTTCAGCTCTCAAAAACTCGTCATAATGATTATAACTACTTGCAATAGCAGTGTCAGTGTAAGGCGTTTCTTCGTGAAGTGCTATTTCTGTAACGCTTAAAGATGGCTGAATTGTAATTTTTTCGATTTTTTCTGCATCTGGAATCCTTGTTTCATAGCCAAAGCCACCGGTAGCAAGAATTAAAGTAACAATTGAAGGTATAGCAATTATAATCGAAATAATAATTGCTTTTTCTTTTTTGAAAAGAAGTGTTTTAGTAATAATTGAATTTATAATATAACCAAAAACTAATGCAAGAATTGTGACAATAACAAATATTTCTTTCTTTTTTGCTACTGTTGCAATATAGCCTGCAGTATTTCCGTAATAAGCGAAAGTAGCAATTGCTAAAGGTAAACCAGCAGAAGTAATAGTTGTAATAAACGGAATTTTGTTATTAATACCTGTATTTTCGTGTTTTGTATTTTTTATAAAATATTTTTTCAATACGAATAAAGCAATAACAGATGCAACAATCCAGAATGCCGAATAAATAATATTACCATAAGAAACAGGCTCTGTAATTGGTATTTCTAAATGGTATCCATAGCCATAAATGTAATCTCTTACAGGGTCAAAGAAGTAAGCGTAATCGTTGTTGTAAAAACCTTCGTGACCATATAAGAATAACGGCGCTAAAGCACCAATTAAAACGTAAATTGTTTTTGGTATGAATAAGAATCCTATAGAAGCTAAAATGCCTTCAAAAGTTCTTGCGGTAACTACTCTGCCGAAAATACCAAGGGCAGTACCAACTAAAATATATTGTATTAATATGAGAACGTTAATTAAGTATGCACCTATAAGTTCGTTACTGAAACCATAAAAACTAAAGTTCCAATAAAGTGCAATAGTTTTTGCAATTAAACCACTGCTAATGAGTAGAGCAACTGGTAAAATTACTTTGCTGTTAAAAATTTGGGCTCTTGTTTTAGGAAAGGATAAGGTAGTAAGTCCAAGACTTTTCTTATGAAGAAATTTGAAATTTAAAAAGCTTATAAAAAAAGCTAAAAACCCAAAAACTATTTCATTGTGAATTCTTAATCCCAAAATATCAGATTCTAAAGTATGTGAACCAAAAAGGAAAAAATTAAAGTTACCATATTCGATTAGTTCGAATGGAATTAAGTCTCCCCAATACGTTAAAGTGTAGTAAAAAATAACGTAAACTGTAAAAATAGTTAAAAGAGTAACAGAATTTAAAGTTTTATTTTTTAAATAATGACTTAATCTTTTCATTTTTATTCTCCGCCTCCGTTTCTTCAATAAATACTTCTTCTAAAGTAAGGCGTTCGCTCTCAAGTGAATCAATTTCCATATTATTTAATTTGTTAATTTCGCTTTCAACGTCTCCACAAACAATAATCTGTGCAGTTTTGCCGCTTAACTTAATTCTGTGGTAATTAACGCTTTCTAAATCTTTTTCAGTAACAGCGTTTTTAAACGTAACTAAAACTTTTCTGAAGTTTTCACTAACATCTTCAATAGCGCTATTAAGCACAACGCTTTTGCCGTTTATAATTGCAACGTGGTCGCAAATATCCGACACTTCTGTGAGGTTGTGAGAAGCGATAATTATTGAAGCATTTGTCTCATTTATGTACTCTAAAATGAGTTTTTTGAGTAATTCCTTCTTCTGTGGGTCGAGTCCGTCAAAAGTTTCGTCAATTAAAAGATATTTTGGTTTAGCCGCAAAACCTATTGCCAACTGAACTTGCTTTTTCATACCTTTAGAAAGACTCCTTATCGGTTTTTTACTATTTATCTCGAAAATTTCTAATATCGAATTGAAAATATCAAAACTGAAATTTGGGTAATTCTGCGCGTAAAACTTAGCACCACTCTTAACTGTTGCTGTTGGTGGGAAAAACATACTCTCTGAAACGTAGAAAAGATTTTTTCTTTCTTTATCGTTGTCAAAGGCATCGTTTCCATCTAATAAAACAGCACCACTGTCTGCTTTAACAACGCCAGCACAAATGTTAAGAAGTGTAGTTTTACCGCTACCGTTAAAGCCTGTAAGAGCAAAAACAGAAGTATCCGCTACTTCAATATTAATATTTTCTATTGCAGTAAAATCACCATATTTTTTAGTAACAGAATTTATTTTAATCATTTTTAATCTCTCTTTTCATAAATATTTTTTGCCAAAGTAATTACATTCTCCAAAGGAACTCCCCGAGCCTTAGACGAAAGTAAAACACGTTTTAATTCAATTTCTGCATTTTCAATAACAAGCTCGTTTTTTATAGCTTTTTCACTTACAAAAACGCCTTTACCCGCAACAGAGTAGGTAACACGTTCTGTTTCAAGCTCCTGAAATGCTCGTTTAACTGTGTTTACATTTAGGTCTAAGTCTGACGCTAATTGCCTTATAGATGGTAACTTGTCATCAGGCTTTAATTCCCCGAGATTAATTTTATTTATTATTTGCTCCTTTATTTGTTCAAATATAGGAGTTCTGCTTCTCGGGTTAATGATAATCATATTAAACACCCCCAAAAATAAATTGAGTTACTGTGATATTAACTGTGCTATCACACCTATCACAGTTTTATATTAGCACGGGTATTCGTATATGTCAATACTAATTTTCGAAAATTATTTGATTTGTTCCTTTAAATTTAGTGCTGAATGCTGAGTGATGAGTGCTGAGTTTCGGGTCTGCGACGCTATTTTAATTCGGAGTTCGTAATGCGTAATTCGGAATTATCGGAACTGCATTGGTAATTATAATAATTAGTTGTAATGGGTGGTTTGTATTTTTACTAATTATAAATAGTACGAATAAATATTTAATATGTAAATAAAAAATTCTATCATTTAAAGTTTGTTATAAACTAAAAATGATAGAATTTTGTTGTCTTGTAGACTATTAATTACAATCAAGCCCGTAGGGCTTCCTGAACTCAGCACTTTGCACTCAGCACTCAGAACTTACAAAAATCAGATTTTTGCATCCCACATTCCACAGAAGCTATCGATTGGGTCCTGACCTTTAAATGCATCTGGTCCAGTAAGAAGATTATCAACTAAAGCATCAAGTGTAGAAGGCTTTGAGTCGTAAGCATTAATATAAGTTCTTACCTGTGGAATATCAGCAAGCATTGTTGGTGCATTTACACTAATTGCAACAACTGGTGTTTCAAATACATACCACGGAATTTCACCGCCACCTTTAGACATACCGAAAGAAGGTCTACCAGTCATAACGTCACAAAGTGTAATAATTAAATCCTGACCAGAAACAAAATCTTTAATTGCATTTTTACCAGCAAAATAAAGGTTAAGACTTGGTTTTTCACCAGCAGCAATTTGTGCATTCATTTTGTCAAGAGGACTTTCATAAATAAATGCATCAAAGCCTTTTTCAATAAGTCTGTCTTTTAATTCTTCAGCAGGGTTCTTTTTGCCGCCACCCATCATCATCTTCATAAGTGCATCCATAGGGCCAGCCGCACCTTTAATATAAACAATCATAACTCGTTTATATTTTGAAGGGGAGAGAGGTAAAACGTCTTTATCTTTATATTTAACAAGTGTAATAGCATCTTTACTTATAGCTTCACTTGCTTTTTTGTATTCTTCCTTACCCATAACTTCATTAGCTGGAGTTTTTGGAACAAGCTCATCTTTAGCCTTTTTATTAAGTCCCATTTTTGCTTTAAGACCTAAAATTCTTGTGAGAGCTTCAACGATTCTATCTTCACTGATAATACCAGTTTTATATGCATTAAGCATTGTTTCAAAATCTTCGTCAGGGTCGTTGAAGAATAAGAACATATCACAACCAGCGTTAATTGCGGCTGGGAGCATATCTTTTCTTGTCATTCTGTCTGTCATAGCAACCATGTGACTTGCATCTGTAACAACCATACCATTAAAGCCTAATTTTTCTCTTAAAAGACCTGTCATAATCTCAGGGCAGAGAGTTGCAGGGAGCATTTCGTCATCTGTAATACCAGGCTTAACCTCTCGCATATATGTTGGCATCATAATATGACCGCCCATAATAGCATCAAGGTCGTTGTCAATTAATTCTTTATAAACGTAGCCGTATGTTTCCATCCATTTCTGTTCGCCAAAATCGTTGATGTTATTAGCAATATGAGCATCTCTGAAGTCAATACCATTACCAGGGAAGTGTTTTGCGGCACAAGCGAAGCCCTCTACTGTATGAGCACCTTTTAAGTATTCAACACTCATTTCGGCAACACGTTTTGGGTCGTTACCAAATGCACGGGAAACAATTTCTGTGTTTTGCCAGTTATAATGAATATCGCAAACAGGAGCGAAAGCCATATTGCAACCCATAGCAGCAGCTTCTTCGTTTGCATATTTACCTAAGTTATAAGCGTGTTCATTTTTTCTTGTTGCACCGATTTTAATTCCATTACCAATAAAAGTACCGTCAGAGCAACCGCCATCGCCACCAGCTTCTGTATTACAAGCAATAATAAGTGGAATTTTAGCGTATTTCTGTAAAATAGCATTTTGATTTTGAACAGCGACTGCCGGCATATTATTATAACGGCAACCACCAAGGTGATATTTTTCCATAAGATTTTTTAAGTATTCTTCATCAACTCCTGCTGTGAGCTGGAAGAATAACTGACCAACCTTTTCTTCATCAGTCATAGAAGCGATTGTGTCATTTACCCATTTTATATCTTCATCTGAAAGATAAAAAGGTTTTGCTTTTAAATTAACCATATTAAAATACCTGCCTTTTTTATTATTTTTAAAAATTCATTCTGCACCGAGATTTTTATAAAAATCTCGTTTTTTTATTGTTTCATATCCTTCGTAAGAACCATCTAAAAGATGTGAAAAGCCTTGATTTATAAAGTCTTGCCACGATTTTTCTTCGTTCTTTACTAAAATAGGAAAGTAGTAAACATTGTTGCTTTCTGCTGCCTTTAAATCACCTGGCGCATCGCCACACATTACGACATTTTTATTATTATATCCCTTTTTTAAAAGCTCAGAAATACAAAAAGCTTTGCTTCCAGCGTTTTGTGCTAATACAATATCAGTGTGCTCTAAAAGTCCGTGTTTTTCCCATTCATCTAAAACTGCCCCAAGGTTTGCACTTGAAACAATAGCAACGTCTGCTTTTTCGTGAGCAAATTTTAAAGCTTCTTTTACAAGTGGGAATGGTTTAATTTCGCTTTCAGGGAGTTCTTTTATAGATGAATTTACGTTTTCACTCCATTTTAAAGCAAGAGAAAAAATCTTTTTTTGAGGAACTTTTTCAATCTCTTTTTTTAAAGCGTTGTTTGAGAGTTCGTCGGCATTTTTCGACCAATCAACTAAATCATCAATGCCCTCAATCGCTTGATATTGCTCGTTTATTTCGCTTAAAGCCAAACTTAAGCCTTTAAAACGGTTTATTCCACGTGTCAATGTGTAAAGATTAATTTCGTTCCATCTTTTTAAGATTTCTGCTTCCCAGTTTTGTAGTTGCCAGACTTCTACCATACACGGACCAAAACAACGTATGTGTTTAATATCCATTGTATCCATTGCACAGCCATCACTATCTACACAAACGAGAAAATCCTTATTTTTTTTGAAGTCTGAGAGTGTAATCATATTATCACCGTTTATTTGTTAATTAAATCTAAGCTTTTTTGTCTCTGCTCCTCGAGTGCTTTGGTTATTTCTTTGTGCTTTTTACCGTTTAAATTGTAAAAAATCATTGGAATTACCGCTAAAAGTGAGAAAATAGCGGGCAAAATTGCGAAAAGATACATAAGACTCGATTTTGCTTCAATGGGCATAAACTCGGGAGTTTCGGCAAAAGCCTTGTAACCTACGAAAATCAAAAATAAATTTGTAACGTAGGTTGTGCAGTTACCGAGAATTCTTGAAAGCGTGCTCTTTAAAGCGCTTACTGTAGCTTCGTTTCTTTCACCGTGCTTATATTCACCGTAATCATAAACAGACATCTGAATAAGTCCGGGTATAGTATTGTAGAAGCCTGTTGTAAGACCGTGGATTGCGTACCATAAAACAACGCTTATAAATATCTGTTGCGGGGTATGTGCTTCGTAAGGATAAATGCTAAAAAACATTGCGAAATAGCAAAAAGCCGTTCCGAGCTTCATACCTATATATAAATATTTATCATCAATCCATTTACGCACAATCGGTGCTAAAAATAAAGAAATTCCGGTAGTTACAAGCGAAGCAAGTGCAGCGAATGAAAGAAGTGCCGCGTAATTTCCGTCGTTGTAAACGTAGTTGAATTCAAACGGCGTACCTGAAAACAACGTAAGTGTAAAAGCTTCTGCTCTGAAACAGGCAATAAACGCATAAGTCATAAGACCGTATCCGACAGACATACCGTGGCCTAAAATTTCAGAAATCATATATAGTATGAGCGGTTTGTTTTTAATTATATGTCCGTAAACTTCACGAAGCTTCGGGGTTTCTTGTTTCGGTGGTTCTGCAATACGCTCTTTTGTTGCAACAATGTTCCATATCGCAAGGGGGATAGCCGCAAGAGTTACTACCGTGTAGCTGTAAAAATATCTTTCAGCTTCTGAGCAATTCGGCAAAAGGAATGGAAGAAGTGCGGCAATATACGTTCCGCAGGCACCAACCGATGAACCTAAAATACTTTCAATTGCGGCTATGTAGCCACGTTCTAAATTGTTTGTTGTTCTTCTTGCGTTAAGTGCAGTGAGTGCCGCATTATAAAATGTTGAAAATGCATCGTTTAAAAAGTAAAGAGCTACAAGAAAAAATACTTTGAACGTGTCGGTAGCTTCGGGAAAAAACGCTTTAATAGGTAATGTTTGCAAAATTAAAACCAAGTTGCAGGGGAGAATCATCAAAAGCAACCACGGTTTAAATCTGCCCCATTTTCCGAAGGTTTTCCTCGATTTATCAAGAAAGCTTGAAACAATAACGTCGTTAGCGATATCCCAGAATCCGAGAATAAAAATAATTGTACTGTACGTAGCAAATGCCTGTTCTGAAAGTCCTAAAAACGTTGAAGCAACAAGACCGCCAAAGAATCCGCTCATTGCAGTTGAAACCTTAGAAATTGCGGTACTTGAACCAAATGCAATATATTCTTTTTTAGTCAATTTTTCGTTGACGTCGGTTGCGAGTGTGTTTTTGAATTTTTTCATATTTTCCCCCTTTATAACGATGGATTTATCACTTTAATTATATAATATTTATTATATATAATTCAATAAGACAAATTAGATAAATTAGTACTTGATTTTTTGTGATAAGTTTTGTATAATGGCAGGGCGAATTAAATATATGGAGAGTTGTCCGAGCTGGTCGAAGGAGCACGACTGGAAATCGTGTAAACGCCTAAAAGCGTTTCGAGGGTTCGAATCCCTTGCTCTCCGCCAAAAAGAGAAAAGCACCTTTTAGGTGCTTTTTTCTTTTTAGTTAAGTTCAAAAGCAAGGGATTCGAACCAGAAATGGGAGCGAACTCGGAGCAAAGCGACGAAAGGAGCGACAGAGAAACAGTCCAGTGGACTGTTTCGACATTTCTCCAACTGAACGAAGTGAAGGCGAAAAAATCCCTTGCTCTCCGCCAAAAAGAAGTGGTACTTTTGTACCACTTCTTTTTAGTTAGGCACAAGATTGAAATTATATATTTTATGTGATATACTCAAATAAAAGATGGATATTTGTAGGAGTGATATCGTTGAATAAGGTTATTCGAAATAATATTAATTCACCATATACTTTGCATGATATGAATGTGTTTTCGTTTGAGGTTATTGATAATGATATTATTATGAGAACGCAATCTGGATTAATTAAAACTGACGGTGTTTCTAGTCAAGTTGATGGTTATGTTGAATTTCATAATGTGCAGTGGGACTTTAGTTTCGTTTATTTGCTTGGTGTCACAGGAAATGTTGGCACATTTATGGGAGAGAAAATGTTTTTGAAAGAATTTATCGAGAGGTATAAACAGTTTGGTTTTTCTGTAATGGATGAAACTTATGGTTATAACATGACAAAATATAGTGGCTATCTTTTGTCGAACCGACAGCATTGTGAGTGTGTTGTTGAAATATACCATGAGGGCGATATGGTATTTGTAGCGGAAGATTAAGCTGATAAGGAGAATCAATTTTGAAGAAAAAATTACAGAACGCTAAAGCTATCGCTATAATAGGCGGAGCAGATGGTCCCACAGGGATTTTTACTATTAATCCGAAAAAATTAAAGGTCAGAATAAAGAATTATTTATACAAAAACAAACGAAAGAAAATTGAAAAGAAAATTGTTGCCAATACACATACACTTGAAGAAGTGTTACAATATGCCGAAAATACATATAGTGCAAAAATGTCAGATTACAAAGTGAATGCTATGCCCAATATCTCACGTGTTTACGAGATAAAAGAGAGCAATGATTTTCTTTATATTGAAATTGATGATACTTCTGCAACTTTTGGAATATCTTTTTCAGGAAGTAAAAAAACAACTAAAGTTTTTCAAAAGATAACAAAAGATTTATATACTTATTATGGTGTGAGCGAAAAAGATATTGACGAAAAAACTGAAAGATATTTATCTCTTTTATGTGTTTTAAGTTCGTGATTTTGTAATATACAATTAAAATAAATTAAAAAGGGTGACTATTATGTTCCAAAAATTTTTAGAAGAAGTTTTAAAATTAGCACCAAGGCAGATGTGGGCAGTAGAGCAGATACCCGTTTACTTTTCACAGATGTTCGAATCGTTTTCTTTCAAAAAAATGGGTGCTATGATTCTTGCAATAGGTGAGATGTTTGGTCTTATTATATTTGACACACCGGTTACACCAAGGGGCGAAGCGCTTGACCTTACAGGTTATAACCTTGTTTTTGTTGATGAATTTAATGGCAACTCGCTTGATACAGACGTGTGGGAGTACAGAGCGAGTGGCGAAAGACGTGGCGGTTTTAACGCTGAAAGTCAGGTCGAAGTGCATGACGGCAATATGATTATGACTGGTGAGTACTTAACCGACGGTGAATACGGTGAAGGCTGGTATACCGCTATGATTAAGTTAAAAGAGCGCTATAAAAAAGGCTATTTCGAAATTCGTTGTATTGTAAACGATGAACCTGAATTCTGGTCTGCTTTCTGGATTCAGGCAGATTCACCTTACGATTCTGCAGTTTCAAAAGGTGGCGTTGGTGGTGCTGAAATAGATATTTTTGAATCATCAAATACTGCAAATAAAAAAGACAGAAATTCAGTAACTCACGCAATTCACTGTGCTGGTGTTGATGGTGTAGTAGAAGATTTTCAATCTATGAGACTCGGTGCATTTTATGGTAACGATATTTATAATGAATATAACACTTACGGTCTTGAGTGGACAGATACAGAATACATATTCTACGTTAATGGTGTAGAAACACGCCGTTCATCATTTGGTAATGGGGTGTCAGACGTAGCAGAAGACGTAATTGTTTCACTCGAAATACCTGACGAAGAAAGACTTGCAAGTCTTGATAAAAAAAGTTATAAAGCAGAATTTATTGTAGATTACGTGAAAATTTATCAGAAATAATTAGTAAAATTTGAGTCACACTAATATGTGTGACTCACTTTTATTTTGAAAAAGTTACAACAATTCTAAAAAAGGTTACTTTTTTATTACAATATGCTGTCTTTATTTGACAGTTTTCTATATTTATAGTATTATATACAATAGGTTTCAATGCGATATTATGTCGGAAAGGAATTTTATTCGATGGGTTTATTTATTGACCTCGAGGGGTTAGATGGCTGTGGTAAAACTACACAGACCGAGCTTCTTTGCAAAAGATTTGAAAAAGAGAATATTAAATATAAAAAAATCAAGTTGCCAGATTACGATAGCGACTCAAGTATTTTAGTTCGTAAATACTTGAATGGTGATTTTGGTAAAAATGCAAATGACGTTAATGCATTCGCTGCTTCAGTTCTTTTTGCTGCAGATAGGTTTGCTTCATACACAGAAAATTGGAAAAATGATTACCAGAATGGAACGTTGATTTTTTCTGATAGATATACTCCTGCCAATGCTCTTTATCAGATGACTAAATTAGAGCCAGAGGAGTGGGATTCATATTTAGAATGGCTTTTTGATTTTGAATATAACAAAATTGGAATTCCAGAACCTACTATGGTAGTGTTTTTAGATATGCCTGTTGAGGTTTCACAAAAGCTTATGACAAGTCGTTATAATGGCGATGAATCTAAAAAAGACGTTCACGAATGTAACGTTGAGTTTTTACATAAGTGTCGTGAATCAGCACTTTATGCGTGTAAAAAATATGGTTGGAAGGTAATTTCGTGTGCTGAAAATGGCGAATTGCTTTCTATTGAAACCATAAATGATAAAATTTACGAGGCTATTAAACCAATTTTAAAATAAGGCGTGTTTATGTTAGATTTTAAACCAATTTCACTTGACGACAGAAATAATATTGAAAAATATTTTAATTTTTTAGAAGAACCATTTTGTGATTTTTCTTTCGGAAATTTATTTTTTTGGTCAGTAGTTGAAAATACAAATATTGCATTTTATGGTGATTTTTTATTTATAAGATTTTCTGATGAAGAATATTTTTATTATGCTTTTCCAATAGGAAGTGGCGAAATAAAAAATGCAATTAATTTGATTTTAGAGGATGCAAAATTAAATAATAAAAAAATAAAATTTGTTTGTTTAAATAAAAATCAAACAAAAATATTAAAAGAAAATTCAGAAGAAAAAATAATAATAAATAAAAATCGCGATGCGTTTGACTATATTTATTCGCTCGAAAAATTAGCGAGCTTAAGTGGTAGAAAATATCACTCAAAGAAAAATCATTTTAATTCATTTAAAAATAAATATAATTTTAAATTTGAATTAATTAACGAAGAAAATATTTTTCAGTGTATTTCATTTGCGCGTGAGTGGTATAGTGAAAACGAAGCAACATCAACGCTTATAAGGGAACAAAAGGCGTTGGAGTGTGCATTTGAAAATTATTTTAAATTAAATTTAATTGGTGCAATAATTAAAGTGGAAAATAAAATAATTGCTTTTTGTGTTGGTGAAGAAATGTATAACAAAAATATTTTTTGTACACATTTTGAAAAAGCTGATTATAATTTTCAAGGTGCTTACACGGCGATTAATAAATTATTTTCTGAATTTTTAATTAATAATTTTAAATTAGTTAATAGAGAAGATGATGCTGGGGTTGAAGGATTAAGAAAAGCAAAATTATCTTATCACCCAGAAATTCTTTTAGAAAAATATTATGCAGAATTTGAAAATTGAAAATAGATTTTTAATTAATGAAAATAAAAAACAAATCAAGAAAATATGGTTGAATAATTTTCTCGATGACGATGAAAATACAGTTGATTTATTTTTGAAAAATGTTTTTAAAAATAAAAAAGGTGTCGGTGCATTTTTAAATAATGAATTAATTGCAATGATATTATTTTTAAATTCAAAAGTAATTTTTAAAAATATAAAAATAAATTCAATTTACTTTTATGCTGTTTGTACAGAGCAAAATTATAGAAATCAGGGTGTAATGAGGAGCCTTTTTGAATTTGCTAAAGAAAAAGCAAAAGAACAGGGGGCTGAAATCTGTTTTTTAGTTCCTGAAAACGAGTCGCTTTTTAAAATGTATGAGAAGTTTTCTTTTGAGAGGAATATCAATTTCACAAAAGAGTGTGTTTTGAGAAATGAATCTGATATTAAAAATACGATGTCTCACATAACGGATTTTTGTTATAATGATTATTTGAAATTCAGATTACAGGAAAGCGAAAAAACTCCTGTTGTTATTTTAAATGAAAAAGAATTTAATTTTGTTTTTGATAAAACAAGAGAAGATGTTTCTTTTTTATTTTTGAAAACAGGTTATGCTGTTTTTGAAAAGGTAGGAATAAAAATTACTGTTTCAGAAATTTGTGGAAACAAAAACGATCTTCTAAGTTGGTTGTTTAGTTTTTATTCTGATGTAAGTGAAATAGAAATTTTTAAATATAGTGAAAAAGAAAAAAACGATTTTGGTATGACTTGCTCACTTGTTGGAAATTTCAATTTAACTAATATTTATTTTGGTATGCCATATAGATAAAAGAACCAACCCTGAAAGGAGAATAACAATGGTTTATGTATTTTTAGCAGATGGTTTTGAAGAAATTGAAGCTTTAGCACCAGTCGACTTTTTGCGACGTGCTGGAGTTGATGTTAAAACCGTAGCAATAAAGGATAAAACTGCTGTTGGCGCTCATAACATTACAGTAAATGCAGACGTTAATATAAATAATATTGCGTTGAATGATGATGTTGAAGCAGTTATTCTTCCTGGTGGAATGCCTGGTTCTCAGAATCTTTATGATAACACTAAGGTTCATGAAGCAATAGATTTTGCAAATGATAATAATAAATTAGTTTGTGCTATATGCGCGGCACCTTTTATATTAGGTAGAAAAGGTCTTTTAAATGGTAGAGAAGCTACGTGCTTCCCTGGGTTTGAAAATGAGCTTAGTGGTGCAATAGTAAAAAATGAAGGCGTTGTAAAATCAGAAAATATAATTACTGCGCAAGGTGCAGGTGTTGCGTGGGAATTTGGCGAAAGAATTGCACGTGAATTAGTAGGGCACGAAAAATCACAAAAAATACTTTTGGGGTTACAATGGAAAAAGTAATTGATATACGCCCCATAAAAAAGCAAATGCGTTCTTCCTGCAAAGAAGCAAGACGCTCTATGGATAAAGTGATTAAAGCTAATTTTGATAAAAAAATACAGAATAAATTACTTAATTTATTTTTAATTCGTGAAGCAGACGTTGTGTTAACTTACGTTTCAACAGAAATAGAGGTTAAAACGCTTGATTTTATTGAAGCACTTTTAAAGCAAGGTAAAAAAGTCGGCGTTCCTAAGTGTCTTAATGATAAAGGCGATATGGACTTTTTTCTGATTGAGTCGTTAAGCGATTTAGAAAGTGGATTTTTTGGCGTTCAGGAGCCTGACCCACAAAAATCTAAAATTGCAGAAACAACTGAAAAATCTGTTTGTGTTGTTCCGGCGTTTTTATTTGATGAAGCTGGCTTCCGTTTAGGTTATGGTAAAGGCTATTACGATAGATTTTTATCTAAATTCCAAGGCAAAACAGTTGGTATTTGTTATGATGAAAATATTTGTGATTCTTTAATGCACGGTAAATATGACAGACCAGTGGGGCTTATAGTTACCGAAAAAAGAATTATAGATTTATTATAAATTAGAAGTAATTTTCAAATAATAAAGGAGTTAAGTTATGGCTCGAGATTTTAACGATTATGATGAACTTTTGAAGAACTACGATAATTCTTCAAGAGACATCAGCAGTAACAGTAGCGGTAATGTTAACAGAGATTTAAGACCTGATTTAGAGCGTAAAGAATTTGCGATGAAGGACTTAAAACCTGAACCAGTTCGTTCAAGCGCTAATAAAAACGATATGTATTTCTCTAAACAAGAACCGCCTACACCAAAAAGAAAGCAAAATCCAAACAGTCCTTTTTACAGAGACCCTGAGAAAGATTTACCTACACCAAGAAGTAGTAACAGGGGTAATGATGCATTTAAGGCTGCAAAAGGTATTTTCCCAAAATCAAAGGCTGACGCCTACTTAGATGAACTCGATAAAGAAGAGACAAGAAAGCGTAGCAGATTTGAAAGAGAAAATAAAAAATATAATGGCGAGGTTTATTTTTCAAATCCACCTCAAGAAATTAAAGAAGAAGCAGAGCGTCAGAAGAGAGCTAATGCTAAATCACCTTATGGCAAATATGCAAGAAATGCACGTGGTGATAAAATGGTATCAGCTCCACCTGTAACTGCTACACAAAGGCGTGAATTGGCAATGAAAAAACGTCAGAAGGAGCGTAAAGCTCAGGGTATTTTAACTATTAAAGAAAAGCTTATAAGATTAGCAGTTTATTTCTTGATAGTTGCCGTTGCAAGTACAATTCTTTGCATTTACGGAATTGGTTGTATAAACGATGTTCTTGCAATTGATAAACGTGATATCAGTTGTGAAGTTACTGTTTCGGCTGGTGCAACAGATGCTGACGTAATTGATATACTTAAAGAAAATAAGTTAATTAAAAATAAAGGCTTCTGCAAATTGTTTATAAAGATTTTCCACGATGATGATAAATACGTTTCTGGCTCATATACCCTCAATAGCGACTGGGGTATTGAAAAAATGCTTTCAACAATGCAGGGTGGTACTAATACTTATGAAACAATTACCCTCACATTCCCAGAAGGTTACACTATAGACCAGATTGCAGAAAAACTTGAAGCAAACAAGGTTTGTACTGCATCAAGTTTTATTAAGACAATGCAGTCGGTTGACTTCTCAACTGAGTATGCTTTCCTTAAAAATCAGGCAGATAAAGACTTGAGATTCCGTGCACTTGAAGGTTATATTTATCCTGATACTTACGAGTTCTATATAGGCGAAAATGCTTCAAGTGTAGTAAGAAGATTTTTAGATAACTTTGAATCTAAATGGACTTCGGATTATTCAAAACAAGCAAAAGAGTTGGGTATGACAGTTGACGAGGTTGTAACCCTTGCTTCTATTATTCAGGCAGAGGCTGCAAACTCAGGTCAGATGAAAGATATTTCTTCAGTTCTTCACAACCGTCTTGATAAACCTGGCACGTTCCCACGTTTAGAGTGTGACTCTACTGAAAAATATCTTATAGAAACAATTAAAGTAACACTCACATCATCAACAACAGATACTCAGAAATATATCGCTTACCGTGATTTGTATGATACCTATAGCACAGATTGTAAAGGTCTTCCTGTTGGTGCTATCTGTAACCCAGGTGGTGCGGCAATTTCTGCAGCGCTTTATCCGTCAGATACAAATTACAACTACTTCAGACATGATGTAAAAGGTAATGTTTACTATGCAAATACATTCAGCGAGCATAACCAGAATGGTTACAAAGCAGCTGCAATTTCTGATGATGATTAATATAAAAAACCTCTGTGGATTTTCCACAGAGGTTTTTATATTAACTCCGAAATAATACTGTTAGAAAGTAAAAAGCCTTTTTCAGTAAGGGAAATAATATTGTTTTCAAAATTTATTAAGCCTTGTTTCTTTAAGAGTGGGGCTTTTTTTATTATATTCTTTGTAGCGTTTTCGCCATAAAGTGTGGTTAAATTGTTTAAATTCAAGCCTTCTTTAAGCCTTAAGTGAAGCATTATATATTCTTCCTTGTCACCACCATCGCAATCAAAAATAGGTGGGGCGCCGTCAATGAATGCATTTATGTCATTTGGAAAATAATAACGTTTGCCGTTTAAAAATGAGTGTGCAGATGGCCCTAAGCCTAAATAATCTTCTAAAAGCCAGTATTTTGTATTGTGTCTGCTTTCATATCCGTTTTTAGCAAAGTTTGAAATCTCGTAATGGTTAAAACCAATATTTTTTAAGTAGTGTGAAGTAAATTCATAAAATTCACAAACAGTATTTTCGTCTGGTAAATTTAATTTATTTTGTAATTTAAAAAATGGTGTGTTTTCTTCTAAGTTTAAAATGTATGCGCTGACGTGTGTAACGTCGCATTCTTTAACAAAATCAAGCGTATCCCTTAGAGAATCAAGGGTTTGCTCTGGTATTCCAAGCATAATATCCAATGAAATATTTGAAATATAATTTTCTTTTAAAACGTTAATAATATCAAAAATCCGTTTTTTGTCTGCGCTACGACCAAGTTTTTTTCGTTCAATATCAACAGATGATTGCATTCCTAAAGAAATTCTGTTTACACCACATTTTTTGAAATATGGTATAAGTGATTCTATATCAGAATTCGGATTACATTCAACTGTAATTTCTGCATTCTCTGTTATATTATAATTTTCTTTTAAACTGGTTATAATATTATAAATAGCTTCGCCACTTAAAACAGATGGTGTTCCACCACCTAAATAAATTGTATCAAAAACTTTGGTTTTTGCATCGTATGTGTTTTTAAATCTACTATTAGTTTTTATTTCGTCAATAAGAGAACTAACATAAACCCCTTGTAATTCAACGGGTTTCGTCAACGAATAAAAATTGCAGTAGGGACATTTCGACCTGCAAAATGGAATATGAATATAAATACCACTCAATTAAATCACCAAAAAATATTATACAGGGAGTTTCAGTTTTTTTCAATAGTATTCATAGCCTTTTCTTGTTTTGCTAAGATAAATCTATTTTTACATCCACCAAACTCTTTTTTGCATTTATAAAGATTAAGACATTTGATTTTCTTTTTACCATCAAAGTAAGAGTTTTCTAAAATTATTATATTTTTATTTACAACAGAGCAATATTGCTCGTAAGAATATGAATGTTTGTCCATTAAAATCACCTTTCAAATATACTCTATAATAAGTTTATGAAGATGATAACAAAAATATAATAGTAATAATTCTGGTTAGTATAACATATTTTTTATTGGTGATTTTATGACAAGCATTTATATATTTATTGGTGTTTTAATTTTAATTTCTTTATTAATTTTTAAATGTAGTAAAAGCTTCTTCAAGGCTTTATTTACAAGCGTTTTAGGTGGTGTGGGAGCAATTTGTGCAGTGAGTGCGCTATCAACCTTTGTGCCGATTTCTATTTGTGTTAATTGGCTTACTTTAACTATTTCAGCACTATTTTCTGTTCCTGGAGTAATAATGTTATTACTAATAAATACATTTTGTCTATAATAAAAATCCGTTGTCAAAAGCAACGGATTTTTATTATTAAATAATATTTATTTTATTCTCCAAAATAATTTTGTGTTGCAAAAGCTATTATATAAGCCAAAAGCCCTGCAACTGTAGGGGAGCTGACCCAGGCGATTGCAATATTTTTAAATACACCAAAATTAACTGTATGAATTCCACGGGTAAGCCCGGCACCAACAACTGCACCAACAACTGCTTGAGAAGTGGAGACGGGTATTCCCATCCATTTACCCATAATAACAACGGTTAAAGCCATTGCTATAATTACTAAGAAACCATCCATCTGGCTTATATCTGCAATACTACCACCAACAGTCATCATTACACGCTTTGAATAAGTGAGAACGCCAATAGCAATGGCAATACCGCCTATAGTAGCAGCAACTCGGGCATCTGTAAGAAGGTTTGCAGCAACACCAGTTTTAGAAAAAGCTGCATCGTAATAAAGAGCAGTAACGTTTGCGGATGAGTTGACACCAATACTATATGAAGCAAATGCGCCTGCAAATAAATAACCAATTTTTACAATTTTATCGTAGTGACTTAATGAGGAAAATTTATCCTCTACGAATTTATGAAATAAAAATACTAAAATAAAAGAAATAATACCAGCACCTAATGGATTTAAAATCCAGGTAGAAGCAAATTTACCTATCTGAGGTAAATTAATTGCTAAAATTTCTGGGTCTTTATAGTCTGCGTAAAAAAGTCCCCAGCCAATTATAGCACCTGTTATAGATTGGTTTGCTGAAACAGGAAATTTAAGGTAACTCATAACAAAAACGGTGAGAGCTGCACAGGTGAAAATTATAGCTGCTTTTATAGCTGATTTAAGTCGCAAAGTTTCGACTGTGTTGTTTTTAATAGCCGCTAAAACCTGCGATTCTGAAGCGATTACTTCATTGCTTGTAGAAAGCTCTGCAACTTTATCTATATTATTTGCACCACCAATAAATGCACCGATAATCACAAGAAGTGCAATTATTATAACTGCAGTTCTGTATTTTACAACACGTGTAGCAACTGCCGTGCCAAAAGCATTAGCAGCATCGTTAGTGCCAAGCGACCAGCCCATAAATAACCCTGCGAAAAGCAAAAGGTATATCATAAATTAATCAAGCCTTTCTTGTTACTAACATAATTTGAATTTTATCTGCTAAGTTTTCAATAATATCAGAAATATTTGCAATATTATCTGCAAATTCTCTCATTTGCATTTTTTCAGCAAGTGAAATATCCATTTTAAATATTCTTTCATAAAGGCTTTCTTCAATAGCATCAACGCTTGACTCGTGTTTTCTTATTTCGTCAAGTATTGAGTGGTCTTTTAAAAGTGAACCAAAATCAGAGAAAAGAAGGCTTATACTCTTTCTTAAAACATCAAATTGCTCACGGCTGATTGAAATTATATTAAGCAAATCTTCGCTATATTCAGCTGGGAAAATAAATTGTTGGAATACCGACATTTTAGCATAATTCTCGCATTTGTTTGCGATAGCATCACAACCAGTAGCTATTGAAATTAAGTCTTGTCTTGTAGCAGTTAAGAAAGAACTACCACTTAAAGAATCTATCATTTTTCTTAAAGAAACGTCTGCAACAGCCTCGGCATCGATTATGCCTTTTGCTAATGTGCCTAAAGTATCAAAAGACACGTTAGGTGCGGATGAAGCACGAATGAAGCTTTCAAATTGAATAAGGCAGTTTTCAACGTCGTTAATCTGGTCCATAATAAGCATATGAACAGGGTTGTTTTTCGTTTTGTGAGGAAACATAAAATCACTCCAATATTCAAGTTTATTTTATTATAAAATAATTTTAATTTAATATCAATAAAAATTATGCTTCTTTTACCATTTTGCCACAAATGTGAAGCGGTGTTAATTCTAATAAAATGGTTTCGCTTAAATAATTTTTAATTTCATTATTAATATATTCTTCATCTTCTGTAAATTTATAAGATAATTTTGTTACAATGTTTTTAATTGTTTCTCTATTCTCTATTATTTTAATTTCACCAAAAACAATTACACTTTCTACGTTAAAAGCCCAGTCATTATTTTCTTGATAGCCTTTAGTGTAAATACAAAACGAAGCTTTATTGTTTTCTTTTAGACAGTCAATTCTGTGACCTGTTTTACCACAATGAAAATATATTTTATTGTTTTCTTCACAGTAATAATGATTCATTGGCATACAGTAGGGGTAGCCGTTTTCACTGTTTACAGAAAGAACACCACGTGCTTCAGTCTTTAAAATTTCTATGCATCTGTCATTTGAAATCTGCTTATTTTTTCTTGTTAATTCTCTGAACATAGTATCACCGAGTAAATTATATCATATTTAAAATATTATAACAATAAAAAAGATGCTCGAGAGAGCATCTTTTAATAAACTTTAAATATTACCTCAAAATTAGTGCTTTCACCAGCAATTACCAAGCTGATATCACCTTGTAGATTGTTTAAAGATAATTCTTGGTTGGATTCATTTGGGATGAAATCATGAACTATTGTATTGTCTGCTAAAATCAAAAGCCTTGCATTACCTTTTGTAACAGAGAATTTTTGAATATTTATGGTATTGTTTTCAGTTAAAGGTGTACCAGTGTCAAGTGAAGTTGAACCATTGAAATATTTTCCTAAATACCAGTACTCATTTTGTTCTTCATCAAATGTAACAATATTTAAAGTAGAACTATCCATACCTTTAATTATATCTTCATCTGTTATTTTACAAAGTGAAAAATCATTTTCGCCATTAATATCTTTGTATTCTTTAACATTACTACCAATCGTTGGGAAAAATGCGATAGCAGCAACAACTAATACAGCGAAGATAATAATACTTGTTTTGGAATTTTTGAACATAAAACCATCTCCCTCTAATTAAGTATAGCATAGTTTTAAGCGAAAGTCATCTTAAGATTTTGTAAGAATGGCAAGTTTCAAAAGAAAAACGTAAAGTTTCATTACGCTCTCCCATTTCTGGTTCAAATCCCTCTTGGTGTAAAAATAAAAAAGATACCACACAAAAGTGTGCTATCTTTTTTGGCCTGCCCAGAGGGATTCTTTCGCCTTCGCTTTGCTCAGTTAGAGAAATGTCAAAACAGTCCACTGGACTGTTTCTCTGTCGCTCCTTTCCTCGCTTTGCTCGGAGTTCGCTCCCATTTCTGGTTCAAATCCCTCTTGGTGTAAAAATAAAAAAGATACCACACAAAAGTGTGCTATCTTTTTTGGCCTGCCCAGAGGGATTTGAACCCCCGTTCTTCAGAATCGGAATCTGCTGCGTTATCCAACTGCGCCATGGGCAGAAGT
>SVOI01000080.1 GCA_015066465.1 Oscillospiraceae bacterium
CTTTATATGTGATTTTTCTGTTAAAATAAATGAGTGCAACATCGTCTAAATGGTCTTTGTTGTTTTCCCAAAGGTACTCGTAAATTGTACATTCAGGGAGTTTTGCATTTTTTGCTTCTTCGCTGTAATATTTAAGCCACGGTTTGTCTATACTCGGGTAGCCTGTTAATTCTTTTTCTGTTGTCATATTTCTGCTCCTAATGTTAGTTCAGTTTATTTAAATTTTAATATTTCTTCTTCACATTCAGATAAACATTTCTTAAGTAATTCTTCCAATTCATAATATACCGCACTAAACTCTTCAGAAACTTGTGCACGGAAAATTTCACTTCCATTGTTTTCAGCTACATATTTTGACAAAATCCAATCAAGCCTCTTGTATCCTTCAATACACTTTTCATATGGTTTTTCCAAACTACTTAGAGTAGGTTTATGTGTATTATAAAACGAGTTAATATTTTGAATTTGCAAAACAAATGAATTCCAATGTTCAGCAAAATCATCACTATTTGGTTTCAAAGCCCATGCTATATTTTTAATATTATCGTAGACACTTTGCATTAAACTTAAAAACTCAGTTAACACCCCTTGTCTATAATCTGTTTTCTTTTCCGTTTTTTTGATTTTTTGTGTCATTACTTGTTGAAAAACAAATAAAAATACTCCATTAATTAAAATCGGGACCAACATAATAATCCAATCTTTAGTTTCCATATTTTTCATCCTTTCACCATTTATAAATAAAATGCATAATATTAAGTGCATTTTTATTCCTTATAATAAATTAAATTCCTTTTGCAAATACTTTCTATCAGTCTTGAAATGACTTATAGGTTTTTTATCAATTATAAAAGTATCTTTGGGTTGTTCTTCTTCACTAATAGCAGTTTTAATATACTCTTTTAATCCACCAAGCAAGACTTCTTTGTTTTGCTCTTTTTCAGGAACAACAAACAAATATGGTACTTCATATCCACTATGCTCTTTATCAACACCTGAAACAACAATAGCTTCTTTTACACCTTGAAACTCAACAACTTTGTTTTCCATAGCAAGTGGAAATACTGTTTTGTCAGGATATATATTTACGCCTTGTCTGCCTAACACAAATAATAAGCCCTCAGGAGTCATAAAACCTGTATCTCCCGTATGCAACCAAACTTTGCCATCATCGTGTAACTTCAAAACTTCTTTTGTTTTTTCAGAATCAGAATAACCAACCATGATACCAGGACCAGTTTTACAAATCTCACCAACCTGTCCATAAGGTAATTCTTGTGTTGTACCTGGTACAAATACTGAAATGGTAGTATCAATCAAAGGCATACCAGCACTACCATATGACATCATTTCTCTACCCATGCATACAGTAAAGTCAGAGCCACCCTCGCTTTGACCATATCCAGAACCAAATGGAGCTTTACAATTATGGGCATCGAGAAAATCTTGTACTCTTGTAATGAATTTATTTGTCATTGGTTCTGCACCAAAACCGAAAAGTTTAAAATAACCCATATCATAACTTTCGGGAATCTTTTTACTTTCAAGCAATACATCGAAAAAAATCGGAATAAGTCCCCAACAGTTGGGTTCAAAATGCATCATTTCTATGTCTAAATCTTCTAATTTACAGAAGGGATTTAGAATCAACTGTTTACCATCCGCAAGAGGATAAAACATCATAGCTACAACTACTGCTACTAATGTAGGTGGTAAAATTGTTAACATCCAGGTATCTTTCCCTTTTTCATGAAACGGAAATAATGCTAACTGATTGATAACACCCATTAGAGATGCTGATGTATGTAAAACTTCTTTTGGTTCACCAGATGTACCACTCGTAAAAGCAGAAAAAAGGATGTTTTGTTTTGTAGGTGTTGGCACATTAGCAATATCTATACCTAATTCAAGAAAATCTTCCCATTGAATATTTCGAGTATCGTTTATTAGTACACCCGTGTACCTTTCGTTGATTACATCTTTTATATTATTACGAACTCCAGATGTATTGGTTACAGAAAACAACGGATTTACAAGAATAATATTTTTTATATGTGTTTCGTTATATATCAAATCAACATCTTTTTGAGTAATATAATCGTGAGTAATATAAATATTGGCAGTACATCCTTTAATCAAATCAATACCATTCGACACACCATCAAGATAATTTTTTACAGAACAGCCTAATTGTTCACAAGCAAGAAACAACTCTAAAAATTCAGGCACAGATTCTAAAGCAATAGCAATTGAATCTCCCGATTTTATGCCCATTGCAAATAATGATTTTTTTATTTCATCAACACGACAGAAAAATTGTTTAGTTGAAATATTTGTATCATAGTAATTTATAATGGTTTCATCTTCGTTGCCCCAAACCGCACAAATATTTTCATAAATAGTTTTATAAATTTTTCTTTGTGACAATAAAAAGTCCGGATATTTTGATAGCCACGGCTTGTCTATACTCGGGTAGCCTGTTAAATCTTTTTCTGTTGTCATATTTCTGCTCCTTAAAATTCTATTAAATCGCTTGTGTCATTTTCCATTTTTGCAACATCAAGTTTACCACTTGCTGATACAGGTAAAGCAGAGTTGTAAACTTTTACTAATGTTGGCAGATGGTTTGCGAGTAATTTTTTCTCACAATGTATTTTTACTTCTTTTAAAACTTCTGATGTATTTACACCATCAACTAACGCAACATGTGCAACATGTGTTTTCATTCCGTTTATTTCAGATACAACTGCTTTGCATTGTCTTACTTTTTCAATATCAAGTACAGCACGTTCTATATCAAACAAATATATTGTTTCATCATTTTGATTTTTATAAGATGAACTGATTCTACCATCAACATAGACACTACCATCTTCTTTGACATATCCTATATCTCCGGTACAAGCCCAAATACGACCTTGTTCATCTTCTTTAAAATACTCATTTGTAGCGGTTGAGTTTTTAAAATAGCCTGACATTCTGCTATCTGTAAGTACGCGTATTTCACCACGTTCACCATATTTTAATTCTTTACCAGTAACCAAATCAAAAGCCGAAACAATTACATTTGGTGTAGGAATACCCGCACTGCCGGTTTCATTACTTTTTGGCGAAGATGCCGTTACTGTTCCGCCACACTCACACATTCCGTAACCCTTAAAGAAACCGTAGTTATTACCATTAGCTTTTAACCAATCATTGTATTTCTTTTCAGCAGCAGGCGTTACATATTCACCGCCAGCGCAAAGGAACTTAAATTCTTTATACGCTTCATTATAAGGTTGTTTTGTCATTAAGTAATCTAACAAACCACAAGCAGTAATCATAAAATTAGGTTTGTACTTTATAATGTGTTCATAAAACAATTCAAAATCATACAAAGGCTCTAAAATAATGGTTATGCCATATTTTAACGGTACGAGTGTCTGGGCACATATACCCGTTGAAAACCAAACAGGAATTTGTGAAAACCAACGGTCGCCTCGTTGCCATTCAAAACCAATTTGTACCCCTTCTTTTATTGTATTGTTAATACTGTCATTTGTAAGTTGAATTCCTTTTGAAGCTCCTGTTGTACCACTTGAATAAACCATAATTGCAGGGCGATTTGGTCTGTATTGAGCATTGTTAACAGACACTTTTTTACCATTCTTAATAAAATCATTGTAGGTTACTGTACCGGGTATTTTCTTCACCTTTTTAAGCATTTTTACAACAGCACCCAAAGAATTAACCGCAGGACAAGACACTACTGTTTTTATACTTGTCTTTTTAATTACCATTTCAACTCTTGTGTAAAGCTCGTTTGCAACTATTAAAACTTTTGCTTCTGTTTCAGAAATTCTTGCAACAAGTTGTTCTTCTGAAAAAAGAGGGTTAATCATTACTGCATTTGCACCAAGTTTATTGAGTGCTAAAATTGAGTAGACAGTCTCTGGCATTGCCGGTGCACAAATAACAACATTATCTTCACACTTAACCCCACAAGAAACAAATGCTTTAGCAGCTTTTTCTATTTCTTCAAAAAGAGTTTTATATGTAATTTTCTTTCCAAAAAACATTAAAGCAACATCTGAAAGATTATTCTTATTACTGTTATAAATATTTTCATATATACTACACTTTGGCGTAACCGCATTTATTGCTTCTTCGCTGTAATACTTAAGCCACGGCTTGTCTATGCTCGGGTAACCTGTTAATTTCTTTTCTGTTGTCATAATTTTGTCTCCTTATGTTTTATTTTTCCCTATTTCAACACACCTCAAATGAACGGATGAGTTTATTTTTTTCGCCTGCCTCTCTTCGAAGAGAGGAGGACTATTCTTTTCGAAAATTCGTTGATATTATTAAGGTTTCAGGCGATAAAAACACTAAAACCTATAATAATTTAAAACGGAATGGTGGAGAGTTCTTCGCAACGCGTTGACCTCTCTTTTTATAGTTAGTCGGTTTATTGATAAGTTGTATTTTTTAGTTTATTTCTCCACCTACTGACTGCAGTTTCAAAAACTACCTCGTGGCGAAGAACTCTCCACCACCCAAGGCATATTATTTAATTTCCCAACTGATTACTCGCTTGATAGCGTATAAATGCAAGTGACTTCACGGGATGGCGGTCCCCCTCTCTTTGAAGAGAGGTACATTGTAGCAATCAATTTTTGATTTCATTTAAAATGCCATCACATTCTAAAATTTTGCATTACGCATCGTGAATTGTGCATTTTAAAGTTCTATAAAAAACAAAAAGTGCGACCACCGAAGTAGTCGCACAAAAAACGCAAACCCCGATAGTCGCCAAACTAATTCAATATAACAAGCATTACTGCAAAGTCAATTTCAACGGAATTTGCATTTTTATCAAATTCAAGAAATCGACTTAAAATCACAAAACAAAAAGAAACACTATTCTTTTAAAATAATGCTCGTCTGTTATATTCAATTAGTTTGGCACTATTAAGTTTAGCATAATTGTTCTTTAATTGCAATATTATATTTTACTAATAATTCAACAACTATTCCAACAACGTTTAGCAAAGACCCAAACAAGTCTTGAGTTCCGTGTGTTTATGGCTATTTTTTCATTTTAGCAAAGAAAAGGGTGGTTTAAGGTTACGAACCATGTGGAATCGTCAATTCCCTTGAAACAGGTGGCACCGCCGCCTGATGTCAGCCGAAAAGTCGCTTTAGCAAAGACTTTTCTTATTCCTGCCTATAAATCCGTTGCGAAATACGTCTGAATCAACTCGAAATACCACCACACTATGACAAACATCTGCTTTCGTATATTTGCCCGAATTC
>SVOI01000030.1 GCA_015066465.1 Oscillospiraceae bacterium
TATTTGTGCTTTGTTGCAATAGCGGCTCTTATCATAGTGTGGTCATCTTTTGTCATTTTAAAGCGTTTTAATAAAAGATATGCAGTTATTGCACAGATTGCCGGAAGAATTGCAACACATATTCTCAGACCCCACAAAGCTGTTTCAGTCTGCTCAATATAAACACCCTCATTACCTGTTACAAGTCCGAATAATTTTAAAACAACACCTACTAAAAACGTCATAATACCGCCAGTAACTTGTTTAATCATTGTGTTGAAAGTACCAATAACACCTTCACGGCGTCTGCCTGTAATAAGCTCGTCAACATCAGTTAAATCAGGTAAAACATTGTTACTGACAAACCCTAAACCACTCATACCAAACGGGTAAAGCACCGCACCACCTAAAATCATCAAAACAAGTGTAAGCATAACATTTCCACCTGGTGTAGCAGGTTTTACAAAAAGCGCAATAAGCAAACCTACAATCATAAACGGAGTAACAACGGCACCGCATTTACTCTTACCCTTTTTCATCGTTAATGCATAATTAAGCGGGAAAGCAAGTGTTTCAAAAATACCTGCAAACGTATTGAAAAGCGGATAATATTTATAAAGATTAACAAGATACGTTATGTAATAAACATTAGTTGTTGAAAAACAGCTACGAGCCATTTGCCAGAAAAAAGACATTGAAAAATAATCACGGAATGACTTGTTTCTGAACACCTGAATATATTCATTTATTGCAAATTTTATATCAAGTGGCGGTAATTCTTCATCTAATGAGCTTGGCTCTTTACAGGTTTTAAACGTTGCAAAAATTGAACAAGCGTAGACAATTGAAAGCACAATACCTGTTAATAAGAACGGCATTTTAGACTCTTTTGAAAGACCATCTGACGAACCGAAAACAGATAAGAATATTAAAAGAATAATATAAGATGGTACCATACCAACAGAGTTAAAAATATAGCTTACAGATGTGTACTGTGTTCTTTTGTTATATTCTGGTGCTAATGTAGGTAACATTGCGGTATGTGGAACATCAACCATTGTGTAAGCAGTTTTATAAAGGATATAAGCAAACGAATAATAACAAACTGCAATAATCGGGTGCTCCGTTCCATCAAGTCCAAAAGCGTTCCAGAGCATTATGTAAGACACAACAAGTGGCGGAATGCTAAGAAGCAAATATCTTCTGTGTCTGCCGTATTTTGAGCGTGTTCTGTCGGTAATTAAACCCATAATCGGGTCATTTATACCATCCCACACTGTTGCTATCATCACAATAAACGCTGCTTGCTCTATTTGTAAACCAACAACATTCGTTAAGAACATTGAAAAATACATAGTTATGATGTAGCCACCGCCACCCATAAATATATTGGCAAAGCAATACTGAATCATTGGCCATACCGTGTCTTTAAACGTGCCTTCAATTCCTATTGCCTGTTTTATTTTTTCACCCATAGTTAATTTCTCTCTTATCTGTAATTTTTTAAATAATGCTTATAAAATACAACGCTATTCGCAATTGAGTCTAATGAAATATGTTCATTTTCGCTATGAACTGAAGCAAATTGCTTGTCGTTCATTTCAATAGGTGCAAAACGAATTACACTTTCTGAAATACTACATAGATGCCTTGCATCTGTTCCAGCTGGTAAAATATATGGTGCAGGAATAACGTCAGGAAAAATATCATTTATACATTTTTTTGTGTATTCAACTGATTTATTGTTTACATCGGTTGATTTAAAGCATTCTTTATTTTCTGCTGGTACTAACTGGATATCATATTTCTTTGCAATTTTTTCAATTTGTTTTAAATCTTCTTTTAAATCGCTTTCATAAACAGGACGAAGAAATGCTTTAGCGTGGCAGTATTTTTCTTCTTTGTTGGTGTTAATCTCGTTAAAAGTACAAGTTGTTCCAACCATTGCACCCGCCTGTGCATTAAGTTTTGGCATAACAGTTTTTAAAAGAGAACCAAAACACCAAAGATTTGAAAAAAGTACTGTCATTATAAAAGGTGCATAAGGGCAAAGGTGTGTAAACATTCCCTTTACCTCAGGGTAAAGTCTTTTTATAAAAATATTTTTGGTGTTTACCTCTGTAATAAATGCAGACATTCTTGCAACGGGTGTATTCTTATTCGCTGTAAGACCTTTATGACCACTCGTATCTTTTGCATAGCAATTAAGAGTATATCTGCCCTTTTCGTGAATTGCCATCATAGCACAATTTGCTTTAATACCTGCAAGTGGTGGCGAAATAATTGCACCGCCTTCATCAAGTACAGTTTCAAAGGTTATGTTATTCTCTTTAAAATACTTAAGTGCTTCGGGGATTCCGTCACCGCCGATTTCTTCATTATGAGAAGATCCGATATAAACGTTACATTCCGGAACAAACCCTTCGCTTAATAATTCTTCGAGAGCCTGAAATTCAGCAAAAAGTGGCGTTTTAGTGTCAACAGTTCCCCTGCCCCATAGGCAATCGTCAAAAATCTCACCACAAAAGCCAGGATGAAGCCAATCGCCAGTTGCCGCTACAACGTCGTGATGACTCATTAAAATTATATTTCTACTCTCATCTTTACCCTTGATTTTATAAATCCAGCAGTCATCTGAAAAAGTCATTTTTTCTGCCTTTTCGTGAATCAACGGGAAAAGCTCTTTCATTACGTCACGAAGCTTTTTGAATTCAGTATCATCAAAAGAATCTTCTTTAGATACAGTTTCGCACTTTATCATTTCTGCGAGTCTTTTTGCATATTCAATTTGTTCTTCTTTTGTCTTGTGTTCTTTTCTTTCAGTCAATTTTCGTGCAGTTAATTTAACTCTTAATGCATTAAAAATAAGAACTAAAATAAAAGCAAAAAACACAACAAGTAAACCAAATAAAAACTCTTTCATTTTATCTCCTTAAATCAGTGGTCAGGGTTATAGTCACCACCGTGAATTATGTAATCAAAAATTTTGTCTGCCATAAAAAATGCTCCTTTAAAGGTGTATACAGATTGATTATATAACAAACCTTTTTTTATATCAATATAAAAATACTTTAAAAACACTTTTTTATGTGTTATTATAATGATTGTAATTAGTCGAAACGCAGTTGCGTTTCGTAAAAGCCGATTTTATCGGCTTTTAGCAAAATTGTTTTTCATAAACACAATTTTGCATTACAGTCATTGAAAGGATTATAGTCGAATTTTCAAAGAAGATTCGATACCAAATATATGATTTGGTATCGAAACAGTGTAATTTTACACTGTTTCGACTAACTATAATCGTTATAAAAACGGAGATGATGTTATGAAATATATAGTCGACCACGATTTTCATATTCATTCTACAATTTCACCCTGCTGTCACGATGAAAATCAGACACCAGAAACAATTCTGAAATATTCTAAAGACAATAATTTTAAATCAATTTGTCTTACAAATCATTTGTGGGATGAAAGTGTAAAAAGCGTTGGCGAATGGCACGAAGAACAACGATTCAGCTTTATAACAAAAGCTCTACCACTACCACAAGATGAGAACGTTAAATTCTTATTTGGCGCAGAAGCAGAAATGGATTATAATTTCACTTTAGGCGTAAGTGACGAGCATATTGATTTCTTTGATTTTATTACTGTTTCTACAACTCATTTGCACCTTGAGGGGTACACAGTAAAGAAAAGACCTACAATTCCAGAAGAAGCCGCTGAGCTTTGGTTAAAGCGATTTGAAGAGCTGTTAAAAAAAGATTTGCCTTGGCACAAAATTGGCATTTCGCACTTAACGGGAACCCACGTTTTTAAAGCAAATCACGCAAAAGCGATTTCACTTTTAAAAACCAATGATTTATATAATATTTTTTCTGAATGTGCAAGAAAAGGCGTAGGAATCGAGCTTAATATGAAGAGCATTTTTAATTCTAAAGAAGAGAAAGACGCTCTTTTAAGACCATTTTTTATTGCAAAGGAATGTGGTTGCAAATTCTATTTTGGTAGCGATGCACATAAGGTGGAAGCACTTAAAACTGCAAAACAAAATTTTCTTAATATAGTTGATTTATTGGATTTAAAAGAAAGTGATAAGTTTATATTATAAAAACAAAACCGTTACATTGATTTTCAATGTAGCGGTTTTTTATTGCTCTTTCTCATATTCAATTATATCTGAAATTTCGCATTGCAAGGCTGAGCAGACGCGATCTAAAACATAACTATCATAGCGCACAACTTTGTTTTTATAATAATTATCAATAATCTGATATTGTATTCCCGTCATTTGTGCTAATTGGTATCTTGTTATTTTCTTTTTTTCCAATGCTTTATCAAGGGTTAATCTAACCATCTTTTATCACCAATTATATTTTATTAAAGATATACTCCATTGACAATTTATCCAATTGAATGTATATTTATATAAGTATATATCTATACAGATATATCCGCTGCTTAAAATAATACATCAAGTAATGGAGTGAATACTACAATGGCAGGAAACAGTGATTTGAAAAAAGCAAATAAAAATAAAAAAGATGAGTTTTATACTCAACTCACTGATATCGAAACCGAAATGAAGCATTACAGAAAGCATTTTTGGGGAAAAACTGTATTCTGTAATTGTGATGATCCCTACGAAAGTAACTTTTTCAAATACTTTGCCATGAATTTCAATTTTTTAGGCCTTAAAAAAATAATCGCTACTTGTTACACCGGCTCTCCTGTTGCAGGCGAGGAATTTGAACAATTATCACTGTTTAACATATTGCCGAGTAATGAAAACATACCAAAAAGGTTTCCCTATAAAATAGAGATAACAGAAGTTGTTGATATTAATGGTGATGGAGCAATTGATTTAAGCGATGTAGAATATTTATTACGAAACCAAAAAAATACTCTTTCACTTTTAAAAGGAGATGGAGATTTTCGTTCTTCCGAATGCATTGAAATTTTGAAACAAGCAGATATCGTTGTTACTAATCCACCATTTTCTCTTTTTCGTGAGTATGTTGCTCAATTAATTGAATATAATAAGCAATTTATTATTATCGGTAATGTTAATGCAATAACCTATAAAGAAATTTTTGCACTCATAAAAAGCAATAAATTATGGATGGGATATTCTATTCATAGTGGAGATAGAGAATTCCGAGTTCCCAATGATTATCCGTTAAATGCTTCTGGTTATCGTATTGACGAACAAGGACGAAAATATATACGAGTAAAAGGTGTCCGTTGGTTTACCAATATGGACTACGCAGAAAGGCATACAGACATTGATTTATGGAAAAAATATACACCCGAAGAATATCCATACTATAAGAATTATGATGCAATAAATGTTGATATAACCGCGAATATTCCGGAAGATTATTATGGGGTTATAGGTGTACCTATTACTTTTCTTGATAAGTACAACCCCGACCAATTTGAAATTATTGCATTAGGCATTGTTGGTAGTTGTGAATTCACATCTAATAGACGAATGGAAATATTAGATAAAAATGGGAATGGTACAGGAAAATATACAATGAATGCAAAAGGTACCTTATATAGAGATTACAATCCCCAAAAAGATAAAGTTCCCGCTTTTCGTGACGAGAAAACAAATGACTTATACTCCAGTATATATGCTAGAGTTCTAATAAGGAGAAAACAAAATGGAAATTAAATTACATGAAATTACTGTAAGAGAAGTTTTTAATGGTTATAATAACGAAGAAAGCGGACAGGTTGTTGCATATGGTGGAAAACTGAATGTTAGACCTGCTTACCAAAGAGAATTTGTATATGACGATAAAAAGAAAGTTGCTGTTATGAACTCCATTCTCAACGATTTTCCACTCAATGTAATGTACTGGTCAGAAAATGAAGATGGTACATACGAAATGCTCGATGGTCAACAGAGAACAATCTCAATTTGTGATTGGTTGGATAATGGTTATTCTATCTTTGCAAATCCAGCTTCACCAACTACTCCATATTATGCCCATACATCAAAAGAAATAACAGATAAAATCCTTGATTATAAATTGATGATTTATATTTGTAAGGGTACAGATACAGAAAAACTTGATTGGTTTAAAATAATAAATATTGCAGGGGAAAAACTCACAGACCAAGAACTTCGGAATGCTATATATACAGGCGAATGGTTAAGTGATGCAAAAAGGTATTTTAGCAAAAATCAATGTATTGCTTATAAAATCGGCGAAAAATATATGAGCGGTTCACCTATAAGGCAGGATTATCTACAAACAGTTTTGAGCTGGGCATCAGAAAAAGAAAATAAAACTATCGAACAATATATGGCAGAACATCAGCACGATACACATGCCACCCCATTGAAACAATATTACAAAACTATTATTGATTGGGTTGAATTAACTTTCCCTAAATACAGGGCAAAGCTTATGAAAGGGTTAAATTGGGGTATTCTTTATAACGAATACGGTAACAATGTTTATGACCCTAACGAATTGGAAAAAGAAATAAATTTACTTTTACAAGATGATGACATAACAAAACAAAAAGGCATATATGAATATCTGTTAAGCGGAAAGACAAAAGAAAAAGTGTTATCAATTCGTGCATTTACCGATAATGAAAAACGGACTTTGTACGAAAGACAACACGGAATTTGCCCAATGTGTAAGGCAGAGGGTAAAGATATAAAATGGGATTTTGAGGATATGCACGCCGACCATAAAATACCATGGAGCAAAGGCGGACACACTACTTTGGAAAACGGACAAATGCTTTGTAGGGAGCATAATTTACAGAAGTCAGACACTTAACACAAAAGAATCTGTCTTAAATTTTCGGTTTTTTAGTATTTTTGTTTTAGATTCTATTAGAATCTATTGACTTTTCGATTTTTTCGTGTTATAATGAAGAAAAAATTGAAAAGGAGTAAGATTTATGTTAGAACAAATGAGATTTTCCAACGCATCCATCCCTGTTACAACAGTCTTAAATGACATTAACACTGTCAATTTTGGTGGACTTGATCTGCAACCATCTTACCAACGTGGTTATATTTGGAAAGATGACTTCAAAGATAAACTCATTTACAGTGTAATAAAAAACTATCCAACAGGAAATATAAGCGTTCGAGTTTTAAATACACCAAATGAAAAAGGTGCTAGGTCTGAAGTTGTTGATGGTCAGCAAAGATTAACAACCATTCGAGATTTTGCTACTAATGAGTATGTTATTAAAAGCGAATGGTCAAAAAAAATCATTGAGGTCATCAGAGATTATTATGAAACTGCTGGTGTAACGGATGAAACTGTTGATAAATTAGTTAAAAAACTTTCAAACAAAGGAATTGTAAGATTAAGATATAATGACTTACCTCCTATTATTAAGGGCAATATTGGTTCTTACAATATTCCTATGACATATATTGCCGATGCAACTGACCAACAAGTTCGTGAATATTTTAGGTTTTTACAGAATCAAGAAAGACTTCGTGCTGGTGAAATAATTAATTCTATGCCCGCTACAAATCTCGAACGTTTTCTTGAAAGCATTTCTCACAAAAATCTTTTTCTTGATGTTATCGGTTTTTCAGATAATAGGGCAGAGTTTGATAAAATTTTTTATAGTATAATAGGATTGTTTGATACAAAAATATCTTTCGGAACTACTGATAAAATTATTCAAGAATATGCGGCAAAAGCAGACTATCCAACAATAGGATTATCGAGAATACAAAAAATGATTGAACAAATAAATTGTGTTTTAACAATTGAAAAACCAATTTTAAGAAACACACGGAAGAGATTTTTAAAATATTTCCTTTTATTAGCGGGATTAGGATTGGTAGATTTTAGGGTTAATACTGTTGAAAAATTAACTAAGCTTAAACAAATAGATGATAAACTTGCAGTGTTTTTTTCAGCCAAACCAAATGTTGTAGAAGAACAATACTTTGAGTATTCTCCTGATGTAATAGAGGAAATGAGATATATCGCACTACTTACAAAAGGCGCACATCATTTATCTCGTGTTGAAAATCGTATGTCTATCTTATCATATCATGTAAATAATGAGCATACAGAAAAAACGCCCTCTGGAATTAAATTAATTGAAATTGAATGATTTTTACTTAAAAGGTGCAATCATACATTATGATTGCACCTTTATCTTTACTTTTATATTTCCCTCTCAATAAGCTCTGTTACACTTTCAATCTCATAATCTGCAATATCTTTAATTGACTGCACGCCGTTTGCCATGGCATAAGAACGGAATTCTTTAATCATATGAGTGTCGTTTATATTATCACCGACAGTTATCATATCTTCATATTTACCGCCGACAAGCTCTAAATAATCGTAAAGACCTTTGGCTTTATTAATTCGGGAAGAGACAATATCAATACATCTGCCGTTCTGTAGTGGGTTTAATTTGTCGCCGAATTTTTCTCTTACAGCGTTGGTTACTTCCTCTGCTTCTTCATCATCCTCTAAAATGGTGCTCACCTGAATAAAATATTTTAAATTGGGCAAGGTTTTTCGAGTGAATTCATCTGGCAATCTGTCGTTGTCGTTCTCGTCAATTATGTAGCTTCTGTCACTCTGAATTGTAGCCCAGTCTGCCCCGAGTGAAAAAAGAAAGTCTAAAAATGGTTTTAAAATATCACCATCAATGTGGTCTTCTTTTAAAATTTTGCCGTCAGTTGTTAAAATTACCGCTCCGTTACAAGCAAGTAAAAAATCTAAATCCAATTCATCTTTTTTATAAATTTTTAAAAGGTCATCAACCACTCTGCCACTTACAATGCCAAATTTGTTACCCTTTTCACGCCATTTTTTTATTGACTCTCTTTTTTTATCATCAATACCGCCGTGGTTTAACGTACCATCGTAATCACTTGCAATTATTTTCATAATTTAACCTCTTCCAAAATCTTAGCCTTATCACCCTGAGCGCCCAGCCACATATTTATTCCGTCACCGTAGCATTCGGCACTCATTAAATAGGTTCCGTTTTTATAATCAGTTAAAACTCTTAATGTCGGCAATTTATCCTGAATGGCTTCGAGTACGCCTGAATATTCAAACTTAACCTTTTTCAATTCTCCCATATACATAAACTGCACGCGTTTTCTAAACTCGCCATCCTTGAATTTTTCGCTATATGGCACAGTGAATTTTTCTTTGCTTACTTTAAGATTTTCAATTCTGTCAACTCTGTAAACAACAGGCACATTTGTTTCAGGCTCTACTGAAAATGCAATTAAGTAAAAATAAAATTCTGAAAACATTACTGCAACTGGTTTTACAGTTTTATTGAATTGTTTTTTGTCCTGACGGGTGTAGGTGAATTCTATTTTAAATTGATTTACTATTGCTTCTGAAAGAGTCCACAAAACAGAAAACAAGTCTTTACCGTGCTTTAACTCTATGTAATTAAAATGTTCACTGTTTATTATTGTTTTTACAATAGCTCTTTGCTCTGGCGTAACCTGCATTATGAGCTTTTCTATAAGTGAATCAAGCTCTTTTTTATTGAATGCTCTGCTCTCCAATAAAATTTTACACATAGCAAGAGCTTCTTCGTTATTAAGCCATTCGCGCTGGAGCTCTACCAAATAATAAGCATTTTTCACTTTGTCATACTTAATAATTTCATCGCTTCCGGGAGTCTCGTTCTGCTGGATAAAATCTCTTAAAGCATCTATGTCGCGCTGAATTGATTTTAACGAAACTCCGAATTCAGAAGCCAGGTCTTTTTTACTCACATATCCGCCCTTATTAAGCCGTTTATAAATTTCTAAAAGTCTTGTGCTTTTGTCGGCTTTTTCGTATGCAAAGCTCATATCATCACTCACTCTTGTAAAATGTGATGGGCACTTTTCGTCCACCACCTTTACTTTACCATACTTCGCGGATTTTATCAACTGTTTTTACCCGATATTATCTTTCTTACCCAGCGTTCAGTAAAGCCATATTTCAGCGCTAATTCTTTTGTGTTTAAGCCATTATATTCAGCCAGAATACATTCCTTTATGTACTCACCTGAATATAGGTGAAGCGGAAACGAAACCTGCTGACCTTTAAAATGGTTATATAAAATCACCGTATTTTCTTCGCCAATAAGCTCTGCAATTTCCTTGTAAAGCACGGAGAATTTATTTGTATTTTTATCTTTAATAAAAGACATAATCTGCCCCCTTTTGAGTTATTACGTTTATATAATAACCATCAGGTTGGACAGATTATGTCTTTAAAAGAAAGGACGTGTAAAATTATGACGTTAAAATTATTATCTGTTTTTAAATAAATCTAAAATATCTTTGCTTTGTGACTTTGAATTGTTTTTGTTTTGTGAATATTCTTTACCCTGTTCCCAGTCTATTTTACGACCTTGTGGCTTTTCGCCTTCTCGCACTGCATCTTTAATCATATTGTTATTTTTAAAAAACATAGCATTGTCTCCTTTATTTTATAAATTCAATTTTATTCTCTTGTGGTTCCGGCATCAGAGCGTTTTTTTCGCCATCTGCCGTCTGAATTTCTGCTTCTGTTTTGTCCTGCGGTAGGTCCTGTTTGTACTATAGGACCATGTGTATCCTTCGGACTATTGCTTTTGGGTGTGCCTGCTGAATCCTGACCGAATTTATTGCTTTGAAAATTAAACATACTTTTCACCACCTTTTATTATTCAATGTCGTCTTCTGCTTCTCCGTCAAACATATCCTGATAAACCCACGAAAATATTGGTTCTACTTCAAAAAATTTGATTAGTATAAAATCTGCAATACCTAAAAAAAATTTAATGCCCTGTCCCATTTTTTCTACCACCTTTGTAATTGTAAGTCCAAAATTCTTTTGTTTACACCTTTATAATACAGCTTTGGATGGACAGATTTTGACCTTTATTTTAAATTATTGCAATTTATTTAAAAATTCTGCTTTTTTCTGTGCAAACTCTTCTTCTGTAAGAACGCCTTTTTCTTTCATCTCGAACAATTTGTTTATTTGCTCCATAACATGGTCGCTGTTGTACTTTGGTTGTGAAGCAGGCTTTGCCTGTGCTGCTTCTTTTGCTTTTTCTACTATGTTACCTGCCTGTTGAGTAACAGATTCGGTAATATTTTTTGTAACATTGCCTAATTTTTCAGCAGTAGCACTTAAATCTATATTTGGTGTGATTTGTGCAGTTTCATTTGCTTCACTCTCTGCTTCACAGTTAATCAAATCAAAAATTGCGTTACCTTTTAAATCTAAAAATCTTATTAAACCTATGCCAAGAAGTAAAACAGTAACTACAAGAATTATAAAAAATCCAGGTCCGTAAGAAATATCAATATCAACAGAATATTCTCCGCCACCACCATCTGCACTGAGCTGACCTGGTGCTATAAAAATACTTATAAGCATAACCGCGGGTGAAGCAAGACAGGCAATTTTTTTATAACCTGCAAATTTACCTATATATGTTGTTGCCAAAATAACAACAATTGCAATTAAGAATAAATATCCCCATAAACCTGCATCTGTTATCATAGTAAAGCCAGTTACACTGCTTGATGAATCCGCGGAAACACCAAACGCAGAAGTAGAAACATCTACTGATGAAAATGGTAACGCTAACGCAATAACACAAATAGCACAAAGAATTGCATTTATATTTTTAATAATTTTTTCTTTCATTTTTATTAACTCCTTTTGTTTTATATTCAGAAACTATATCCCATTATTTCATAAGCAAAGCTTTCACTGTCATCTGTAGCATTTTCATAAGTGAATTTTGCTTTGTTGGCATCAAAATATTCCGCTATTTTTCTGTCTAAATCTTCTCTTAGAATTTCTTTTTTATCTAAATAACAACCCGAATAAAATTCACCATAATCTTCTGAGTAACCTTCTTCAATATAAGCTGTGTGAAGCATTTCAAATTTACCATTCTGGAGTTTATAAATTTCAATTCCGTAACACCCTTGACTACCATAATAATTCTGAATAAGACCACTGTTTTCTATGTAAGATGTACTATATGTTCTATACAAGGTCTGTTCAACAATTTTCCCGTTATGGTAAGTACAAAGCCTTTCACCTGTTGCTTCAATTCCACTACCTAAAAAGAGTTCAGGAACATCATCATTATCAACATAAATCAGATTAAATGAGTTGTACCCTTCTTTAGCCGCTTTTTTTACATAATCTGCGTACGCTTGTCGCCATGGTTCTGAAAAAGGTGCTTCTGTTTCGGGTGCCTTTGTAGTTGTTGGCTTTTGCGTTGTCGTTTCTTTAGTTGTTGCTTCTGTTGTAATAATTTCAGTCTGCATAGCTTCACTTTCAGAAGTGCTTTCTGAAATTTGCGTTGAGCCTACCACCTGATCATCCGATTTTTTGTCATTCCCTGAAGTTACAAAACCGATTACTGCAATTACAGCAATAATCAGAACTACAACTACCAGCTGTTTTTTCTTGTCTTGCTGATTATTTTTGTTTTCCATATCATCCACCCTTTATTTTGTTTTCTTTTACAATTTTTCTTATCCATTTTTCAGTGTAGCCATATTTTATGGCTAACTCCCTTATATTACTCCCGTTGTATTCATTGACTATCTGCTCTCTTATAAATTCTCTGCTGAAAAGTTCAACCGGAAAAAACATCTGTGTTCCCCTGTATTTAGAATGTATTTTTATAACTGTTTCAACTCCTAAAAAAGATGCCAGTTCACTGTATGAGCCATTCAGATTTTCCCCCTTTATTTTCTTGTTATCTAATGTAACCACTCCCCCACAATTTTCTTTTTTTAAATTATAAAACAACTGTTTGGAAGTGTGTAGTACCTTTGTTCAGGAAACATTTTCTTGTAAAATTCCCACAAAAATTTAAAGCACCCATTTTTCAATGAGTGCTTTGTTTCAGATATTTTTATTTACTACTTTTATTAACTTTTTAACTTTTTCAGAATCAAAACCCATAAATGGTTGTTCTTTTAAATTCTTAGCTGTTAGTTTTTTAAACCAAACGACACCCGCTAAAAATCTTCCGTAATCTTCAGAGAGATGGAAGCTGTCTCGGCAGAGTGAAATACCGCCATTTTTAAAATCGAATTCAGGAATATTTTCTCTCACGAACTGCACAACGTCGCCAGTCGGGATAATATCTGCATTTATTAAGTCACTCGCTTTTTTACTTGCTTCTTTAATTCGTAAATGCATCTCTTTCTGATTACTGTTGTAATTTAAAAAGCCTTCGTGCAAAGACCCGATTTCATAACTCCAGGTTTCGTGAAAATAAATTTTTGCTTTTGGTGCTTTTTCTCTTACAACCGCAACTAAATCAGTTAAATATGGCTCGTAGGTTTCAAACATACCGCTAAAAGCACTTGCCTGTTGAACTGTTATAACATCCCACTTTTTCATTAAAAGAGCTTCATTTATACTGATTTTTCGTGTGGCTTCACTACCATTGATTTCTAAATCATAAAACTCATTATTTTCAACCAAATTCTGCCAATGTGTTTCTAAAGAACAACCACCAATAAAAAGGTTGTAACACTCTAATTTAACACCATTCTGCTCCGCAAGACTATGTAAGAACTTATGAGAATCAGTTGAAAAACTGTTGCCTATTGATAAAAGCTTCATTCTACAACCACCATTGCGTGAATATCTACTTCTGGAACTGTGAATGTTACTTCTCCATTCACATATTCAAATGCTATTTCTTTGTTTTGTGGTTGAAGCACCACCCTGCTCGGTTTTTTGCTATATTTAACGGAACATTTCACATCATAAAGCGGAACTGTATCTTCAATTACCTCTGTATTTTCACCACGTACAGTTGTGTGAGCGTATAAGAGGTGCAATATATTTCTCTGCTCTTTTTCCTGATAAGTGTAAGTAACAACTGCTTTGTCAGGAATATCTACTGTAACAGTTTTTCCACTACCAAGCATTTTCTCCATAACCGCTTTAAAAAGTTCTTTAAAGCAAAGGTGACCGTGGAGAGCATAGGCTGAAAAAATATCCCAACCAATATATGCAATATTATTATTTATAACTGCACCACTGAATTCTTCTTCAGGGTTATTTGGTGTATGGGCGTGTGAACAGAAGTGCTCCAAAGTTCTGTTAAAATATGGGTTTTGCATACTTGCAACAACTTCACCACTATTAACCTTGAATTTATTAAAATCTGCTCTCATTAAATATTCTGTTACACCATTAACAGTGTCATAATGTGGTACTAAATAAGTTGGATTAAATTCATTTTCGCCAATGTATTCTGAACCAAAATCGAGTATGAATTTATTATTTTTCACAATAGATTTTGCACTTGCAATTACTTTACCGCCATTATTTAAAAATGCTTTTACCTTTTCTGTCATTTCGTCAGAAATGCCCGCTACATCTGGTAAAATGAGTAATTTATAATTTGAAATATCTATTGTTTCGTCAACAAAATCATAAAGATAATTGCTTTCAAGTAACATTCTGTTAGCGCCAGCATCTGCTTTTACGTTACGGTCCCCTGTTATTGACTCTGCACTTAAAACAGCAATATCTGCTATATTTTTGGCACCAATAAGCCACGGCTCTTTTTCTTCTACCATTGAGTATGCCTTACCTATGAGATTATAGGTAGCCATATTCATTTCGCCAGATGGGTGCATCTGGTCGCCAACAGAGCAACCAGCGCCATTCATAACACTTAACGCCGCTTCGTAAATTAAAGCATTAGGGTGCTTGAAGCCACCGAACTCACCCCAGGAATGATGGAATTTACCAGTCATACCTAAAAACTCTTTATCTTTGAGTGTGCGAGTATACGCTGCAGAAAGTGGAAAATGGTCGTAACCCCAACCGCCTGTTGGTAGGCTCTCTAATTCAAGATGTGAGTTTTTATTTATGTAACGGTAATCACCTTTTGGAATATGCCCCTGATTATGAAAAATAGTTGCAGTTGCACTATGCTTTCTGACTGCGGCATTTGTTGCTTCAAGGTATTTATTAAAAACAATCTGAGAAAATTTCTCTCTGTCGCTTTCATTCTCAATATTTAAGCCGAGTGCTTTCATATCACTTTTACATTTTTCACAATAACAGATTTTAGGCGCAATAATATCAAGAAAAATGCCACAAGGGTTATATTTCACCATAACCTCTTCAATCTGACTGCATAAAACGTCAAGATATTTTGTGTTAAAGCACAAAAGGTGAAAATGAACCTCGTTTTCATATTCTTTTTGTCTTTCTTTTTCTGGTGACACAACCACACGCCACTCGGGATGTTTTCTAAAATCTTTTTCGTCAAACCCAGCAGAAATATAAACAGGTGCTTTTACACCAATTTCTTTACACGCTTCAAGCTGTGCACCCAATAAATCGAATTTTAACGTAGGGTGCATTTCATTCGCTTCTGATGGGTGGTAAGACCAACCGTGATGGCATTTTGAAAAAACCGTAATAGAATCAACGTGCCCCGCCTTTAAAGCACTCTGAAACTGCTCTTTACTGAATTTATCACCAACCGGCACAAATTCACTCGTATGAAAATCAAGGTGTACTTGCCTTTTTCTTAACATAAAAACATCTCCGTTATTCTTCAAATTCTATATCATTAAAAATCAATCTCAAATAATCTCTGCGACTATAAAGAACACGATAAATAGAAACATATTCGTTATCAGCTTTATAGAAAACAAGATAACTTCCACTTACTATAAACCGAAAATCAGTCTCAAAACCAACTTTTTTTGAAAGCGGTATACCAATATTAGGCATTGTTTTTAATCGGGTGTAATCACTTATTATCTTTTTAATAACATTTTCTGCTGCAGTAGGATTAGATAAATCTTGCTCGATATAATCTTTTATTTCTTTCAAATCACTTACTGCTACTGGGGAAAGTCTTATTTCCATTATTTTACCCCCAATATATCACTCACATCTTCGCTTAATATCCAACCATTTTCTTGTGCAGATTTTTCTGCTTCAGAAAGTTTACCCATAAGCTTTATAATCGCTCTTGTTTTTTCATATTCTTCTATATCAACAATTGCATAACATCCCCTGCCATTTTTGGTAAGAAAAACAGGCTCGTCAAATGATATTTCTTTTAAAACCTCTGCATAATTTCTTAAATCTGAAACAGGTCTGATATTTGGCATATAAAATCCTCCTTAAAATATCTGTTGTAATTATTATACCCTAATTTTACGTAAAATTCAACAACAAATATAAATTTACGCTTTACATATTATAAGTTTTGCGGTTATAACCCGAAAAAGTTTTAAAAAGCAGATAAAAGATAACATCTACCGTCGCTATTCAATGATTTGGCATACGCCATGAATTGCGTAAACGCATAAATTGTTTCACATAATTTGATTTGCTAATACAATGCCGTCAGGCAATTCATGCATCGTAAGATGCAAATTATGAAATTTATTTCAATTCACGCCAAAGCAAATCATTGCCACAAGGCAAACTTAGTTCACAATAAAAAAGCCAGTCCTCTCGGACTGGTCTTTTTATTGTGCTTAGTCTCCCAAAAGTCCATAGTATCTACCCATCCAGTATGGAAGAAGGTAAATATATGGCATTGCGGTTCTCATACCATTTGCACCTGATGTATTAGGTAAAGCCGCTGCTCTGTTTGCATTTTTAGTGTTAATGCTTACAAATTCTTCAACACCTGAATCGCAAACAAATTGGTTACCGTCATAGTTCATCAAAACTCTTGAAGAATATTCAACAGGCACTTTTAATTGTGGTGCACATCCTAATTCTTGTGGAGCATAGTCTATTTCAATATCTTTTCTGTAGCTGTTGTAAGTTGGCCATACAATAAGGTCAAGATTCATTTCAGAAAGTGATTTTGCCGCATTTTCAATATCGCAAGGACGATTTGTAAGAGCACCATAAACTATATTGAAGAATGGTGAACGCTCAATTCTTTCATACTCATAGTGGTGAGTAAGACCCATTTTAAAGATTTCTTTCTGAGCCTCACTATCTGTGTAAATAATAAGTGGATAAATGTTTGTAAAATCAAGCTGGTCGTCAATATGAGCAATGTGAGCATCTTCACATTTATATTGCATACAGTTCATAGCATAGTGATGCTTTGAGATAAGCATATCAAATACCTTGTTATACTTTTCATCACCTGTTACGTGATATGTAGTTTTTAAGAATGAAAGAATTTCAAGTGAGTTTGTGCCCTTTTCAAAATACCAACGGTCGTCGTTATTAAGAAGGTCTGGCTCCCAGTTTGCCCAGGTAGTAGGTACCCCGTCAACATCACAAAGGTGGAAGTTATTTTCTATAATATGGTCTGTAATTTTCTTTACTACTTCAGCTATTTTCTTCTTTTCTTTTTTATCTGCAACAAGGTCAAAATAAATACCATAAGCGAAGTAGTGACCTGTCATTTCGTCGCTCGAAGTTTCGCCTAACCATTCGCAGTCAGGGTTATCTTTACAAACGTGCCATTCTTCACGGTTACCTGTACCAAAATATGGGTCGTCTGTATATCTTGTTGCTCTCGCAGTAAAGCCGGATTTACCAGTTACTTCTGTAAGTTTAATCATAGCTTCAACCGCTTTTTTAGCGTTTGCCTTTGCTTCCGCTTCACCAGTAGCAGCATAACGGAAACACTGGCTTGCGCAATAAAGACCTGTAAAGAGACCGTCGTTATCAGAGTTAGGAAGCCAACCTGACTCTAAATCGCCATATTTTCTTAAAACTCTGCCTACGTGGTAGCCTTCGTTTCTTGTAGTATATTTAACTGAGAAATCGTCAAAATGCTTTGCTTTTTCTGCGAGTGTCATATATTGTGAAGTAATAACACTAATACCCCTTGGGGTTACCGCTGCAATTGTACCGCTTTCTGAAACAGCGAGTTTTGTTACTACTGGGTGCATAAGCCATGCGCCGTAAGAGAAGTAAGAAATTTTACCTTCAATAAGAGTCACTATACCTGTATTTGTTGCAAAATATTTTTTACCGTCTTTTGCGAAATACATATCGTTAAAAGAACCACTTGGAACTGAATAGAAATCGTCACCTTTAAACCAGTAACTTCTGCCATCGTAAATGTTGAGACCATCGTCGGTACCAACCCACAAGTGACCGAGAGCATCTATCTCTAAACAGTTGATTTTTCTTGACATAACGCCTGTATTTTCTGGGAGAAGTTCTGCCCAGTGACGACGTTTACCTTTCATAGATAAAAGACCTTCAACTAAAGAACCAACGTAAACTGTTTCAGCATATTTTGCTTTATTATCAAGTGCCGCAAGAGTTACAACTTCTGATGGAAGACCAACAATTTCCTTGAATTCGTTATCTTCTTTTAAGTAAAGTGTATCTTCTGTAATAAGCCAGAAAGAGCCGTCGAGTGCTACTGAAATATCTACAACTGCTGAATCAAAAGTTGCCACTTTTTTTGCTTTACCATTTTTTATTTCTGCAAGAGTATTACCTTGTGACATATAAAGTTTGCCATTTTCTGAAAATAATTTTTCTGCTTTAAACGAAAGTTTCTTTAAAGCACCTTCAGAATATTCAAACGTGTTTTCGGTTGTTGCAATATAAAGTGCTTCGCCACAGAAAGCAACAGAAGTAACACTGTTACCATCAATTTCTGTAATGAATTTTTTGTCATACTGCAAGAACTTACCAAAATTAAGAGTATATTTTTCCATAACAACGCTCCTGAAATTTTTTATAAAAAGATTTTAACACAACTTAACCCCAATTAAAAGGTCTTTCAAAAAAGTTTATTTCATCTTTTGGTGGAATTTTCTGAAAGCCTGAAACTTCGGCAATTCCGTGTGCCAATAAATCGTCATAAAGGTCTTCTATACGTTTATGTCTTACAACATTGAATATTGTATATTTACCTAAAAACTGATTTGCTTTGAAGTATTCCCAACTTAAATTAGCTGTTTCTACATTATAAAGCTGTTCTTCGGTAATATCTGAAGTCAACGCCTTTTCCCACAGTTCATCAAGATACTCTACCTTACCCAATGGGTAAAATCCTGCCTGGTAATGCCAGTCAAAATCAAAAGCGTGAGCAGACGCTCTTGTCTGTGCAGTCTGGATATCTAAAATTTCTTTTATATATGGTGCTGCGTCTTCACCATAGTAAGCCTTTATAAAGTCCAGCATATGATATTCAACATCGCAGTTTACATCCCACTGTAATTTGCAAAGCAGATAATTACGAAGTTCGTTAAAAGCGGCAATGTGAGTATCACCGCAATTGTAAATATAGCCAGTTATACCAATATCGTGCATATATTGCATTGTGCTTTGCATCGTTTCAAAATTTGAGAAAAACTGTGCTGTATTTATAAAGTTAATTGTATAATCGTAAATATATGTAGTATCAGCAACCTTTACCCAGTTTTTAAAATCTTCTGCAATTACAGGTTCGTTGTCACCAAAAAGATTATAAAATGTTTCGTTGCCATCCTGTGCACCACATTCTGTTAAAGGGTGACTTCTGCAAGCCTTATGAAGTCCGCAAAGAACAGGCGCAACATTTTTATTGCATTTAAGACTTAAATCCTTTGGTGGTTTGTCTGTTTCGTTATAAGCATAAAATGTGAACATAAAGTCAGGGAATTCATCATCAAGTGCATCTGCAAATGCGTTTGTGAAAAGAATGGTAGGTGCTGAAACGCTTCCGTATTTTTCATAGAGTGCTTCACAATTTTCACAACGACAATAGTTTGTGTTATCCTTCTGACCTATGTGAATATATTTTGCATTTGTTTCGTTTTCGAGAATTGCTTTACGAGCATTTTTAACCGCAACTTCTAACACCTCGGGGTTAGAAAGGCACACATGGTCACGGGTTTTAGTACCTTCTTCTGTGGTTGCAAAGTAGTCAGGATGCTCTGTTATAAGGTCGTCAGGAACTAATTTATCTAAAGTAACATCCCATAAAACATAGGTTAAAGCACCACCGTAATCAGTTGCTTCTTCCCAGAAAGAAACATTCATTTTAGTCCTTGCTCTGTAAGCATCATTTGTACCAATAGAATCGTTTCGGCGAATTATAAAAGATGGCTCTACCAGACGATTGATTTTTGCATCAATTATAATATCTTTATTTTCAGGCACAACCTCAAGTGTAGGCGTAAACCACCTTACACCAAGATAATCTTCTAAAAATGTATATACACCATAAAGTGTACCTCGACTTTCTGCACCAGAAATAAATAATTTATCGCCATTTGAATATATCAGAAATCCGTCTTTTTTAATATTTTCACGGTCGATATTTACAACATCATTTTCAATTGCAGTTTCTCCGATAATTATTGCCTTTTGTTCTGATTTGTAGTTACTTTCTGTAATAATACTTAGCTTTGCACCGCTTATTTTTTCAATATAACTCTGCATTTCTTTTGATGCAGTAATTATTGTAGCATCAGGATTATCACTTGTTACAATAACAAAATCACTCTTTCCGTTTTCTACAATAGCCATTGGTGAAGTAACTTCTTGCGGAACATATTTTGTGTTACTGTAATTTGCAACATTTTCAACAGGACGAAGCCCTGTTATGCAAAGAATAATCTCCACAAATGCAATAAACGCTTTAAAAAATTCTTGCATAGCATTCACTCCTTTTTAATTTTTTGTAATGAATTTATTTATTTTTTCACTTATTACAACACTCAAAACAATTTTTAAAATATCTGGAATTATAAATGGTAAAACACATATTGTTAAAGCACCGGTAAAACTTATAGTATCACCATTTTTAATAAACAATAAAATGTACCAGAGTGTACCGAAAATATAACAAACAATAAGTCCCATAAATGATGCAATTAAATTTATAATTTTTCTCGATTTTTTATTAAATACAGAAGTAATAACCCAAAAAATCAGAGCCGAAAAAATAAACCCAACAATATAACCGCCCGTTACATTTAAAAGCGCTCCTATTCCACCATTAAAGCCAGAAAATACGGGTAAACCTACAACGCCTATAAATATATAAATTAAAATTGAAATAATACCCTTTTTTGCACCGAGTATATTAAGACATAAAAACACTGCAAAGGTTTGCAAAGTAAAGGGAATAGCCGATGGAATGGTGATAAATGAACAAACAACAATAATGGCGCTGAAAAGTGAAATCAACACAATATCTTTAATTTTTCTGTTGCTCACTTAGTCACCGCCCTTTCTGATAATAAGTTCTCGCAAAAATTAAACTATTACTATTATAATAAATATTACATTATTTTACAATATTCAATTGACGATAAAATTTAATTATGTTAAAATGAGTGGCGAATTCGTAAGTACACATTCCGAATTACGAATTCCGCATTAAATTTGCAGGGGTGGCGGAATTGGCAGACGCGTTAGATTCAGATTCTAATGGTAGAAATACTATGTGGGTTCAAGTCCCATTCTCTGCACCAAAAGCGGCAACTGTTCGTTGCCTAAAAGAATAAAGAATAGAGAATAAATTAAAAATAATAAAGAGCTTTGCTAATTGTCGCTTTTGTATTATTCTTTTTTCTCTATTCTTTATTATTTATTCTTTAAAAACACTTAACAATATTAAAACGAGTGAGTTTTCATTCCCTGAAAACCCACTCTTTTATTATTACTTTTTTGTTTTATTAAGCATTGGAATTGCAACTTTGCGATTGAAAAAGTCTATTAACGGACCCATAAAGAATGCGGTGAGAATTGTGCCGACACCAATAAAGGTTGGAATCTCTTTTATTTCACCTTTACCAAGAATGAAAAGCACTGCACCTAAAATAACACAAACTAAATCGGTTGCAATTCTTATATATTTGAATTTGCCTAATTTCCATTTATTTGTAAGAATAAGTGCAATTGCATCGTAGGTAGAAACCCCAAGGTCTGCAGTCATATAAAGAGACGAAGCAAAGCAGAGAACAACAAAACCGAAAATGAAGCACACTATTCTTACTACAATTGATGCTTCGGGGAAAATTGTAAGTAACGTATTATGAGAAAAATCTACAACGTAACCTAATAAAAACAAATTTACCATTGTTGCTATATTTATGTAGTGCTTATCAAAAACGAGTGCAAAGAGTAAAAGACAGGCATTTACTATAACATAAAGTGTTCCAAAATCAATTGGGATTAACTTTTCCATACCACTCATAAAAGACTGGAACGGGTCAACACCGAATGCGGCAAGTTTAAAAAAGCCTACACTTATTCCGCCGATAATAACACCAAGAACGGACATTAAAATTCGTTTCGTTTTCATAAATTTTCTCCTTATCAGAGCAAGACTTAAAATAACAGAGAAAGTATATAACTAAAGTGTAGTAATGTCAATAATTTGAAAGGAAATTAATTAATCAAAGAATTTTTAAAAATTTTCGAAAAATATGTTGACAAATGCAAAATTTGGTGTTATATTATTTAAGCACTTGCGAGAGTGGCGGAATCGGCAGACGCGCACGTTTGAGGGGCGTGTGGTAATCCCGTACGGGTTCAAGTCCCGTCTCTCGCACCAACAAAAGACCAGTCCAGTCGGACTGGTCTTTTGTTTTGATGCAATTGTGTTTCCCTGTTGAGCATCTGCATTTTTTATGATATAATCAAACAAATGAATGCTTAGGAGAATATAATATGAAAAAATTTTTAGTTGTAATATTATTAATATGTCTTTTTATGTTTTCTGGATGCACTTCATCCAAACATTCTTTGGATAAAGAAATAGAAACAGAAATGGATATAGAAGAGATAAAACAAGAGGTATATAAAAAAGCATATGAAGAAGGATATAAAGATGGAGCTGGAGCTGTTCTGAATGAGTTACCTTGGTATTTGATTGATTTAGAAGAGTTCGAGGCTTCTATTTATATGGTATTTGAAGATGGTGCCTATGCAGAAGGAATAAGAGACCAAATCTTAACTTATTGTGAAACATATGAGAAAAAAGATTTCGCAGTTGAATACTCTAGTGATGATATGGATTATGATTATTAAGTGTATTGTAATTTGTTTTATATTTTGTTCAATTTAAAAAAATTTTCTTTGCGTGTTATATTTTATGTGAATAAAAGTATGACATTTATAGCTCTACATAATTTAAAAATGGAGGGTAAAATTTTGTTAGAAAAATTTATAACTGGTGCTATTATTGCTGGAATTTTTGGTGGTTCACCCTTATTGTATAAATTAGGGAAGAAGAAAAAATCTGAAACTATTCAACAAGGAAAAATTTATTACGGACTTTTATATTATCGTATTATCGGTTTTTTTGTTCTAGGTATAATCAGTTCGGAAATAATATTAATGCTTCTTTTGGGAGATAAGGTTGAGGGAATGGTGGCATTGTTGCTAATGTTTGTATTCTCTTTGCCCTTCACTGCATTGTACATATATCTCTATAAAAAATCTTTTGAGAAACTATTACAAAAGGCAGAAGCCTCACTATATTCCTATTCTTCTAAGGAGAAAAATGATACTCAAAATCAAATCTCGCATATTTGTTTATCAGTTCCTAATGAACCATCCAAAAAACAAGAGAACTTTAATGTTTATAGCAAAGATGTCCTGTTAGATAAATCGCAAGAGCAAGAGATTTCATCTCAACCTGTTAAACAGGAAGCACCAACCGTCTTTACTATTGAATCTTTTGCAAATAGTTTAGCAAAAATGGCTAGTCAAGAATTGCTTGATATAATGAATCTGTGTTCCAATAAACAGTCAGAATTTGATGAACGAAAGTTAGTAATTTCTACTTTTGCTTATTTCTATGGAATATGGGTTTTTAATTACAAAAACGTAACAACAGAACAAGAAAAAACTATTCAAGAAATATATAAAAAACAGTTTAGCGACTTTAATAGAACTGCTTTTGAAAATGATACTTTTAAGCAAGTTGTAGATAATGAATATGAATTTGACAAACTGTTATATTATATAATCAAAAGAATAAATGAATCTCACGAAAAATTTGATGATAAGCAATCTTTTGAATATAATAAACTTTCAAATGAGTTTATTTCAGAATTTATTGTTAATGAAAAATATAAAGAAAAAATCGAACTCGATATTAAAACAAAGATTATGAGAGATTGGGCTCTTGTAGCAAGTAAAACAGGACAAGTATCTGAAATTCAAAAAGATAAATAAAGAGCAACCCGTAACACTTGTTAATTGTTACGGGTTGTTTGTTCAATATTATGAGTTTATATCATCTATGCTTAATTCTAGAGGTGGCAATAAAAAGTTTGGATATCCAAACGAATTCATCAAATTCATTACAGCAGTCTGCACATATGGATAAAGGACTTTTGTTGCTTCAAGATGTATTTGTTTCTTATCATCTCCATCATAGGAAAAAAAACCAAGCATCTTAAATTCCAAACTAAAATCTACATCTTCATCAGGAGTTTCCATAAATATTTCATATATACAATTACACTTCTTCTGTTCTTCATCATAATTAACATGTGTATTGAAAGTATTGTTAATGTTAAAAGGGCCTTCTTTTTCAACTCTTTCATTTGAGAAATTTAATTTTATTATTTTGCTTCCTTCAAAATTCACCATTAGTCATCTTACCTTTCGATAATTTTATTGGAAAGAACAACCTATTTCTATAGGTCTATTCGTATTTCTAGTAGAAGAAGTAAAATTCTTCTCTAATCTCCCAGGATATTGTATTTGAGGAACAAGCGTTTTTACAAATTCGCCACGTAACGTGTTTAAGGCTTCTTGTACCAACTCCACCTCATCAGCTAATGCTAATCCTAATTCTTTTTTCAAAGCATCTTGCAAAACACGAGAAAAATTAACATCTTTCTTTTCCGCCATTGTATTAATCCATCTAGGTATCGAAAGTGTCTTCTTTACGGCTTTTTCTCCATATTTTTTTGCATATTCTTCCATATCTAATAAAATTGCATTAGTAAAACTTGCGTTTTCATATAAACTAATGTCATTACATTTGGATGGTGAAGGAATTTCTTCTCCGTCTTCTATTGTTGACAAAATCCATCCTGCTGCTGCATCTTCTGCCATTTCCAAAGCTTCCTCCAATGTACTTCCTTGAGTTATGCATCCAGGCAAATCAGGAAATTCTACAGTATATCCGTTTCCTAATTCTTGTGGATAAAAAACAGCAAAATATACTAATTTCATATTAGTTGCCTCCTATTATTTTGTTTCCACGATCTGAGCTTGTTTAAGTATACTCTTTTCTGTCCTTGGATCAATATCTTGACCACCATGAAAAGGTATCGTTACCTTTCCTGGTTTTGTTTTGTGTTTATACTGACGATGGCTACCTTTTTGCGTATAACAGTACCAACCATCATCTAATATAATCCTTTCTATTTCTTTTGCTTTTTTCGGCATATCACACATCCTTTTATTAGAGCGGATTCGTCATACGTATCATACGTACCAATAATAGTATATGCGATATTTCTATTTTTGTCAACAGAATATTTTTTTAATATTATTTTCTTCTAATTCACCTTTTTTATAACACACTTGTTTCTATATGAAAAAAACAATCTTCGACAAATCCCGTCTCTCGCCCGTTTATTTTCTTCTATAACAAAAATCTGATATTTACTATTGACAAATTCTTCCTACAAGTGTAAGATAAAAACACACTACAAGTGTAGTAAATTTAAAATAATTAAATCATCCTGAGGAATTATTATGAAATTATCTGAAGCTGAATGGTCTGTAATGGAAGTTCTCTGGCAGGGAGAGAGTTTTGCACTTAAAAGCATTGCAACTATGCTTAACGAACTTAACGGTTGGAGTAAAAACACAGTTTTTACATATCTTAACCGAATGGAAGCAAAAGGGCTTGTAAATATTGACCGCAGTAGTAAAACTCCATATTCTGCTGCTGTAAGTCGTGAAAAATGTGCAAAAAACGAGAGAGATGAACTTTTAACTAAAGTTTATTCGGGTGCTACTTCTGACCTTATTGCTGCTTTTCTTAAAGAATCCCCTATTTCAAAACAAGAAGTTGAAAGATTAAAAAAGCTTCTTGATGAAATGGAGGTATAACTATGGTTAATATATGGGAGTTTCTTCTTCAAACCATTTCGGTAAGTCTTGTGGCGGGTCTTATTCTTTTTGTTAAAAATATTTTTAAAGATAAGCTTACACCACGTTGGCAATATGGTATATGGGTTATATTAATACTCAGAATTTTTATGCCCGTAAAAGCCGACAAATTGGTTCTGTTACCTTTTAGTATTTATCTTGAAATGCTCAAAAGTTATATTGAAAATTTTCTTGGCTCAAGTTTTACTCACCCACTCACTGCAACCGGGTCTTCAAGTGTTTTTCCTTACATCAGTTCTGCACCAAAAAGCATTACGGATGTTTTGTTTATAATTTATATTGCAGGCGTTATTGCCTTTTTATGTTTTTATTTGGTATCTTATATAAAACTTCGCCTTGTTTTAAGAAAAGGTAACGATATTTCTTCAGAAAAAAGACTTGAATTACAACACATACTTTCTGAAAATAATATTAAAAAGATTAAAATTATATCTGTCAAAGGTATTAACAGTGCATTTATCTGCGGTATTTTTTCACCTGTTCTCGTTTTACCCACTGAAAGAGAAACTGATGAAAAAATTCTGTTGCACGAAATTATGCACCTTAAAAGCTTTGATTCTCTTCAGAATATATTCTGGTGTTTACTTCGTTGTTTACATTGGTGTAATCCGTTTATGCATTACGTTTTTAACGTTATCGGCAACGATATGGAAATGCTTTGCGACCAACGAGTTCTCGAAAACCTTGAGGGTGAAGACCGCAGAGAATACGGCGTTCTTCTGTTAAATGAAGTTAACCAGAAATATGCACGTATGCCCGGAACAACTTCAGTTTCAAACGGTGGTAAAAATATTGCAAAACGAATTGAAGCGATTGTAAGATTTAAAAAGTACCCTAAAGGTATGGCTCTTGTGAGCGTTTGTATTGCTATTATTCTTTCTTTACCGTGTCTGTTTGTAAATGCAGGATATTCTGCAAGCAACAATATATATTACCCACAAACAGAATATCAATACCAAAAAGCGTTAGCTTATGCAAGGATAAATCGCCCTACTACTATTGCGGGTGCAATTGACACCTATGCAAAAGCACTTATAGAAAATAACGGTATAATGCTTCTTACAGCTTCTCCTGTAGAAAAACATCAGGAAATAATAAATAACCTTTACGGTTATCATTTTATAAATGACGTTTTAGATTTAGATTTTTATGAATCAGGTAGCCGTCCTTTCTCTGTATTCAACCTTACAAAAACCGGTGATGAAAAATATTCTGCTGTTATCGTTTTCAGCATATATGAAGAAGACGTTGAAAACTACTCAAAAGAAAATGAATACGGCTTTGGTGATACTCTCTTTGTTCCTATTGAAGTGTTTAAAGAAAATAACTGCTGGGTAGTAAGAGAAACTGGCGAACGAAAAAAATCGAAGAATTATCTTGATGATTCCCCACTGGCACAGATTTACTGTTTAAAAGACGATGCCCCTACACTTTTTGAAGACGTTAAGCAAGGTGAAAACGGCACTCTTACTGTTAAAACGTCTTCTGTTTACCAGATAGAATATGATACATCTTCAGGAAACGACACATTCTTTTCTAATAGTAAAATTTATGACAGCAACGTAAATCTCAATGCAGATTTTAATGGTTGTCACGTCGAAACAAATTATATTTACAATTATAATGGTGACGATTACAAAAAAGTTGAGCGTGTAGCTATAGAATACTCTGCAGACCTTAATACCGATTTTTCTCTTGAAAAAAGCCACAGTTTTAACACTTCAAGTAGTTCCACTGATGGTAGCGGTTACCGAAGCTCCTCTGTAAACGACGGTGAAGAATGGGACAGAACGATTAGCGACAGCGACATAAATAGTAACTACGATTATAAAGAACTTATGGAAGGTTACAGCTCAACACGCAAAATTGCAGTTTATGTTGATGGTAAACTTGTAGATGTATTTACCGTGGAGGTGAATATTAATGGAAACTAAAACGCTTTCTTCTGCTATTAAAAAAATTGCTATCAGTTACATACTTATTTACTTACACGTAAATATTTCTGTAATTGATATATTACCTGACTGGCTTGGATATTTTCTCATTGTTTCAGTATTGCCTATTATTTCTGAAAAAGAAAAGTCTGCACAACTACTTAAACCCTTTGGTATTGCTATAGGTGTCTGGAATATATTTGAAGATGTGCTGAAAATAGCTGGTGATGAATTAAATCTTACTGTTATAAGCCTTGTATTCAGCATCATTACAATTTATTTTCATTTTCAGCTTATTACAAATATTGCTAATCTCGATATTGAAGAAGCAAAAAAGAAAAGGTTACTTAATTTAAGAACTGCAACTGTTTTGCTTCACACGGTAATGTCTTTAGCGTTACTTGTACCTACTATGTTTGATATTGATTATGAAATATATTCTTACTTTGTAATAGTTATGTTAATTCCACAGCTTGTTATATGTTTCTGGATATCTTTTGAACTTTTCAAAATTTCAAAAGATATGAAAGAAAAAGAAGTTGAACTGTCTGAAACAACGGAAGAAACAGCAAACTCCGTGGAAGAAACAAGCGATAACGAATAATTCTCTATATAAAAACAGAGCCTACACAACGTGTAAGCTCTGCTTTTTTATTTACTCTCATCACTCATCGTAAAAATGAGTTCTCCGCCTTGCATAAGTTCATTATGAGTAATATATATATCTTCAAGTTTTTTACCGTTAAAGGTAACCTTTTCAACATAAATATTTTTGTCACTCTGGTTTACGGTTGATATTTTAAGTGTTTTGCCATTGTGAAGCGCTATTTCTGCACTATCAATATTAGGTGAACCGAGCCAGTATTTATCTGTACCGGCAAGTGGATAAAAGCCCATAGATGAGAAAACGTACCACGCACTTATTGTTCCGCCGTCGTCGTTGCCGTCGAGTCCGTCAATATCTGTGCTAAAACGATTTTTGAGCGTCCAGCGCACCCACTTTTGTGTAAGGTCACGTCTACCTGCATTATTAAATAAATATGGTGTATGTATATCGTGCTGGTTACCAATCCAATAACCTGCCCCTGGATTCCAGTTCGCTCTTTTTGGTGCGGCATCTTCCATAAATTTCTCGAGCTCCGAAACAAAATATTCTTCGCTACCAAAAAGGTCTATCATTCCGTCGATATCCTGCATTACGCTATATCGCCAATGTTGTGCACTGCCTTCGCAATAGCAACCAACGTATTTATCAAGAAAACCTAAACCGAAATATGAGTTTATATTTGTCTTGAAGTTACTGTCAAAACCACCATCTTTATTTTTGGCTCTGAAATACTTTGTTTCATCATCAAAAATATTTTTATAATACGTAGATTTTTCTGCGTACTTTTCTGCATCTTCTGTTTTACCTAAAGCAGAAGCAAGGGTTGATAACGCACCATCATACCAGGCGTATTCAAGAGTATGGCTTACAGAATCATCTACACCTTCAATATCATTTGGAACGTAACCATACTCATTATATGCATCAGCATATTCCCTGCCCGCCTTTTCAAGTTTGCTGTCAGATGCTTTTTTCATATATTCGTAAGCGGTTTCTACGTCAAAATCTCTGTAATTTTTAAGGTAACTTTCTGTAATTACTATATTAGCAGGGTCACCAATCATTGAGCCAGCATAGCCTGCACCCATTGGCCAGCGTGGGAGTGTGCCACCTGTTTCTGCCATTTCCACAAGACTTTTAAGGCAATCGTTCTGCACGTCGGGTTCTATAAGCATATATAACGAGTGGGTATTTCTGCAAGTATCCCACAAAGACATATCTGTTCTGTAAGTATATCCGTCTGCAATATGTACCTTTTTGTCAAACCCTAAATATTCACCATTCAAATCAGTAAAATTTGTAGGCATTATCATCGTATGGTAAAGTGCTGTGTAGAAAATTCTCTTAATCTCTGTATCGGTACTTTCAATTTTTATATTAGAAAGATGATTTTCCCAATTTTCGAGTGTCTTTTCTCTTACTTTATCAAAATCAATGTCTTTCGTTTCATTCTCAAGATTATATTTTGCATTCTCTACACTGACAAAACTAATAGCAACTTTTAATTCTACACTTTCATTTTCAAGTGAACCAAAATTTATATCTGCAACTAGATTTGTTTCATCGCCTGTAATTTCACAAGATTTAATAGGTTTATTTGCTTTTGCGGCAAAATATACCGGTAACCCGTCATATCTCTCTGAAAAAACCGCTCTTAAAACTGCACCACCAGTAAGAAGTCCTGTTTCTTCATCAAACGAAGCAAAACCATCGGTACAACCGTTATCACCTGCGGCACTTGTAACGTCAAGAGAAAGACGAGCATCTTTTGAGTGATTGAAAGTGTATCTGTGAACGCCTGTGTGTTCGTCGGCAGTCATTTCTGCAAGACAACCGAGTGTCTTTAAATAAACTGCATAGTAACCGACAGCAGCAGTTTCATTTTTATGTGAAAACGGAATTACGTCTGCTTTTTTGTCGCCTACCGTGGGAGTAACTCTGAAAATGCCGTAGTCTGTTGCGCCTGTTCCTGAAAGTCTTGAATGACTGAAGCCCTTTATATGTGCATTTTCATAATAATAACCCGACGTATTTGTTTTCAAAACAAATGCGCCACCCACAAACGACGTGTCGGGACCAAGTCTTACTGTGCCAAATGGAGCACAAGCCGCCGGGCTTAACATACCACAAGTCCACGGTATACCACCCGTTCCTGTAAAAAGGTCAACGTACTGTGTATAGTCACCCGTAGTAACTTCTGGCATAGTTACGTTTTCAGACGAAACACCGTTTGAAACAGTCCCTAAAAAAGTTTCAACTGCTATAAAGCCCGAAACTAATATTCTTATAAATTTCCACATAAAATCACTCCCTAAAGGTAGTCAGATAAATTTATGAACTTATTTTACCATTGGTGGCAATTATATTCAAGTTTTTTATAGTATATACACCATTTGCAACCACTGGTTGCGTAATTTCCAACTAAACTTTATTGAAAACAATCCCCTTATATGATATATTTTTGATAGTTGATAAATCAAGAGCATCACACAAGGGGGATTTTTATGAAACTATATGAAAAAATAACTTTATACAGAAAAAAGAATGGTCTTTCACAAGAAGAATTAGCTGAAAAAATCGGGGTATCCCGTCAGGCTGTGAGCAAATGGGAAACAGGTGATGCACTACCTGAAATAACAAAACTCAAAGCGTTAGCAGACACATTTAACGTTACGGTTGATTTTCTTTTAGATGAAGAAACAACAGAGTTTTCACAACAAAATCAACCGCAAAGCATTTCGGTGCTCGACAAATACGCTGATAAAATTGATGATTGTGTAGATAACATTTCAAGTAAATCTGGCACATTCTTTAAAAAATATGGTTGGATTTCCGGCATACTTTTTATAATTTTAGGGCTTTACAGAACAATCACCTGTGTTTTATCTATTTTACCTATTTTTCAATTCAGTTTTGATAGTTCAATATCTGGTTTTGCAATAATTATTTCAATTTTCCAGAGTCTTATAGGCATCGCTTTTATTGTCGGTGGGATAATCATCATTAAAAAATTCAAACCAAAAAGGACTTGATTTTCAAGTCCTTTTAATATTCTCCTATTTTCTGGTAACAATAATAACACTACTTAGGGTGAAAGGAATTATCCGAACCATGTTTTTTATAGACGGATTTCCGTTCACTCTTCGTTAAAATACTCGCAAATCCGTAAAGGATTCGCTCCGTTTTTGCCTTGATTGACCATAAATCCGTTCTATAAAAAATCTTCGACCTATAAAGCGAAAGATTTTTATTGGATTTTTGGTGTTGAGGG
>SVOI01000031.1 GCA_015066465.1 Oscillospiraceae bacterium
CTAATTTTTCGGTTGTAGCAGAACCTGAATACCAATAAATTAACCCCATTACAATAAGCGGAATAAGGATATATGGTATAACTGCTTTAACCTTATCATTGATTTTAATAGTGAGTCACCTACTTTTGCTTTTATAAATAAAACTAAATATATTAGTTATTATTCTCATAAACTGATTCTTTAAGTACGCCTATAAATGGCAAATTTCTGTAATATTCAGCATAATCGAGACCGTAGCCTACAATAAATTCATTTGGTACTAAAGAGCCTATATAATCTGCTTTTATATCTGCCTCACGTCTTTCAGGCTTGTCGAAAAGTGTGCAGATTTTTATGGAGTTTGGTTTTCTTGCAGATAAAATATCTCTTATGTAATAAAGTGTTTTACCGCTATCGAGGATATCTTCTATAATTATAATATCCTTGCCTTGAATATCATTATCTAAATCCTTATTGATTTTTACTCTGCCTGAGCTTTCTGTACCGTTACCATAGCTTGAAACTGCCATAAAATCAATATTACAAGGAAGGTCTATTGCTCTCATTAAATCTGCCATAAAAATAACAGAACCTTTTAAAATACCAATTAAAAGTACGTTTTTACCCTTATAATCTTCAGTTATTTGCTTACCTAATTTTTCAACTATAGCTTTGAGTTCTTCTTCGCTAATAAGAATTTTTTTTATATCATCATTCATTTTCTGTGAAACCATATCTATCACTCTAAACTTAAAATATTTTTCGTCATATCGGTTACAGCATTTTTCTTATTAACACCATAACCTTTCACCCAAACAACTCCGTTATCATCAGAAATAACAGGAATTAAATCTCTTTTTTCTTTCGGAATGTTTTCTTCAATAAAAAGTTTTTTTAAGCTTTTTGTTACTTTCCTTTTACGAAGTGTGATTTTATCGCCCTCGTTACGAGTTCTTAAAATCAAATTTCCATTTATTGTATCACAATCTATTAAATTATCCAATAGTAAATCATTAATTTTTTGTGAAGTTTTGGAAAAATATTCCCCTTTTACTGTGTATCCGCCAAAATTGACACTAAAATTTTCATATTCAAGAATTTTTGGTTCTTGTTTTTCACATTCTTTATTATTGTCATTTTTAAAGAATTTCAATTCGTTTTCTTTTGATTCGCAATAGCAATTTTTGTAAAGTTGAATTTTGGAATTTTCACTTATGCAACTTAAAACCAAATTAATTTTTTTACTATCTGGCAATTCCTCAGAAAAGCGATTAATTACTTTAAAAATCACTCTTCTTTTAATTGATGGATGCAACGAATTAATTGCTTCTGTGCTATATGAACACTCGCTGAGTTTTGCTTTTTCTAAAGCGTTTTCCGCAACAAAATCAAGATAATCATCGTCAATTCTTACGCTTTCAGAAAAACGTGTAAACGCTTCTACAACGTTAGAATTCACTTTTTCTAATTCTGGTAAAACGCTATGACGAATTTTGTTTCTTGTGTAATCGTCGCTTAAATTTGTGCTATCTGTCACAAACGATAAGTTATTCTCTTTACAGTAGCCTTCAATTTCTGCACGACTACAGAAAATAAGTGGTCTTATAATATTATCACGTTTAGGTGGAATACCCTTAGCCCCCGAAAGAGCAGAACCCCGTGAAATATTAAAAATAACCGTTTCTAAATTATCGTTACTATTATGAGCAGTAGCAATAACTGTGTTTTCATCTTCGCAAAGAGAATTAAAAAACTCATAACGGAGTCTTCTGCCCGCTTCTTCAGTAGTTTCGCCGTTTTCTTGTGATTCTTTTACACAATCAACTTGAAGAAGTTTAAAATCCACATTGAGAGTCTCAGCAAAATTCTTTGAAAAAAGAGCATCATTTTCTGCTTCTTCACCACGAATTCCGTGGTTAACGTGTGAAGCAATAAGCTTTAATTTATATTCATCCTTTAACGTGTAAAGAACGTGCAAAAGGCATACAGAATCTGCACCACCTGAAAGCCCGACTACAACTGTGTTTGAACTTTCGAGCATTTTGTATTCTTCTATTGCCTTTTTTGCTTTTTCTAAAACCAAAGAAGTATTAATACTCATCACGATACTCCAGAGTTGAGAAGAGAGTGAACTGACCATCCCAGTGAAGCTTGATTCTTTCAGTAGGACCGTGACGGTTTTTGGCAACGTCAACGTCAGCCTGTGACATATCTACTTCTTCTGCGTTTTGTTTATCGTTTTTATAATAACCTTCTCTATAAAGCATCATAACAATATCAGCATCCTGCTCGATAGAACCAGAGTCACGGAGGTCTGAAAGCATTGGTCTGTTAGATGCCTTACCATTCTTTTCAGGTCCACGAGAAAGCTGACAGCAAACTACTACTGGGATTTTTAAATCCTTTGCAAGAAGCTTTAAGCTACGTGTAATTTCTGTAATTTCCTGAACACGATTACCTTTTATATTTTTATCGGCAGTCTGCATAAGACCTAAGTAGTCGATAATAATGCAGTCAACGTTTTTCATTCTTCTGATTTTTGCTTTAATTTCAGGAACAGTAATTGTTGAAGTATCATCAAAATAAAGTTCACAACGTGAAGCAAGTAAGTTTGTAGCTTCTGCAAGGCGTTGCCACTCTGCCTGACTGATATTACCCGAACGAAGCTTATTACTCTCAACACGTGCTTCAGTTGAAAGCACACGTGACGCCAACTGTTCGTTTGACATTTCTAATGAGAAGAAAACAACTTTTTTACCTGTCATACCGACGTTACGTGCAATATTTAAGGCAAAGCTTGTTTTACCCATAGCAGGACGAGCACCAATTAAAACAAGGTCAGAACGGTTAAGACCTGAGATAATTTCATCAAGCTTAGAAAAGCCTGTAGGAATACCCTTGAATTCATCTGCATTTTCAGAGGTGATATTTGAAAGAGTTGGATAAACCTCGTTTGTAATAACATCGCTGAGCCTCTGGATTGAGCTTGTTGATTTACCCTTACGAAGATTATAAATACTCTGCTCTGCTGACTCTAAAAGAATATCTGCTTCAACACCAGAAGAAGCCGAATCTATTGTATCCTGAGAAATATCAATAAGTCTTCTTATGTAGAAATTATCTAAAACAATTTTACAGTAGTTCTCAACGTTTGCAGTTGAAGGCACTGCCTGTGCTAACTGTGCTAAATAATTCTTACCGGTTTCCTCATCAAAAACGCCTTTTTCTTTTAATCTTTCTAAGATTACAAGAGCATCTATTCTTGAACCTAAGGTATCAAGAGTTACCATAACATTAAAAATTTCTTTATGTTGTGGGTAATAAAACGCTTCTGGATTAACAATAGAAATAACACGACTAAGGCACTCAGGGTCAATTAAAACTGAACCTAAGATTGCCTGTTCTGCTGTAAAGCTGAATTTATCTTTATAAATATCAGCATTAGTTGTTGTTAATTCTTTTTCTGCCATATTTTTCACTCTAACTCTAAATATTAATTATAACGATTATAGTTAGTCGAAACAGTGTAAAATTACACTGTTTCGATACCAAATCATATATTTGGTATCGAATTTTCTTTGAAAATTCGACTATATTCCTTTCAATGACTGTAATACAAAATTGTGTTTATGAAAAACAATTTTGTTAAAAGCCGATAAAATCGGCTTTTACGAAACGCAACTGCGTTTCGACTAATTACAATCATTATAATTCTGTAACCTGTACTTTAAAATCTGCAGTAACCTTTGGATGAAGCTTTACTTGTGCATTGTAAGTACCAAACGCTTTGATATCGTCAACAATAATCTTACGTTTATCTGCAGTAATATTGAATTTTTTATTTACTTCAACTGCAATTTCTTTAGCAGTAATTGAGCCGAAAAGTTTACCGTTTGCGCCACCTTTAGCTTTAAGAGAAACAGTTTGTCCGTTAATCTTTTCAGCATTGGCTTTTGCTGCTTTTAACTCTTCGTCTGCCTTAAATTTTTCTGAAGACTCTTTGTTTTTGAGTTCAGACATAAGCTGAGCGTTAATTTCACTCGCTAATTTTCTTGGAAAAAGGAAGTTTCTTGCATAGCCTTCAGATACGCTTACCTTTTCACCTTTTTTACCAAGACCTTTTACATCACTGTTTAATACTACGTCCATTTTAATCCCTCTACTTTTCTTCGTAATATTCATCTATTGCACCCTTTAATTTTTCGAGTGCTTCTTCTAATGACACATCCTCTAACTGACAGGCAGCCATTGTACTGTGACCGCCACCGCCTAATTTTTCGGTGATTAACTGAACATTTTCTTCACCTAAAGAACGTGCCGAAATATTAACCAAATCGTCTTTGATTTTTGAAATTACAAATGATGCTCTGACACCACTTATATTGAGCATATCGTCAGCGGCTTTTGCTGTGATAACTCTTAAATTCTCAATCTTTTTATCTGCTATTGAGATAATGCAGTTTTTATAAGTTATAGCATTTTTAATAATATCGTTTTCGCCGTTTATCTGCTCAACGTTAACTGAGAATAATTTTTTAACCTCAACTGTGTTTGCACCATTCTGCTTTAAGAATGCTGCCGCTTCAAAAGTTCTCTGAGATGTTTTTAAAACGTAATCCTTAGTATCAAGCACAATACCAGCTAAAAGTGCCGTTGCAATTTCTGGTGGCAAGGTCATTTGTGTAGCTGAATACTGGAGAAGCTCTGAAACCATTTCGCAAGTAGATGAAGAAAGCGGTAAGTGATAGAAAATTTCTGCATCGTCTATATAATCTGCATTTCTTCTGTGGTGGTCGATTACTATCTTTTTGCCACCATCTTCGTAAACGTCATCACTTTCAAGCAGATTTTCTACGTGTGTATCAACTACAATTACAAGTGTTTTGCTGTCACAGAAGCGTTTACCTTCATCGTGGTCAATAAATTTATCGTAACCATTATCTTCGAGATACTTAATTAAAGGACCTGCAAGAGATTTTTTCTCATCAATTACAACCTTTGCATTTACGCCGTTTTGTCTACAGAAATATTCCATAGCAACAGAAGCGCCAACAGCGTCATTATCAGAGAATTTATGACCCATAATAACAACTTTATTATGCTTTTTAATCTCGCTTAAAATATTTGCTGAAGTCTGCCTTGGTGAAACCTTTGAAGTTGCATTGTCAAGGTTGGCTCTGGCACCAAAGAAAGTGTAATCATCATTCTGGAACACAACACACTGGTCGCCACCACGACCTAAAGCAAGTTCTAATGAGCGTTTAGCCTGATTTTCGCACTCCAATACATCTTCGCCAGTACCTACACCAATAGAAAGTGTAGCACCCATTTCTACATTTTCGTACTTATATTCTCTTACAGCGTTAAGCACTTCAAACTTTTCTTTGCAAAGCTCGTCAAGACCTCGCTTTTCGCCTATTACCAAAAATCTGCCTTCTGCAGTCTTTTTGAATACAACACTATGATTTTCAAGCCATTTTTCTAAAATGCTCTCAATACCACTTGTGACAGATGCAAACTTACTATCTGAGTATTTTCTATAAAGAATATCGATGTTATCAACCAAAATATGCATAACATAAGGTCTTGTTGCAAGATATTCTTTTTCTGTTGTTTTGAAATATGTATCATCAAGGAAATAGAAAGCAATAAGCTTTTCATTCTTTTCCTTGAATTTAGTTGAGAAAACTGTGTAAAGTCTGTCGTTATATTCTATACAAACAGATTCATCATTTGAAAAATCATCAAACGAAAAGTTTCTGAAGCAGTCTGTAATTTTAAACTCGATTACATCGCCATCCTGCAACAAATCAGAAACAAACAACTTGTTATACCACAAAATTGCACCTGTTGAATCACAAAGCACACAAGGAAGTGGGAAAGAATCAATATTCTTTACATCTCCCCTTAATGATTTGTTAAGCTGTTTTACATATCTTTTCGTTGAAATTATGCTATAGGTTGAATAGATAAGACTTAAGGTAAGCACTATAGCAAAGCCTAAAAAAGCCGCAACTGCACCCTTTTTATCTATAAACAAATAGCCTACACCTGCGAGCAAAAATATAAGTGATGATAAAAAGCCCACAGGATTATGATACAACAAACTTTTAAACCTCATAATCTTTCTCCTTGATTAGAAACTTCTTAAGTTTTAATAATTTAATAAACTTCCATAATGATTGGTAAAATCATCGGACTACGTTTTGTTCTTTCATACATTAGTCTTGAAACCTCATCACGAAGCTTATTAGTCATCTGATTAAGGTCAAAATTGTATGGTGGAAAACTGTTTATAACGTTCATTGAAAGCGAAACTGCTTCGCTCATTAAAAGTTCTGCTTCTTTAACGTAAACAAAGCCTTTTGAAACAATGTCAGGACCAGTTAAGAGTTCGCCTGAAGCCGCATCTACTGTAGCTGCAATAATTATAATACCATCAGTACCGAGGTGCTGTCTTTCTTTCATAACTCTTGTTCCGACGTCACCAACGCCGTAGCCATCCACGTAAACCTTGCCGTGAGTAACTGTACCTGAAACAGATATATTTACGTCGTTCATTGAGATTTCACAGCCGTTATCTGCAATAACTATATTGTTATGTGGTATGCCCACACTTTCGGCAAGTTTTGCGTGATATCTCAAATGCTTCTGCTCGCCGTGAACAGGGATAAAATATTTAGGCTTTACGAGTGAAAGCATAATTTTCAATTCTTCCTGACAAGCGTGACCTGAAACGTGAACATCATACATTTTTTCATAAACAACCTGAGCACCCAAGCGAAGTAAATCGTTAATAACTTTATAAACAGTCTTTTCGTTACCAGGGATTGGTCTTGCAGAAATAATTACACAGTCATTGTAGCCAATTTCTACCTTTCTGTGACTCTTTGAAGCCATTCTTGAAAGTGCAGACATAGCTTCTCCCTGACTACCTGTTGTTATAATTACAAGTTGCTCATCGTTATAACGTTTGATTTCATCAATGCCGATTAATGTGCCTTCAGGAATATGAACATAACCTAATTCACTTGCAGTAGCAGTAACATTTTCAAGGCTTCTGCCAGATAAAGCTACTTTTCTGCCTGTTTTTGAGGCAATATCTATAATCTGCTGAACTCTGTGAATATTTGAAGCAAAGGTTGCTATTATAATTCTTCTGTTACCAGCCTTTGTAAAAAGACTCTGGAAGGTTTCACCAACCTTGCTTTCACTTTGTGTGTAGCCTGGTTGCTCAGCATTTGTTGAGTCTGAAAGAAGACATAAAACGCCCTCATTACCAAGCTCTGCAAAGCGTGAAAGGTTAATAATTTCGCCATCTATTGGGTTTGTGTCGATTTTAAAGTCACCTGTCTGGATTATTGTACCAGCATCACACTTAATTGCTAAAGCAACAGCACCAGGAATTGAGTGGTTTACGTGAATAAATTCAACGTTGAAATCGCCTAAAGCAATTTCTTCACCAGGATTTATAACTTTCACGTCAACTGTCTTTTCTAACTTGTGCTCTGAAAGCTTACCCATTATAAGACCAGCTGTTAAAAGAGTCGCATAAACAGGCACATTGATTTTCTTGAGTAAATAACATAATGCACCAATATGGTCTTCGTGACCGTGAGTGATTAAAATACCTTTTATTCTTTCAGCGTTTCTTTCAACGTAAGAAAAGTCAGGAATAACAAAGTCAACACCCAACTGGTCTGACTCAGGGAATGCGAGACCGCAATCTACTATGAGCATACTTTTTTCATACTCATAGACAGTCATATTTTTACCAACTTCGTTAAGTCCACCTAAGAAAGAAACTTTAACTGGTGTGCTTTTTACTGGTGGTTTAATTTTACCATAACGGCCAGTCTTTTTTGTGTTATCTCTTTTTGGTTTATTATTTTCTGAATGATTATTTGCGAAATCAACATTTTGTTCTTTTGGCATTTTGCCACCGCCTTGCTTCCTGTTTTTATTGAAGGGGCTTTGCTGTTTGTGTTGTTTCTTCTGAGATTTATTTTCACTCTTGTTATTAAATTTTTTATTCTTTTTATTTGCTTTACCACTATTTTTATTTTTCTTTTCTTGCTTAGTAAAGTCTTTGTTTTTTTCTTTTTCCATAATCGCTCCGTTTCTGTTTTTGTTATTTTATTTTCTGTTTTATATGTAGATAGCGGACTTGCCACCGCTACCAAAAATTCAAAATAATACTATTAAGGCATTATATTACATTATAACTATTTTATTATACTTTTTTTACGTGTCAATGTCAATACTGATAAGTTTTTCTATTTCACCACAAAGCTCTTCTGCAAGTTCTGTTGTAACGGCTTCAGTTATAATTTTAAGGCTTTTTCCGTTATTATCATTCCTGACTCTTACAACACCTTTTTTAGTTTTTCTTGTAACTCCACCGCCAATATCTGTTTTAAAATCCTTTTTTAAAAGCTCCTTTGAAATAACAGATGGTAAAGAATCTATTGTCATAACCTTTTTTGCAACATAAAACTCGGGTATTTCTTCAGATAATTCTTTTAAGCTTTTATTTTCTTCAACGAGTATTTTTATAAGCCTGAACATTAAAAAAACTGCATCTGCCGACCAGAGCTTATTGGTATTTACAGTTCTTATTTTGCTAAAATCCGAATTGCTATAATCAGAAAATCTTAAAGCTTTACGACCTAATTCAGAGGCAAGTGTAGTAATAATTTGTGGAGCATCCCACAAGAGCACTACATCATTCCCCTTTTTCATTTCAGAAAACGCTACAACAGCAAGTATTTTTTCGTGTGAAAAATTATGATTATTTTCAACCACTGTAAGCCTTGTGCCTGTATTATTTATTTTCACAATAAAATCTTCATTTTCTTCGTTTAAAGTTATTCTTTTAAGAATTGATTTAACACATATATCAATAAGCGGATTTCCACAACAAAATAACACTCCGCTAAAATTTATTCTGACATCTTCAAATTGCCTTACAATTTCATTTTCATACATTTTCTGGAGGCTTTCAACAACGCTTACGTTATGGCAATCTGCCCCAGTTGTGCGGTTAAATTCCCCAGAAGTTAAAATTTCTTCTAACTTATGGATATTTTCACGAGAAAGTGCCACCCCGCCCTTCTCACAAAAAGAAAGCGAAACACCGCTTTCGCCACCACTGATAAACACGGCTATATCTACATCACAAAAAGCAGAATAATAAAACATCTGAGAGTAAAAGCAATTACCAAAATCAAACGTCTTTGCACCGACGCTCATTAACCCTGAAAGCAAACCGTATTTTAAGGCTATTGAGTTTAATTCGCCATCTACACCCACACCGACTCTGAGCCCACCTAAAAGTGTTCCTAAAGCGGCACCGAGTCTTGCGGTTTTTTCGGGCGTAAGCTCCACCCCGAAATCACCATATATTACGTCATTAATGAGTACAACCTTTGCTTCGGGCTTTGAATATTTTACGTTTTCGTTTATAAATAGTCCATTTTCAATAGTTTTGTTAGGCCATACAGAAACGCCCTCACCTATAACACACTCTTCACCAATAAGACATTCTTTGCCAATTACTGCCCCTTCAAGTATTTGGGCACCCTTCTTTACAGAAACACCTTCACTTAAAATAGCACCGCTAACGTTACATTTTGATGAAACGTAAACGCTTTTAAAAAGAATACTATCACTTATTTTGCTACCCTTTGCGATTAACGACCCCTCACCAATTACCGCAAACGGACCTATTACAGCACCACTTTCAACCTGAACGTTGTTACCAAAAAACACAGGCGGAACAATTACAAAATTACCGCTTGGAACACTTGATTTTGTAAAGATATCAGAAGCGACAAAAGGAATTTTTCTTGTTGCTTTCCCACTTAATAAATCGAACTGCACTTTTTTTAAAGCGTTAGTATCATTTATATTGCACCAATATTCTCTTGATTTAAAGGTACACACGCTAAAGCCTCTGTTTATAGCATCTAAAAAAACGCTCCTTAAAGCTTGAGCCGATTTATTTTCATCTACAAGACCCAAAACACTATGTTCAATGAAATAAGCTCCACAATCGACTAAATCGCTGAAAACTCCGCTCCAATCTGGTTTTTCAACAATTTCGGTTATTACCCCTTCTTCAGTTTCATTTATTACTGCATAATCTCTCGGGTCATCTACGTTCTTACAGATGATTGTAACATCATTTTTATTAATAATATGTCGAGAAAATGCTTCCCCAAAATTAAATTCAAAATAACTGTCAGCATTAATAACAAGAACGGTATCACTATCTTCACCAACAGCATTTTTCACACTTTCCGCCGTAACAGAAGCAGAATCCACACACAAGAGAGAAACGTTCATTCCTTTGTATTCATTCTCAGGAAAAAGAATTTCTAATTCATTAAGATTAGAATTTGCAATAATAATTATTTCAGATACAGGCAAGCCTAATAAAGAATCCAAAATGTAAAATAACAACGGCTCACCAAGAAGCTCTAACTTAAAAAAAGGCAAGGAAGAAGTCAACGGCTGAAGCGACTCGCCCTGATTATCTGCCAAAACTACCACTTTCACAAAAACACTCCAAAAACTCTTTTTACTAAAGTATTTACAGTTAAGTTTAATTTAAACATATTTTTCAAAAAGTATTCCTATTTAACGTTTTATGTGATAAAATAAATCATCAAAAGAAAAGGAAATACTTATGAAAAAAATAGAAATTTTTACAGATGGTGCTTGTTCTGGCAACCCAGGCCCTGGTGGTTGGGGTGCAATTTTAAGATTTAACGGCACCGAAAAAGAGCTTTCTGGTGGCGAAAAAGACACCACCAATAATAGAATGGAATTAACTGCAGTTATAAAAGCACTTGAAGCTTTAAAAGAGCCTTGTGAAGTAGTGCTCACAACAGACTCAAAATATGTTTGCGACTCTATAACAAAAGGCTGGGTTTATTCGTGGCAGAAAAACGGCTGGCGAAAAGCAGACAAAAAACCTGCCTTAAACGTTGATTTGTGGGAAACACTTTTACCACTTTTAGAAAAGCATAAAGTAACATTTACGTGGGTAAAAGGTCACAACGAGCACCCTGAAAATGAGCGTTGCGATAAATTGGCGGTTTCGGAGTATCAGAAGTATATTTAATTCAGATTTTTTATTACCGAATCAAGAAAACAAAAAATAAAGGTATGTACTAAAAAGTACATACCTTTATTTTTATCGTGTTACAGCCTTTGTTGCTGAGCTTACAATACCAGTTTTGCTCTTGACTGCTTTAATCTTATATTTATATTGCACACCTGCTACTGCGGTTGTATCTGTGTAGGTTTTTGTTTTGCCGTTTGGTGTTGCAATCTCCTTGTATCCGCTCCATACACCATTCTGTAATTCTGAACGATATACTCTGTATTTGCTTGCACCCTTAGCGCTCCAGTTAATAACAATACCATTTGTTGCAGCTGCAACTGTTACCTTTGGCTTTGTTAAGAAATACATAGACTTTGTCTGTACCTTATCACAAACCACGCTACCTCTTACGGCTTTAACACAATACTTATATTTTTTACCGCTTTTTACACTTGTATCAGTCCATGATTTTGTTGTACCTTTTACAGTTTTTACCTTTTTATAAGAGTTGTATTTTTTTGTACTCTCATTATATTCTGCACGGTAAATTCTGTAATTTTCAGCACTTACAACTGTTTCTGCCCACTTAACCTTAATACCATTTGATTTAAGATGTGCTGTTGGTGTTGGCGAAATCTTGAACGTAACTATTGAAGACGCCGCTGAATTCTTTGTTACCTTACCATTAACAGCCTTTACAAGATACATATATTGTGTGCCGAGCTTTGCTGTAGAGTCAACGTACTCTGTACCTTTTACCTCTACCTTATTTATCTTTTTCCACTTTGCATCCCATTTACCTGTTGAAGGATGATAAGTCTTTCTGTAAATTTTATATTTAGCAGCATAAGGTACTGCGCCCCAGGTAAACTTAACACCACCTGTTGTAGATGTTATTGATGTAATTACAGGAGCCACAAGCACTAACTTAGCAATTACCTGTTGTGAAGCTGTTACTGTACCACACACAGAGCATTTTTTACCTTCTGTAAGACCTGTAGAAGTTAATGTTGGTGCTACTTTTGGAATTATTACTTCAGTGTGACCTTTTTTAGCAATTGTCTCTTGTGCTTTTGTTACTGTACCACAAACTGAACACTTCTTACCGTCTGTAAGACCAGTAGCAGTACAAGTTGCCGCCTTGCCGGTTACAGTTACTTCTGTATGACCTTTTTTAGCAATTGTTTGCTGTGCTACTGTTGTTGCACCACATACAGAGCACTTCTTACCATCTGTAAGACCTGCCTGAGTACAAGTTGCAGCTTTGCCTGTTACTGTTACTTCAGCATGAGCCTTTTTAGCAATTGTTTGTTGTGCTTTTGTTGCACCATTACAACGGCTACAATGTGAGCCTTCTGTAAGACCTGTTTTGGTACAGGTTGCTTCTACAGCTTTGTCAATTACAATGTCGTGACCTTTGGCAGGGTCAACGTGATATGTTGTGTAATCACAGGTTGTGCAGGTCTGGTATGGATAATATCCATCTTCAGTACATGTTGCTACCTTACCGTCGTGATTTACAAAATTGTGATCTGACTCTTCAACATTATTTGTCTCACTGTAACCACATTCACAAGCCCAGGTTTCCACACCCTGACTTGTGCAGGTTGACGCTTTTATAACAGTCTTTGTAAATTCGTGCTCGGCAGATAATGTCACACCACAAACATTGCACTTGGTATGAACATCTATTTTACCACCATTTACTGATGTGTGACCTTTTTCTTTAACATCTCTTGAATTTCGTGTTAAATCACAATATTTACAATGTTGAGATTCGCTACCTTTTTTTGTACAAGTAGGTTCAGTATCTACTGTGTAATTTTCATTAAATGTATGAGTAGAAGAACCATAGTGGACATTTGTTGCTATGCCTATTGAATCAGCCACATCTTTTTGTGCTTCTTCTGCACCTTCAAAGAAAATGTATTTTAAGCCGGAGCACCCAATAAGAGCATTTTCACCAATTTCTTTTACACTTGCAGGAATTACAATTTCGGTGAGTAACGGGCATTGCTGAAATGCAAGCTCGCCAATTGTTTCTACAGCTTTACCGATTGTTAAAGATTTAAGGTTCACACAATTACCGAAAGCAGATTCACCTATAGTTTTTACCTCATTACCAATTATTGCTGTTCCGAGTGAAATACACTTATCAAAAGCATAATTACCAATTGTTGTTACACTATCTGGTATTACAATTTCTTTAAGTAAACTACAATCTCTAAAAGCATTACTACCAATTGTTTCTACTGCTTTACCAATTGTTACAGATTCAAGGTTCTTACATTTATAAAAAGCATACGCACCAATAGTTTTTACACTATCAGGTATTTTTATTGTTTTAAGTGATGTGCAATTACCAAATGTACCATCATCAATTTTTCCTACATTTTCACCAATTGTTACAGATTCAAGTTTTGTGCAACTATCAAAAGCATTCTTTCCTATAGTTGTTACGCTATTTGGGATTATTACTGATAAAAGAGAACTGCAATCAGCAAAAGCGCCATCACCAATTGTTGTTACATTTTCACCAATTGTTACAGTTTGAAGTCCTGTGCATTTTGAAAAAGCGTGATAACCAATTGTTTTTACACTACTTGGGATTGTTACTGATGTAAGTCCAGTACACTCACTAAAAGCAGAATCACCGATTGTTGTTACACTCTCTGGGATTATTACTGAGGTAAGTTCTGTACAAGTTGCAAAAGCCTCCGCACCAATTTCTGTTACAGGTTTACCATTATAAATTGCTGGGATATTGAGTGCACCTGAGATTTCCGTGTCACAGAAAGTTACAGAATAGCTTTCACCATCTTCATTAATAGTAAAGGTTAATTTTTTTATCTGTGCACTTTCTTCTTCAGTACAACCCTTAAAAACATATTTAATTTTTTTATCTTTTGCGTAAATGTGAGCAATTGAACCAAGTTCAACTATCAAAGTTACATTTCCACATCCATTGAAAGCATCCGCAGAAATTGTTGCTATACTCTCCGGAATTATTACTGATGTAAGTGAAGAGCAATCATTAAAAGCATTACTACCAATTTCTGTTACAGGCTTACCACTGTAAGTCGCAGGTATTTTGAGTGCACCTGAGATTGGTGTGTCATAACCAGTTACAGAATACGCTATAACCTCGTTATCATTAAGTATTTCTGTAAAAGTCAATTTTTCAATCTGAGCAGTTTCCTCTTCTGTAATACATCCATTGAAAATATATGGTATGCTATTTGTTTTTGCGAATTCGTGAGCATAAGAACCAGGCTCAACTATTAATTTTACATCTTCGCAACCATAAAAAGCAGATAAACCAATTTTTTTTACACTGTCTGGGATTGTTACTGATGCAAGTGAAGTACAACCCTGAAAAGCATAACTACCAATAGTTGTAACGCTATCAGGGATTGTTACTGATGTAAGTGCAGTACAATCTATAAAAGCACCTTCACCAATTGTTGTCACATTGTCTGGGATTGTTACTGATTCAAGAGAAGTGCAACCATAAAAAGCCAAATCACCAATACTTTTTACACCATCTGGAATAGTATAACTTGTCGCAACCTTGCCTAATGGGTAATAAATTAGTTCGGTTTTTTCTTTATTGAAAAGAACATCATCTACACTTGAATAATTTTTATTAGCATCATCTACGGTTATTGTCGTAAGTGATACGCAACCGCTAAAAGCATCTTCCGCAATTGTTGTTACACCTTTGCCAATTTTTACTGATGTAAGTGAAGTACAACTCTGAAAAGCATAACTACCAATTGTTTGTACAGCTTCACCAATTGTTACTGATGTAAGTTCAATACACTTCCAAAAAGCATATCCACCAATTGTTGTCACACCGTCTGGGATTGTTACTGATGTAAGTTTTTCGCAATAAGAAAAAGCATATTCCCCAATTTCTTCTACACTGTCCCCAATTGTTACTGATTCAAGTTCAGTACAACGCCTAAAAGCAGAACCACCAATTGTTGTTACACTTTCCCCGATTGTTACTGATGCAAGTGAAGTGCAACCGTTAAAAGCAGATTCACCAATTGTTGTCACGCTATCTGGGATTGTTACTGATGTAAGTGCAGTACAATCTATAAAAGCACCTTCACCAATTGTTGTTACAGGCTTACCATTGTAAGTCGCAGGTATTTTGAGCTCACCTGAGATTTCCTTGTCACATCCTGTTACAGAATAACTTTTACTATCATCATTAAGAGTAAAGGTTAATTTTCCTAATTCACCTGAACCATCAACTACGTAGTTAATATTGTTATCAGTCGCATATTTTTGAAGATAAGAATTATTTTCATCAACAAACAAAAGTACATTTGTGCAATTATTAAAAGCATTATTACCAATTTCTGTTACACCTTTGCCAATTGTTACAGATGTAAGTGAAGTACAACCATAAAAAGCCTGTTGACCAATAGTTGTAACACTATCAGGGATTGTTACTGATGTAAGTGCAGTACAATCTATAAAAGCACCTTCACCTATACTCGTTACACTGTCTGGGAGTGTTATGCTTTTAATCTTAGAATAATAGTCACTGAAAGCGCAATCACTTATATTTTTTACACCTTTTTCTATAACAACGTTTTCTATTGTGGTGTAAAAAGTGGACCACGGTGCAGGAGTTCCAAAACCATAAGTCGCCATAGCGCCTGAGCCTGTAATTGTCAAAGTAGCTGTAACTTCGTCATAGAACCACACAACCTTGTCTTTAGTTGTGTCAGCACCACAGTAATTGCCACCACAAGTTGTGCAAACATCATTTTCATCAATTGTATTATGGGTACACTGCTGCCACTGGACTGAGAGGGTGCAATTGACCACAGGAGCGGTCATATCTGCATCCTGTTCACCATTTTTCAGACCAGTGCAGATGTAACCTTCACGGATAAAGGTATTATTCAAATCATTGAAACTGCTGGGCATCCCGTAAGCCAACGGCATGGTAATCTTGTCATCTATAATGTTCAGACCGCCCAAAACTAACCGATACTTGAGGGTCGGTTCCAAATCGCCACCATTCAGGACGAAGGTAACTGCCGCATTGATCTGGTAGGTAATTTCAATGTTGCCAGTGACCTTTTCGCCATTGACTGTCAGTGTAACGTTCTGCAAATTGTAGGTATAGTCTGTGCCCTTAACCAGTTCCTCACCATTGACAGAAACCTTGATTACATCGGTGTACCAGCCCTGTATGTCCTGGGGCATCAAGAGTCGGGTGGTGTATGTCTGCCCGTGGATTGCAGGTTCCGTATTCGTCAATCTAACCGCACCACCATTGGAACCTGTTTCTGTGCAGGTAATGCTATAAGTCTCCCGCTCGCCGCAAGCGCACTGGTGGGCATCGTTTTCAAAATTATGTGGCTCGGTGATAATCATACCACAGCCGGAGCATTTAAAGCTATGTGTTCCATCGGTACCCACTGTGTAACCATTTGCATCTGGGGTGTGAGCCTCGGTTACAGTGCCACAGACAGTACATTCGAAGCTGTGAGTACCGTCGCCGTTATCTGTGTAGATAGCATTTTCTGCGGGGGTGTGGTTTGCAAAGTCACCATATTCACCACAAACTGAACATTCTGCTTTTGATATGCAAGTTGCTGTTTTTGTGGTATCGTGTTCTGCAAATTTAAGTATGCTTTCTGCAAAATTATATATAGAACCATCCCAATTACATGGTACGTTTACAATTGAAAGATTATTGCAACCATCAAAAGCATAATCATTAATTTCTGTTACACCTTTGCCAATTGTTACTGATGCAAGTTCAGAGCAACCATAAAAAGCAGACTCACCAATTGTTGTTACACTTTTTGGAATAGTTACTGATGTAAGATTATCACAACCACTAAAAGCAGCCATACCAATTGTTGTTACACTTTTTGGAATAGTTACTGATGTAAGTTCAGAGCAACCATAAAAAGCAGCCATACCAATTGTTGTTACGCCATTTTCAATAATAATCTTTGTTATTTTATCTTGGTAACTATACCAAGGCATATTAGAACCATCATAATCCGCCACCATAGCACCTGTGCCATTTATGTACAATGTACCTTCGTCGTAAACCCAAGTAACTGTGTCGCTTTCGGTTGCACCACATTTACTGCCTTTACACACTGTGCAATTATTATTTTCGATTGTGTGTTTTGGAATAACTACTCTTACCCTATCTTCAAAAGTGTATAATGGTTTTTCATTCCAACTACAAGGTGCGCTTACTGTTGTAAGAGACGTGCAATAAGAAAAAGCTTGAGAGCCAATTGTTTCTACACTGTCTGGAATTGTTACTGACGCGAGTGATGTGCAACTAAAAGCATAACTACCAATTGTTTCTACACTCTTTGGAATTGTTATTGTTTCAAGTGATGTGCAATCAAAAAAAGCTATATCACCAATACTTTTTACACCATCTGGAATAGTATAACTTGTCGCATCTTTGCCTGCTGGGTAACAAATTAATTCGGTTTTATCTTTATTAAAAAGAACACCGTTATCATCGCTTAAATAAGTGCTATTATTTACATCAACTTCTATTGATGTAAGAGCTGTGCAACTATAAAAAGCAGCTTCACCAATTGTTGTTACACTCTGCGGAATTTCTATTGTTGTAAGGGATTCGCAATACCAAAACGCATTATCACCAATTGTTGTTATACTATCAGGGATTGTTACTGCTGCAAGTGATGTACAATCCGCAAAAGCATTATTACCAATTGTTGTCACACCATTTTCAATAACAACCTCTGTTATATCGTTTTGGTAGTTATCCCAAGGCGTATCATCATAACCTGTGTAATCCGCCATAGCACCTGAGCCGGAGATAGTAAGAGTACCTTCAGAGTCAAGTGACCATTTAACATTTTCTTCATTGCCTGTCGCACCACAAGTGCCGCTTGTAACTGCCTCTGTCGCCGAAGCAGTAATTGTTACAGGGGCACTAAAGCAAATGCCGACTGCAAGAATTAATGCTAAAAATAAACATAACGTTCTTTTCATAAAAATTTCTCCTTTATGATTTAATCTGTATTTTAAAATTTATTTTGCTATTTTTTCTAACTGAGCCTTGTTTTTTTCATCAACATATATGCAAAACTCATTTAATATATTTCGTCCTATTTCTCTGTAATCCATACTGAGTACGCTTTGCAGTAACGACTTTCTTATATTCTCAGGAACGTCATATATTTTCATAATAACGTCGAGACCTGTTTCAATTCGTTTTTCTAAAGATACTTCTTCAGTATCTTCTGTCACGAGCATAGAATACTCAATACCAGAAACAATGTTTTCTGCAATTATAAAATCGGTTTCTGACCAACCCTTGCAATACTCTGAAAACACTGTTTTAGTTTTTTGTGTATCACTTTCACGAATAATTTTTAGTGGCAACGAATGAGTGTACGCTGAAATATAAAAATCCTTTGCAACAGGGTTTTCATCACACACCGAGGCAATAGTTGCTAACTCCAGAAGGTAAGCTAACAACGAGCTTTTACCATCGGTTGTTACTTTCTCCATAGTTTGCCACTGAAACACACAAAGCTCTTTAACAAGCTCTGCTAACAAATGCTCTTTTGTGGGAAAATAAAAGGTTAAATTACCCGTGCTTATACCGAGCTTTTGAGATATAGTCGTAACGTAAGAAGCCGTGTAACCCTTTTCTAAAAATAACTCCATTGAGCATTGTAAAATTTCTAATTTTGTGTTAATAATTTTTCTTTTCGCCATTTATATAACACCTCTATTTTAGTAACAGTGCTATTATATGACTTCTGTTCAGTAATGTCAATAGTAATAACGCTATTTTTTTAATTCACAATTCACAATTCACAATGCACAATTTCGGAAGGCTTACGGCTTTAAAGTGCTGAGTGCTGAGTGCAAAGTGATGCCTTTTTAGTGCTGAGTGCTGAGTGCTGAGTGCTGAGTTTCGGAAGCCCTACGGGCTTGATTATAATTATATTGAATAAAAACAACAAAATTCTATCATTTAAAGTTTATAGCAAACTGAAAATGATAGAATTTTTTTCGTATTAAATATTTATTATTGCTATTTATAATTAGTAATAATGAAAATATAAATTACATATTACTACTAATTATTATAATAGCGTCGCAGACCCGAAACTCAGCACTCAGCACTCAGCACTTTGCACTCAGCACTAAAAAGGCGTAGCCTTACAATAATTCTGCATTCTGCATTATGCATTCTGCATTAAATAGGCTTGGGCGCCAAAATAAGCAATTTTAAAGAATTTCTACTGTACCGTCTTCATATACCTTAATTTTATCGCCTGACTTAACAGTGTTTAAGAATTCTTCGCCAAGGCAGTCAACTGTTGGCATTGGAGAATCAGTCCAAACTGCTGCTAAAACTGCACCAGCTGCTGCGAGGGAATCAATATGCTCTGAGAAAAGCATACAAGCAGGAGCTCTATCCATTGCTTTTGCACAGTAGAGAACCATACCACCTGTTGTTGAGCCGATTGTCTGTGGAAGACAGAGAGCTGTGCCAACCATTGGTTGTTCGAAAATATCTGTATTATTCTGGTCACCACATTTAGCTTGTTTATCGCCAAACTGAAGTGCATTCTGGAATGAAGCAAGGGTATTGAAACCATTGTGAGATACAAGAGCAGTTGCTTCAACTGTACCCGGTACTACCGGACGACCTTTAAATGTTTTCATCTTATTTTGCCCCCTTTGTGATTATGTCAAGAATCTCGCTGTCTGTATAATAACGAGAAGTTGTATATGTTCTTAATTTGTTTGAGTTAGTAATAACCGGCATTTTCTTTGCGAGTGGGTTATTCATATACATAAGTGGGCAAATGTAGCTGAGAACTACGCCTGTTGCTTCAAGCTTTGCAGCGTATTCTGTAGCCTTGAATTCTTTAACAACTGCAGGAGCAGCAGTAAATACTGTTGGAATAGAAACTTTAGACTTACCACTCTTTTTAAGACCTTCAACAACGTTATCTGTCCATTCTCTTAATTCAGCGTGTGAAAGGTGTGGGCAACCAATAAAGCAAAGCTTTGGTGTTGCATTCTTATCCTTCCACATAACTGGGTAAGAAGCTTTTACTCTTTCGAGCTCTGCATCATCAATAACGTAAGTCTCGGCACCCTCTGCAATAAGGCTTTCACCTAATTCAACTGCTTCTGGTGTAAGACCTTCAATATGATAAAGACCAACTGCACCGTTTGAAGCTGTAGCTGCACCAAAGTTTTTGAGGTATGATTTTGCATCATCTGTTAATTCATTGCCAATCCAGTTAGTAAGACCTTTAACAAAAGGAACGTCTTCCATAACCTTCATACCAATAGCACTACCTAAAACCTGTGCTTCTGGTTTTTTAGTTGTTTTAACTTCTACAATCCAGGTTGCTTTTCTGCCTTCGTCTGTAACAAGACCGAAATATGGAACGTAACCAACGATTGAACCCATAAGCTCAATAATACCTGAGTTACGGTTACAACGAGCACCTAAAACTGAGTTAGCATAAACAACAGCACTTGACTCAGCCCAAGAAAGAACGTCGCCCTTCTTTGGAATATTGCCAACCTCGTTCATATAACAAGTACAAGTATATGACTCGTCGTTAACAAGACCTAACTTTCTGAGTTGTTCATCATAGCTTGCCTGTTTTGAGTACATAAACTTCTTGAAAACAACGTTTTTAAGGAAGTCTGATGGTACTTCTGGAGCAAGAGGTTTTGGGTCAACGCTAAACTTTTGCTTTGACTTAACACCTGCTTCAATAAGTTGTTCCATAAGGTCATAAACAGGAGTCATAACCTTAAGACCGAAGCTTGTTACTAAATGACCCATTTCGCTTGTAACAGGAATCATTTTTGTAGCACCGAAAGCTTCACCGTACATAACGAGAGTTTTCATAACCTTCGCCATGGTTTCCCCTTGTGAACCATCAAGAATGGCTTGCTGTTCAGGGGTGAGTTCCATTTTTGTATTCATTTTTTTCAATCCCTTCGGTTGATAATAATTAACTATATTATAACGACTGACGTCGCATTATATATTTCGTGCACAGCGATACGCTGAACGAACCGCTTCAAATACTCTTGCACTTCTGAAGCTGTCGCCAATATTATAAATTTCTTTAGCGGCATTAAGACGCTGACATTCATAAAAAAGGCTACTATCTGCTACTGAACCAGCTGCAAGAATAATCATATCTGCCACGAGCAAGCGCTCTTTATAATTTTCGCCTATTTTATTGAAATTGTCAAGAGGATTTTCAACATTTTCTGGTAAAATAGGTTGCCAAGTAACGTAAGGTGACGGAACGTTCTTGTGAACATTCTGTAGAACGTGCACTTTTGTGCCATCTATTGACGTAACCTTTGTGCAATTAAGTATATCTACCTCGCCCTCTTCAAGATAGTGAATTATATGACCACGGTTAGCAGTGCAGGCGTTCTTCATTATGTATTTATCCATCTCAATAAGCTTAACGTCTTTATTAAGCTCATATTTAAGATAATACGCCGTTTCTGCACCAACTACGCCACCACCGAGGACAATAATTGTTCTTGCATCTCTTACGAGTGACGGATTTCTGAGCACTTCTATTGCAAAATGAACCTTTGCAGTATCAAGACCATTGATTTTTGGCTTTAACTGCTTTGTGCCAGTTGCAACTAAGATTGCATCATAGCTTTTGGCTTTCAAGGACTCTGCCTGAGCATTACCCTTAATGAAGGTAAAATCAGGATTTGCTTTTAACTTTTCTACAACGTTATAAAGATAAGTCAAATAATTATCTAACTCATATTTAATTTTCGGCTTACTACCAGGGACTATACTACCGCCGATTTCACGTCTTTCGTAAAGGTCAACGGTGTGCCCTCTTTTAATAAGCGTTTCTGCTGCTACAACACCAGCAGGCCCAGCGCCTATAACCGCAATATATTTTTTCTTTTCTGCCCTCACGATTTCACGTGAATATTCTTCTTCAAAAGCAGTTCTGGGGTTCACTGCGCACTGTGGGTGACCGCCCTCAACAAACTCGTTAAGACACGCCTCCTGACAACCAATGCAAGGTCTTATATTATCTACATCGCCAGCAAAGGCTTTATTGCACCAGTCAGCATCTGCAAGTAGGGGTCTGCCGAGCATTATCATATCGCACTTTTCATCTCTTAATGCTTTTTCTGCTAAATCAGGATAACCTAATTTACCAACTGCAACAACTGGTACAGGAAGCCCCTTATTAGATTTAATTTCAAAATCACTAAAGAATTTTTTAACAATTTTAGCAATACTTAAGTAGCAACCAGACGGCATTGAAGATGGTGGATGTGGAAGCCACCAGTTATCGTAGCAACCGAGGTCCACGTCAAACATATCAACACCTGCTTCTACGAGATTTTTCATATATCTCAACGTATCTGCAACTGTTCTGCCGTTTTTGAACTTTTTGAGGGATGGAACTTCATCCATTTTTTCTTTATATGTTTCATTTAACATAAGAGATAAATCTATACGATACATAATAGGATAATTTTCACCCACACGTCTGCGGATTTCTTTTACCATATCTACACCGAAACGCTCGTAATCTGCATATTTGCCTATTTTACGGCGATTGAATGCAGGGTTTGTCATCTGCTCTAAAAGGTAGCCCTCGTGACCGTGAAGGTAAACACCATCTATATTACAAGCCTTTGCATCTGCCGCACCCTGACCTATTCTTTTTATAATCCTTGTAAGAGATAAATCAGAAAGTGGCAAACAAGGGAGTGAGCTCATATACCAGCTTGGGTTAAAAGATGAACTTCGAGGGAATTTATATTGAGTTGTAAGGCATTGTGGATTACCAACTCTGCCAAGACCTGGAGTTAACTGAATAAAAATATTAGCACCATAAGAATGACACATCGCAGAGAGGTCTCGCCAGGGAGCAAAAACAGTTCTGCTTCTGTCTATTCTCGGGAAATAAGAAAGCTCGCCTTTTTCAATAAGAGATTTATCAATACCAAATGACACTGGCACTAAACCAGTTGTAATAAGACCAACGCCACCACGTGCTCTTTCTTCAAAATATTTGAGCATTTTAGCGTTTGGCTTACCAGTTTCATCGCACATTGAAATATTACCCATAGGTGCCATTACAACACGATTTTTTATTACAATATTATTGACTCTGATTGGTGAAAACATTGTGTTATATGGATAAAGGTCTTTTGTCATTTGTGGTACTTCAAAGCCTTTTCGCCACCAATCGCCAAATCTATCGTTAAGCTCTAATAATTTTTTATCAAATTCCAAAAGGTACACTCCTTTTATAAGAATATCCTGATATTTTAAACAAGTATAAAATCCTGTGGTGAGAGCAAAATACCATCAACTGTTACAACAGAATCGTTATAATTCACATAAACAACCTTGTTGTAGCCGTAAGTTACTTTATAAACGCCAGCCAAAAGCTTTTCGTGAGAGGTAATTTCCATCCCCTGAATTGACTTGAGCGACTTCATTTTTGAATAATACTGTGCTGTGAGCGTTGCATAAGTTCCGTAAGAGAGATTGTTGCACTCTTCATAAGTGAAAAGGAATGACGGAACTGAACCATATTCAATTAATTTTAAAATTGCATTCCAGCTACCATCTGTAACGTTTACAGGCTCACTACCATAAATAACGGAGCCGTGAAATACCATCTGTAAAAGTGGCACGGTTGTTATACCAAAAGCGTTTTCTTTAGAAGTAACAGTTGGTAAAGCGTAAACCGCCGAAGCGTTTTTCATAAGCCACAAGGCAGGTTTATCGAGCATAAGTCCTGAATTTACTGCTAATGCACCAACCTTTTCTTTGGTAAACTCAAGCATTTCTTGTCGGTTGAGATTTTTGTTACTATCAGTAAAAAGCAAGAAAGATGCATCGTTTAACGTTGCATTGAGATTTTCGGTTGATGCCAATAAATTGTAACTGGAAGAAATATTCTTACCAAAAATCGAAGAATTTGAAATAACGCTTTTCACATTTTTCTCTGCCATATATGGATAAACATCACTATAAAGAGAGGCTTTAACCAAGCCGTTAGCACCACTGAGGGCTGTACCGCCAGAAAATGTGTTAATATCAACCCACACGCTACTACGCTTGTCAGTTGCAAGCTTTACAAGACTTTGTAGCTCTTCACTTCCACCGAGTGACTTAAGCACTGGTGAAGAATCTATTGAAGCACCTTTAAGACCACCATCTAATGCACCAGAAAATCTTAAAGCGACATTTCTTACACCTTTTGAATTAAGAAGCGTAATAATTTCTGTTGCATCTTCAAACGTTGTGAGTGGTTTCTGCGAGCTTGTTTTACTACCGATTACATTCACAAAGAATGGCAAATCGCCAAAATCGTATGCTACGTCATATGAAAGATAATCTTTTTTAATAAATGCATCACGTGCGATTAATGCAAGTGTAGTGTATGAATTAGTCTCAGTATCAGCAAAGACGTAGGTTAATGCAATTTCACCATCATACTGGTCACCTAATCTTACAACGCTGTTTTCTTCTGCTTTAGAAAATGGTGTAAGGGTGAATTCTGTATAGATGTTGCCGGAGCCTACCTTTTTGTGCTTAACACATTTTATTGTAGCTAACGCTTCACCCTCTGAAATAATTACACAGTTTGTTTTTTTCTTCTCTGCTAAAGCATAACAAGGAATGTATGCCCCTTCTTTAAACTCGTCTATTGTTATGTCACTACCATAAACTGGTAAGTTAAATTCAACGTTTTGGGGCATTTCTGTTGACAAATCTATTAATGCACCAGCTCCGTCAGGAATTACAAAATGCTCACCGTTTAAAGCATCTTTTAAAGAAAAAAGACCTGGTAATAAAGAGAGCTTTTCAATATAAAGACCATTTGAAAGCTTTATTTCAGCACAATTTACAGAAACCTTTATATTGCCACTTTCTGTTGTGAATTTAACAGGAATCTCGAGTGAAAAGCCGTTTTTACTAAAACCTTGCTTTGCACCAGAAGCATCTTTATATAAAGAAAATTTAATAGTAAGTGAATTCTTTTCTTCAAGAATTTCAAAGGTTTTAAATGCTGCTGAATTATCGGTAGAATTAAGAATATATGAATTGCCTGTGTTATCTCTTACAACAAGGTTTAAAACAGCAGAATTTTTATCTCTTTTTGCAGTTTTACCACAAGGGGTAAAAAAAGTTTTATTATCTGCTTTTTTTATTGCTATAAATGCATTTTGGGGATTATAACAAACCGTGTTACCATAAGTATCTGAAATACTCTCGGTATAAGAAGAAGCATCATCTTCATAAACAGTTTCTTTACTCGTGTAATCAAAGCTTTCTGCCGTGCCCCCTTTTAAAAAGAACACACCAAAAACAGCAGCACCCGCTAAACTCAGAAGCACTACCGTAACTATAATTGCTATTTTTATTTTTTTACTTAACTTCTTTTTTTCCATTTTTTAACCCTTTAAATACAATTATACAAATTCACCTTATATAATACCACTCTTTAAAGCAAGTGTCAAACCTTTAGAATGTTTAAATTTCTGTAAATTCTCTATACATATATAACAAAAATTAAAAATACTCTTGTAAAATTCTTTAATATAGTATAAAATAGGTTCGTTATGTGTGTTTTATAAAACACAAAAGCAAAAAAGAAAAGGATGAATTCGAAAATGGCTAATAACGAAATTAAGACAAACGCTGAAATCTATCGTGAACAGCGTAAAGAACGTCTTGAAAAAGCTTCAAAGAAAAAACATTCAGCAAAAAAGGATAAGGCTGTAAGAATTATTATTAAAACTCTTGCTATTATTCTTTGTGTTTCTCTTGTTGGTTGGTTTGCTGGTAACCTTCTTTTAAATGTTTTCAACGTTCCACAAAAGCTTCTCACAGTTTCAACTTATGACGATGAAAAACTCACAGGTGCTGAATACAACTACTACTATATGTCACTCTTCAATCAAATTTATCAGATGGCATATGAGTATGAGAGTATGTACTCAAGCTACGGTTCAGGTTACGGTGCATATTTCACAGGCTTTGATATGTCAAAAGACCCTGCTGAACAAGAGTACCCTTATGACGATGCTCCTGAAGCAGTTGAAACATGGGGCGACTATTTCAAAGAAATGGCTTCTACAAGAGCATTCTTAATGAACGCTATGTATGAAAAAGCTAACAGCGAAGAAGCTAAGAAAGAAGGCTTTGAGCTTACAGAAGATTTAAAGAAAGAAATTCAGACTGAAATTGATGAAACAATCAAATCACTCGAAGAAAGTGCAAGTGAAAATGACTTTGCATTAGATAACTACATCGCTCGTGTTTGCGGTGAAGGTCTTTCAGAAAAATCTTACAGAGCATTACTTGAAAAAGATGCTGTTGCTCAACACTACCTCGCTTGGTACCAGGAGCACTTAACAACATCTTATGCAAAAGCAGACGTTGACTCATATTTTGCAGAAAACAGATTAGATTTTGTTACTGCAAGTGCAAGAATTTTCACAGTTTCTTACGCTGAGGCAGAAGAAGGCTCAACTGACCCAGTTTACACAAAAGAACAAGCAAAGCAAAGAGCTGAAGAATTCAATTCAAAGGTTACTTCAGAAAGCTCATTCATTGCAACTGCTAAACAATACGCTCCACCATCAATGGCTGATTCTTACGCTTCTGATGAAGCTACACTCGCTGCTGACGTTTACGCTGATGAAGTTTCATCTAACAAAGCTGTTACAGAATGGCTCTTCAGCTCAGAAAGAGTTGCTGGTAACAAGGCTGTTATTGAAGATAGCGAAGGCGAATGCTACTTTGTAATTTACGTTGTTAAACCTGCATCTCTTGATGAATCTGTTGCTAACGCTTCTGTTCGTCACATTCTCATTCAGGTTGAAACAGAAGATGCTGAAGGCAACGCTCTTGATGAAGCAACAATTGCTAAAAATGATGCTGATGCAAAAGCTAAGGCTGAAGGACTTCTTCAGACTTGGAAAGATAACGGCGCTACAGAAGAAGAATTTATTAAACTCATCGCTGACAACACAGATGATACTGCTTCAATTGAAACAGACGGTCTTTATGACGACGTTGCTGCTGGCGGTAACTATGTTGCAGAATTTACAAACTGGGCTATTGACCCTGCTCGTAAAGCTGGTGATGCTGAAATTGTTAAAACAGAATTTGGTTATCACTTTATGTACTTTGTTGAAGCATCAGAGTTTGCTGCTTGGGAAAACGATGTTCGTGAAACAATGGCTTCTAACGACTACAACGAATTAGTTGACGGCATTTATGAAGACATTGAAGAAAAAGCAGAGAAGAATGACACATTCTTAAAATTCTTCTCAGACAGACTTGAAGAAACAATTTCGATGAGATACTAATTTTTAGATTTCAATAACAAAAATGACCAACCTTTTTGGTTGGTCATTTTTGTTATTGAATCATCTTCCTAAAAAATCTTTCAGCGTTATTGTAAAACATATTATCGATTAAGGTTTTACTATAACCATCATTTATAAGTGAGTTATAAACAGACTCCATACTTTCAAGTCCTGTTATGCCCTCCGATAAATCGCAACCATCGAAATCGCCACCAAGTGCAATTATATTCTCACAACCTTTATTTAAAAGGTAATCTAAGTGTACTTTTAAAGCGTCAACGCCCGTTTTATTATCGACGTCTAAAAATTCTTTATAAAAGTTAAAACCTATTAGCCCATTTCTTTCTTTTATAATTTCTATTTGTTCGTCTGTTAAATTACGCTTTCTACCAGCATTAGTTTCTACTATATCTGGGTTTGAGTGACTTGCAATAAATGGTAGAGTTGTATTCTCTGCAACGTCAAAAAAACTCTCTCGGTTAAGGTGTGAAACGTCAATAACCATTTTAAGCTTTTCCATTTTCTTTATTACTGTTTTACCAAAAGAAGTAAGTCCACCATTTTCGCAAAAAGCACCAGAAGCAATTTCATTTTCGGCATTCCAGGTAAGTGTAAGAATTCTTACACCCTTCTCATACACTTTATAAAGATTTTCTATATCGCCCGCTAAAGCGGCGCCACCCTCAATAGCAAGAATTGCTTTTACTCGTTTATCATCTTTTTTAGCATCGTCAAAACTTACAATCAAATCTTTATTTAATTCCAACTCTTTGTAGTAATAATCGCAAACGTTATTAAAGTAATCGGTTGCACTTTTTCCACGTAATTCATCGGGAATCCACACTGCAAAAACTTGTGTGTAGCTTTCAAAGTTTTTTGCTTTATCTAATGAAACGTGGAGCCCTGAGTGTCTTAAAGATAATTTATTTTTATAGCACTCGCCTATTGTATCACAATGCAAATCAAAGAGTTTCATATTAAAACGCCCCTTCAATATGATTAAGGCTTACCACTTTGTTTTCGTTTACGATAATTTCAATAATATCGTAACGTGGCTGTTTTTTCACCTTATATCTATTAATATATACAAGAGCGCTACCCTCAATATTCTTTTCTTTATGGCTGTTTACTGCACTGCTTGGTGGCAAAAGAGCGCCCTCTGTTCTTGTTTTGACCTCAATAAAACAAATATTATCTTTAGTTTCAGCAATCAAATCAATTTCACCAACGTAGGTTCTGAAATTGGCAGTCATTATTTTGTAGCCTCTGCTTCTTAAATATCTTGCCGCTTCCTGCTCACCAAATGCACCTAATAATCTACTATTCATCATTCACCTAAAATCTTTTTTAAGAACGTTCTTCTGTGAACCTTTGAAACTCCGTATTTTTCAATCATTTCATAATGGAGTTTTGTGCCGTAGCCTTTGTGCTTACTGAATTGATATTCCGGGTATTGTTTATCAATTTCTAACATAAATCTGTCACGGCTCACTTTAGCAATAATTGAAGCCGCCGCAACTGAAATGCACTTGCCGTCACCTTTTACTATTGTTTCTTCTTTAACGCCTGTTTTTGGGTATTGGTTACCATCTATATATGCAAAATCGGGTTTAATGCTTAAACCCTCTACTGCCCTTTTCATAGCCAAAAAGGTTGCATTTAAAATATTGATTTCGTCAATTTCTTCTTCAGTCGCAATACCAACACTGTAGCTTAATGCATCTTTTATTATATCATCGTAAACGGCGTCACGCTTTTTTTCAGAGAGCTTTTTGGAGTCGTTTAAAACGGGATGACTGTAATTCTCTGGTAAAATTACCGCTGCCGCAAATACGGGACCAGCAAGTGGACCACGCCCTGCTTCATCTATTCCGCAAACTACCTTGTAGCCGTTTTCGTGTGCCTGAATTTCATAACTATAATCTAACATAATATTCTCCTATATAAAACAAGAAAGTCAGGAATAAATCCTGACTTCTATTTTACTCGTATTCTCTTGGATATTCAAGAGTTAATTTACCTAATTTTCCAGCTCTGTATTCATCTAAGAGAATAACAGATGCTCTCTCAAAATCTATTTCTCCACCAGAAATTAAGAAACCACGTTTTCTGCCAATCATTTCTAAAATTTCATAATCTTCTTTGTCAGTAAAATCTGTGATTTTAAATCTCTCGGTAAGTCTTTCAGAATAATCTGTTTTTAAAACGTTTATAAGCTTTAAAGCTAAAGTTTCACTATCTAAAATCTCATCTTTAACAGAACCGATAAACGCTAATCTATCGCCAACCTTTGGGTCATCGAACTTAGGCCACAAAACACCAGGAGTATCTAAAAGTTCAATTCCATTACCAACTGCAAACCAGCTGTTGCTTCTTGTAACACCAGGCTTGTCGGCAACCTTGGCACGATTACGCCCAGCCATTTTGTTGATAAATGAAGATTTACCCGTGTTAGGAATACCAACAACCATAACTCTTAATGGTTTGCCGACCATACCCTTTTCGGTATTCTTCTGTATTTTATCTTTTAAAATCTCTCGAACAAGTGGCAAATATGCATTAAGCGATTTACCAGAACGACAATCAACAGGAAGCGCATAAATTCCTTTTGATTTATAATATTCAACCCATTGTTTTGTTGCTTTTTCATCTGCAACGTCACATTTATTGAGAAGAACTATTCTTGGTTTATTACCAATCATTTCAGAAAGTTCAGGGTTAGATGAACTTAAAGGAATTCTTGCATCAACAATTTCAGTTACTAAATCGACAAAAGGCAGACTTTCTTTTATAAGTCGCCTTGTTTTTGCCATATGACCAGGGAACCACTGAACTATCTGATTTTGTGTATCAGTTTTTGCTGGTTCATTTTTCTTAGAATTTTTCTTAAAATTTTTATTACTCATAATCATAAATATCAGAATCGCCAAATGGCAAAATTCTTAACATCGCTCTACCTAAAATATATCTTTCATCAACTGCACCTATAAGAGTTGAACGTGAGTCAGTTGAGTGATTTCTGTTGTCACCCATACAGAATAAATGCCCCTCTGGAACAGTATATGGGAAAGTGATATCATCATCGTTCTGTAAAATAAAGCTTTCGTTTATATATGGCTCATTTAACGCTACACCGTCAACGAAAACGGTAGATGAACCATAGTCAATATCCACAATCTGACCACCTGTTGCAATAACACGCTTAATAAGTGGCTCATTAAAATAGTTCGGCTCTGTAATAACAACTATATCGCCATAAACGTATTCATCCTGCTCCATAGTAATAAGCCAGTCATTTTCAAAAAGTGTACTTTCCATTGACTGACCTTTTACACCTACAAGACGGAATACAAAAGTAAAAATTAAAGCAATTATTATAAACGCCGCCATTATTATAGAAGCAAAATCATAAACGTTGAGGTGAAACTGCTTCTTTTTATCAGGCTGTTCATCAGAAGAGGTCTTTTTTTCTTTGCTTTTTTTTGTATCTATTTCAGTCACAAGAGCTTCTGCCATTTCAGAATCAGCTACCGCTGTTTCTGTTGGAGTTGACTCTTCTTCAAGTGACTCTACAAATTTTTCGATATCTGAAGTCATATTATTCTACCTTACCTTCGCCTAATGGGAATAAACGGAACAACACCTTACCCACAATGAAGCGTTCGTCAATACAGCCGATTTCAGTTGAACGGCTATCGAGTGACTCAGCACGGTTATCGCCAAGAACGAACACACAGCCTTCTGGAACTGTTATAGGGAAAGCAATATCAAACTGCTGAAGTGTCAAAGAGTCGGTATACTCTTCTTCCTGACCATTGACTGTTACAACGCCTGTTGTAAAGTTAATATCTACCTTATCGCCACCAACGGCAATAATTCTTTTTACTATTGTTTCTTTGATTCCTGCGGCACCTGAAAGAACAACAATGTCGCCTCTTTGTGGTTCATAGCCTGTTGCTGAAATTACGATTTTATCGCCATTGCTTAAGGTTGGCATCATTGAACGACCACTTACGTTAACTATTCTGAAGAATAATGTGAAAACAATTGTTATTACAAGTAATGCTGCAACGATTGGCTCAAGAATATCAAAAATGCTCATTTTCTCAGAGTTGTTTTTGTTTTTTCTTTTTTTCTTGCCCTTTACGTCGTCTTCAAAATTATAATTGAGGGTTGTTTCTTCTGCTTTACTCATTATTCTGCCACCTTTCATATAGAAAACTCAAAAGAGTTCAAATTAAACAATGAGGGGCAGATTTTCACCTGCCCCACGTTTTGTTTGGCATTAGCCAATTTTTTCTTTAACCTTAGAAGCCTTACCAACTCTGTCACGAAGATAATAAAGTTTTGCTCTACGAACTTT
>SVOI01000081.1 GCA_015066465.1 Oscillospiraceae bacterium
CAAAGTGAGGCTCCATAGAACGTGCACAGAATTTAGCAAACGATCTCATAATAGTCTGACAAAGATATAACGGCAGACTGAGAGAACCTAAATAATAAATTACCTTGTTGTTAAAATGTTTATTACCATAAGTTACATCACTGAATGAAAGACAGACTGCAAGGCACACAAAAATAAAGAACGTACCACCATAACTTCTTGGAAAATCGTAACAAATGAAGAAAACTATCATAAAATATGAAAAGCCTTCTAAAATTGTTAAGAATACTTTATCTGCCTTGGAAAAATTGAGTTTTTTGAAATTACGGCAGAATTCAAAAACGAACACACCAGCACATATTTCCGCAACAGCACGAAGAAGAGTTTTAGCAAAAAGCACCGACCAAGCTGTACTACCATTCAAACCACCGGTTGTTTTTGTCAGGTAACCAATAATAAGAACAGCTAAAACAGGTGCAACCGTTCTTGTGAAACGCTCATAATACTTAACACATAGCGGATAAAGTATGAGCATTGCGATTAACATATCTGAAATATACCATTCAACGCCTAAAACATCTAAATTTTTAAGCCCCGAGCGCTGAATCAGGAAGAAATTTGGTATTGCTTCAATAAATACTGCCCAGAAGGTTTTGAAGCTTTTAGTTTTTACTATTAATAAAAATATATAATTAACTGCAAAAACAATAATGTGATATGGCAGAATTGCCATTAACTTTTTGTATAAAAAGTTATATGTATCTTTGCCAAGCCTTTGTGTTTTTTCTTGTTGCTTAAATGCAGAAGAAGCCATTAAAAAGCCTGAAACAACAAAGAAAAATTCAACACCGAACCAACCAAGACGAAAAAAAGTTATATTTCCCCAGATTCTGAAATCACTTGGCAAAACATCAAAACCGATATGAAAAAGCATAACTATAACAGCAAATACAAAGCGTGCTAATTCAATTTTGCCATTTTTGGCTACTTTTGTTTTCATATTTATCACCTGAATTATTTCTTGAAAATTTTACGATAAATAACCTTTACGCTCTTAGGAATTTTCTTTTTAAACAATCTTAAATTACGTTCGAATGAAGTTTCGCCCAGAATATAAGCCATCTGCCTTTTTGTTTTCAAAATTGCTTTGCCGATAATTTCTTCATTAAAGCCGTTTGCCATCGCTTCATCAAACTTATTTAAAATGGTGTCAGCATTTTGTAAATCTTTTAAATCAGTAATATATCTGTCACGGCAACCTGTTAATTCAGCAAAGCCCAACATTTTGTTATTCCATACTAAAGCTATTGCTGGAACTCTTAAAGACGTTGCTATAATATTTGCGTGGAATCTCGATGCAATTATACCCTTGTAGCTGGCAATTAATTTTACCAAATCTTCATTCTCTACAGGGCAAGGAGCCAATAAATCAAGCGAACGACCTGAAGTTTCAAGTACGCTCTGAGCAAATTCATAATCAGCCATTGTTCCGTTACAGAACAACTGCCACTTTTCGCCACGCTCATCTAATTTACTGAGTAAATCAAGATACATTTGCATTACGTCATTTTCATCGAGTTCTCTACCGTTCTCTTTAAAAATACCTGGTCTTATCAAACCAACACCAATAACATCTGATTTTTCGTTTTTCTTTATGCCATAGGTATCTGAAGTGAATATAGCAGGATCTAAAATAAATTGTACAGGAAACTCTTTTTTGGTGTTCACAAATTTCTTTGCTGTTGCAAAATCACCTCTCGTAGTAATGTGAACAACATTCTCCCTGTTAAAGAGATTTTTTATATTTTTAATAACTGTATCGTTATTAGTTTTACTTACACCTGATGCATTAAAATAAACTTCAACGTTATCATTGCCCTTTAAAGCTTTCATAGCAGCATTAGTAAATTTAGCACTATTAACACCACCGCCTGGAAAAACAACTGCATCGTAATCTTTCACAACACGATTCACGTTATCAATATCTTTTGTAAAAAGATTAAGACAAGTAATTGAGACGTTTTTCTTTTTCTCATCAGCAATTTTTTGTAAAGCATAAGCACACGTATCAACAATTATTGAGTCGCCTAAATTTTTATCATTTACTCTGCCTAAAATCAGAATTCTTCTTTTTTCCATATTTCAATACCTTTATTTAAATTATGATATTTTCATGCTTTCAACAAGTCGCTGGAACATTTCTTTCATGCCAACAGTTGCTTTCCAGCCTAAAGCCTCAAGCTTTGAGGAATCAAGTCTTATTACCATTTCTGGATTGTAGCCGAACGAAGCAACATTTTCTGGAATGTCAATTTCAACTTTTATTTCTGACTGTGGGAACGTATCACAAACCAATTGAGCCATTTCTTTGATTGAACATGCCGTATCAGGATTTGTTACGTTATAAGCACTGCCAACCTCACCAAAAAGAGCAATATAAATAAGTGCTGAAATAGCATCTGTTGTGTAGCAATATGTTCTTACTGTGTTACCCTGAGTGTGAAGAACTATATTTCTCTTTTCAATTGCGCATCTTGCAAATTCAGCAAAAACCCTGCCATCGTTATACTCTACACCAGCACCAAAAGTCTGTGAAAGACGTGCGATTTTAACTGGAACATTGTATTCTGAAGCATAAGAACAACAAAGGCACTCAACCATTCTTTTACCCTCACTGTAGCTTGAGCGTACATTGAGCTGGTCAATATAACCATAATCGTTTTCTGCAATTTTCTCTTTTGTGCCATCTGGTGTACCATAAACCTCTAAAGAAGAAAGGTAAACAAAGCTCTCAACATTCTTTTCTTTTGCAAATTCGAGAATGTTTTTTGTACCATCTATTGCAGTATAGATTGTTTCTACAGGATGCTCAACAAAATACTTTGAGCTTGTTGCAGAAGCACCGTGAATAATATAATCTACATTGCCGTTATATTCAATTCTGCTATTAATATCACCAACAAGAATTTCAATATTTGGAATTTCGCCAAAAACCTTTTTAGCTTTTTCTTCACTTCTTACAAAAGCAACCACTTTAATATTTGTATTGTTAATGCGATTGTAACAAGCAATAGACTTAATAAACTGTGAACCAATAAGACCAGTAGCGCCAGTTACTAAAACTGTTTTGCCGTCTAACTTACCAAATGGAACGTTGCTGTTTGCGAGTGAATCAAAATCGTTTTGTAATACTTTGTTATCTACACTTTCTAACATATTTTTATTACCTTTCAATCAAAATCTTCGGTTGCTTCTTCCTCTAATTCCGGCTCAAAATCCAGAATTGCTGTTTCTTGGGTATCTTTGAATTTATTATCAATAGATTTTTTGAATTCTTCTGGCATATCACCTAAAATAAGCCAGTCTATTACACGGTCTGAAGCATTCGAGTCGATATAATCAAAGTGCTCGTCTATATACTCCTGAACCTTTTCGTATTCAAAATCATTGTTTTCAATAGCGCTTAAAAGTTCTTTGAAGCTATGAACAATTTTACCAGGTGTTGACTCCTTATAATCACGATGGAAACCACGCGAAAATGAATACTGAATTTCATCGTAAGCAAAGAAGAGCATCGGTTTTTTCATAAGTGAATACTCAAATATATTTGATGAATAGTCGGTTATAAGAAGCTCTGTAATATAAAACAAATCATTAATATTAGGGTAAGTACCAACGTCTATAAATTTATCGCTATATTTTTCATCAATTGGCACAGGCATTTGCACCCACGGATGCATTTTAAAGAGAACTACATATTCATCTTTGCAAAGATTATATAAAGCGTCAAAATCTATAAGCTCATAAGGATAATGTGCTTCCAGCTTATTTCTTCCACGGTAGGTTGGTGCAAAAAGAATAACCTTTTTACCGTTACACATTGGATAAAGCTCATATAATTTTTTTGTAGTTTCTGTTCTGTAGTTTTCATCTAAAAATTCGTCCATACGAGGCATACCAGTAGGTAAAACCTGTTCAGTATTTATACCCCACACCTCAGAAAAGAAGTGCGCAATTCTTTTTGAACCAGCAATACCATAAGTATATTGTCTATGGCAAGAAAATGGACTTGGGCAACCGCTATTACCCCAACGGCTATAACCTGAGGATTTAAAACCTGCACCAGCGTGCCAGAGCTGAATAACCTTTGTCTTTTTGTTGAGCATTAACCAGTCTAATACAGGAGCGTGGTCATCAAGAACAATAACGTTACTTTTCGCCATTTTCTTTATTAAACTAAGCCAGCTTTTAAAGCTCTGTTTTTCTGCAGCAGCAGGACGGAAAGATGTAAAAATAGTCCATTCTTTATCAAGCCCACGTGCAATCATTTTGTCATAAACAGCTTTTTGGTTTGCAGTAATTGATGGATTTTGCTCTGACATAAAAAGAATTGTTTTGCCGTCAGCTTTTAAATTTTTAGAAAGAGTTTTATAAATTAACTTAACTCTTCTTCTGTGAGCACCCTCACCTGATATAAATTTATTAAAAAAGTTTTTTATTTTCTTAAAATATCTATTCCAGAGTCTTGTAACAAAAGATTGTGTTGAAACAATTTTTTCTTTTGGAGAAAGACTCATTGGATTAAGATTACCTATACTTGTTGCCTTAGAAGCCATTGTATACATAACGAATGGTAAAGCGTTATCATCATCATCTGAAACATAGAAAACAACACTATAAACACTGCCACGGTTACCATATAAAAAAGAACGTGAAAAATCGCTCATTTTTGTAACAATGCTTTCATCAGCAACGCATCTGCCGTAATCATTTTCGCCACAGCAAACGTGTATATTATAAGTACCCCTTGCAAGACAACGATTGTAACCAGGGTTAGTTATATTAAGATATAATCTGTAAACGCCATTTTCTTTTGAGATAACCTCAAAATGAGCTTTTGAATAATACAAGCCATTCACTAAATAAAAATCTAAATTTTTAGTATCATACGCCTCATCAATAACTTCAACCTTTACATCAATATAAAGGTTAATTCTTTCCCAATAAATATTGATTACTGACGCTTTTAAGATATTTTTATCTCCAAGTAAATTCAACGTTAAATTCCTTTCCAGAAAAAATTAATAATTCTTAAAAATTATAACATAAATAGAGCATTATTGCAAGTATTCATTAAACTACTGTCTGTTGAAATAATCTATATCTGTTAAATAAAAACTGCGTATGTAGCCTTTTGGCGAAACAAAAACAATTCCACCTGTTTTTTT
>SVOI01000032.1 GCA_015066465.1 Oscillospiraceae bacterium
GGTGTAAAAATAAAAAAGATACCACACAAAAGTGTGCTATCTTTTTTGGCCTGCCCAGAGGGATTTGAACCCCCGTTCTTCAGAATCGGAATCTGCTGCGTTATCCAACTGCGCCATGGGCAGAAGTATTTTAAGTAAGGGTAAGAGTGAATAGTGAAGAAGTGGTTAGATTATAACATAAAAAGTGAAATATTGCTACTGTGGGTTAAAAACTTTTCTTTTCTAGCCTTTATTTTTCTATCAGAAAATTTTTAGAGAATAGATAAGAAAGAATAAATAATAGATAATAGTACAAAAAGAAAAAGTCACACTATAAGTGCGACTTTTCTTTTTGGCAGCGGGATAGGGATTCGAACCCCAACAAACAGAGTCAGAGTCTGTCGTGCTACCGTTACACTATCCCGCTAAGACTTTGATATTATACTACCAATGTTCAAAATTGTCAAGTGTTTATTTATAATATTTTCTATAAATCGAATTTTAGAACTTTCTATTGAAAAGAGTCATATATTGTTGTATAATTTGACTTGTATTATTAGATTTGCCCTGATAATAGAGAAAACTAACCGCGCCTCGTACTTGCGGTTAGTTTTCTAATCTCAAATGCGAAGGAGTAATCGGTAAAGATTGCCCTTCTGTCATTTGTATTTTATCATATCACTTTTTAATTGTCAACAATTTTACAATATTACTTGTTTACAATAATGTTTGTAGATTAATATAACAATAGTAATATATAATTTGTGGTTATATGATCATTTCACCAATCATTAATTTTTTACAACGTAAAGTTATGTTGCGAAATTGTAAAGTTGATGTGGTGGTATTTGAATGTGCTTTTTGTTACAATGAAATCACCAAATAAGAAGGTGGGTGTGATATGAAGTTGTCAGATAAAATAATAAAGCTTCGAAAAGCAAATGGTTGGTCACAAGAAGATTTGGCAGAAAAAATGTATGTATCAAGGCAAGCTATTAGTCGCTGGGAAAATGGAACAGCGCTTCCAGATGCAAATAACATTCTACAGTTGAGTAAGTTATTTAATGTGACTACGGATTATTTGTTGAACGAAGAATATTCTAATGATACTGATATTCCTTTTGTAAAAGAAGTTCGTGACAAAATGAATTCCCAAAAGATTTTGTATAGAAAAAGGTTTCTTATTACTTCGCTTTTATGGTTGCTAAGCGCTGGTGTGTGGTTCGTTATAGCTATAAATTGGTTAGAGGTGATTTATTGTGTCTTAGCTGTTGTAAATGCTATTATTTCTTTGGTTTATATAATTCTTTACGAAAAGGAGAAAAAAAGAGAAATCCAATGAAACCCTGATTTTTTATAGGGTAAAAATTACAATCAACTTTTGCTATTACAAGGATTTAAACATAATTGAAAAAATATGATATAATAATTATTATATCATTCTTATAAAAAGGACTAAAAATGATTATTTTAATTACAGGTGCATCGCACGTTGGCAAAACATATTTTGCACAGAAATTACTTGAAAAATATAAATATCCATACCTTTCAATCGACCACTTGAAAATGGGGTTAATCCGTAGTGGTAATACTACACTTACACCGTTAAGTGATGATAACGAGTTAACGGAATATCTGTGGCCGATTGTTCGTGAAATAATTAAAACCGCTATTGAAAATAAGCAGAATTTAATTATTGAGGGGTGCTACATACCTTTTGATTATGAGAATGATTTCAGTAAAGAATATCTCGACAATATAAAATATTATTGTATTGTTATGAGCGAGAATTATATAAAAAATCATTTTGATGATATTAAAAAGTACGAAAGTGTGATTGAAAATCGTCTGTGTGATGATTGTACAATTGAAAATGTTCTTAATGATAATAAAAATATTCTTGAACTTGCAAAGAAATATAATGTTAATTATGTACTTATTGATGATAAATATGAAATTGATATATGAAAACAGCCGATACAGTTGTATCGGCTGTTTTGTTAACTAAAAAAATGTTTATCCAATATCTCACACGCAGCAATTACAAATCTGACACAAGGACGTGTTTTGTAATATTCAGGGGTTCGTTCTTCAGAAATTGGCGATTGTTTACCAGCTACCTTCAACAAGTCTTTACAGATATAAGTTGAATGAACTGCTTTGAATTCTTCTGCTAATTCCTGAATTAATTTATAATGCTCATCTTTTGCTTTTTTATCGGTAGGGTTAGAGTAACCGTGAAGAATACCGGCTATAAAAAACATACCAGTAACTGCACCACAGACTTCTCTGAGTCTACCCATTCCGCCACCGAATGACGATGAGAGTTTTAAGGCTAATTCTTTATCTAATTTTAAATCGTCACAGTAAGCTAAAACAACTGATTGACTACAATTGTAGCCGTCGCAGAAATACTGTGCACCTTTTTCACTATGTGTCATTTTGTAACCATCTCTTTGTCTTTTTCTGTACCAGTCTGTTTAGCACCCAAGTCGAATTTTTCAAGTACCTTAACACTTACTGCAAAACAATCGGCAAGACCATCTAAATTCATATTGTCGTAAGTGTCACGTCTTGTGTGGTAATAGTTTTGTAAATTATGGTTAAGACCAGTAATACCAGTTGCTCTCATACCAGCTTTTGCAAATGCTGCAGAGTCAGTAGCACCACCAAGTGGTGGAACCATACCTTTTAAACAATGAATGTCAAGTTCTTTAGCACACTCCATAAATAAGTCTGAAACGTCTTTGTCAACCTTAACAGTACCGTTTAAATCACGATAGTTTGTCATTAAGAATTTAGGGTCGAAAATTGTGTCGTAAGAATAAATAAAGGTTGGAACGTCTGAAAATTCTTCTTTGTGTTTTTCTGCCCAGAATGAAGAACCACGAAGTCCTGCTTCTTCAGAACCAGAAATAATAACGCCAACTTCGGTGTTTTCGAATTCTATATTGTTGTCTTTTAATGCTTTTAAAATTGCAATACCCATATAACAACCTGAAAGGTTATCGTTAGCGCCGTCAACAACTCTTTTTTCGTTCCACATAAAGAACATACCAATCATAAAAGGTACAAAGAGAAGTCCCCAGAGAGCCATTTTAAAATATGTAGATTCAGTATCAACCATACCGAACGTAACGCCGTAGTTTGCTATGTAAAGAATTGAAGTAATCAAGTAATAAAATGCACCAAGTGTTGCCACAACAATGTGACCTTCAAAGAAAACACCGCCTAAACGGTAGTTTACAGGCCATTCCCAACAAGCATCAGGGTGACCGTTGAAGAAAATTCTTCTTTTAACTTCACCTGTGCAGGATTTAATTGCTGTAACGTTGTGACCGGTTTTTTCTGGGAATACCCAGTCAACAACCTTTTTATACATACCGAATTGAAAAATAGCCAACAAGAAACCTGCCACTATAAGTGGAATTGAAATTATAGGGCAAATAAAGAACAATGCGACAGCCGAGAGAACAAGTGTAAACGTTATGTAAATCCAACCAAAGAAAGAACCAGGGTTTTCTTTGAAGGATTCCATTTCTACTCTTTCGCAACCGCATTCGTTTTTTAAAGTTTCGGCCATGTATTCGCACGCTATTTTTTCACCCTCTGAACCAGGGTCACGCTTTGGCATTGTTTTACATATATGAGTGATTTCATCAATCATATATTGAGCAGAAGCCTTTTTGTCATTAATAAGTTTTGTTAAATCCATAAATACACTCCCCAAGTATAAAATTACCTTTTAATTCTATACTATTATAAAATGCAGGTCAATTTGCAAAATCAACAAATTTCAAAGCGAAAAATCGGCAAATAGGGGAAAGTGGTCGCTTAAATTAACAAAGCAATCTTGTGAAAGTAATGCTAAATTTTTTACTTTTATATCACCATAAATAAAAATGTGGTCGTTAAGTGTATTATTAAAGCTCAGATTTTCACCGCAAAACTTTGTTTTTGCAGAAATTTCTGCATCAGTATATAAAGAATTCAATATTCCGTAGCTACCCGATGTAATAACGGATTTTTGATAATCAACTCGTCTTTTTGTGTTAAAGTCACCAATTATCAAAATTGGGTAAGGGTATTGAGAATAAAGGGTTTGTAACACTGTGTAAAGTTCATTAACTTGACAGGCTTGAGTGGTATAATTATCGGGTTTTTGATTCAGCTTTAAATAACTGAAATGTGTATTTAATACTAAAAAAATATCATTTGTTATTTTAGATTTAAAAACAGCCCACACAATTCTACGTGATTTGAAGTTTATGTTATTTGAAAACGCTTTATTTCCACTATCAATTACTTCTACAGTATCACTGTTATAAATAAGAGCAGTCATTTTTTGTGGGAATGCAGTTTTTATTGGAGCCACAAATTTATAACTACTTTTGTTTTTATTTATTTCGTTATACCAGTCAGAGCACATCTCCTGAACACCCAAAACATCTGGTTTATAACTATCACGTAAAGAGAAAAAAATATGAGAACGCTCGTTTACAGGCGTTCCGCCCCACGAAGAGTAATGAGCCAGAAGATTGAGTGTCATAACTCTTATTTCATTTTCTCCTTTGTTAAGTAATAAATTATCTTTTTTCAGTTGCTCGGTAAATTCATATCGTGGTCTTTGTTCAAATATATTGTATTCAAAAACGGGTAATACATAAATTTGTGGTGAAAAAATAAAGACTATTAATGCGATAATGGCGGTTATTATAATGTGATTTTTCTTGTTCATAAAATTATTATTACTCAGAAAATGTAAAAAATAACTGTTCAAAAATCCCAGTGATTTCTGAACAGTTATTTTTCAATTTTTTAATTTTGCTGTCTGGCGTTGCGCCATAACTAAATCGTGGTAAATTCCACCTAAATTCACGAGTTCTTCGTGTGAGCCACACTCTGCAATATGACCTTTTTCAATAACAACAAGCCTGTCGGCGTTTCTTAAAGTAGCAAGTCTGTGTGCAATAGCAATTGTTGTTCTGCCTTTTGTTAAACGCTGTAACGCTTCCTGGATTTTTATTTCTGTTTCAGGGTCTAAAGAGCTTGTCGCTTCGTCAAGAATAAGAATTTGTGGATTTTTAAGAATAGCACGTGCAATGCTTATTCTTTGCCTTTCACCACCAGAAAGTGTGTGACCGTTTTCACCGATTGTAGTATTGTAGCCATCGGGGAGCTTAATTACAAATTCATGAGCGTTGGCGGCTTTAGCGGCTGCAATAACTTCTTCTAAAGAAGCATCTGGTCTTGCATAAGCAATATTCTCAAAAACACTGCCTGAGAAAAGATAAGTTTCCTGAAAAACAACGCCTATGTTATCTCTTAAAACAGATTGCTCAAAATCTCTTAAATCAGTGCCATCAATAGTTATAGAGCCACTTGTAGGGTCATAAAGGCGCATACAAAGATTTATAAGCGTACTCTTACCAGCGCCAGAGTGACCAACTAAACCAATCATTTCGCCAGGCTCAATTTTTAAGTTGATATCTTTTAAAACTGGTTCATAAGATTTATAACCAAAATCAACATTTTTAAATTCAATAGCGCCAGATGTGTTTAATTCTTTTGGCTTAGAAGAATCTATTATCTGTGGTTCTTCGTCAAGAATTTCATAAATCTTTACAAGACTCGTTGAAGCATCAGCAAGTCTTCTTGGGAATGAAGAAATCCAACGAAGCGGAGCATAAAGATAAGCAAGATATAAATTAAAACGTGTGAGTTCACCTAAAGACATTTCACCGTCTAAAACCATCTTACCACCGACGATAAGAACCAAGAATTCACTGAGAGCTATAAAGTTACCAACAAACGGGAATGTTCTTGCCCAGTACTTTTCGTTTGAAGCACTGACTTTTGCAAGTTCTTTTGAAACCTTCTGGAATTTTTCAATTTCTCTGTCTTCGTTACCAAATGCCTTAACAACTCTTATACCCTTAATAATATCGTGAAGAATTGAAGTTGCTTTAGAATTAACACGCCATTGTTTGTGATATCTCACGTGGGTGCTTCTCCAGAAGCGTGAAATCATAAATAGCGCAATAGGAACAGGTATTACTACAAGTAACGTTAAAAGCGGATTAGTAATAATGAGAATTGTGAGAACTAAAATGAGCATTATAACTTGTTCAATTAAATATCTGCCTTGCTCATTGAAAAAGTCTTTTACTCTTTCAGTATCTTTTGTAACTCTGGTTATAACGTTACCAGCCGTGAGCTTAGACATTGAGGTGAGAGAGAGCTCTTGCACTTTTTTATACACCATAAGTCTTAAATCGTTTGAAAAACGAGAGCCTATTTTGTTTGTAGCTCGTGTACTTAAAACTGTAATAACCTTAGAGAGCGCAAACACAACAACCATCATAACGGCAATTACAATAATACCAGTTGTTCGTGACTCGAAATATGGTGTAGCATCAGCTGTTGGCATTAAATAATCGTCAATTAATACACTGTTAAAAAGTGGCATAAATGCCGAAAGCACGTTTGAAAAGGTGAGTGCAAGTCCCGCAAGAATCATCGGAATTAAATACGGTTTAAAATATTTAATTGCTCTGCCGAAAACGTAACTCTTTTTAATGCAGTAAAGGCACACACTCATATTTTTAAATAAGTGCCTGTGACATTTAGGGCATATTGGTAAATCTTTTGTAGAAATATCAGTTAATTCACCAGTTTTTATAAGGTGATTTAAAATCTTTGTGAATTCACCAATTTCACTTACGTAGGTCATTGAAAAACGGCAGAGTGGTAAGTTGTCACTTTGGTCACCCTTGCCATTTTTTACCTTTAATTCAAGGCGACCGCAACCAATGTCTGTGTATTGCATCGCTTCTTCAATATCGCTTACGCTATATTCAATTTTTGTAGAATTGTATTCCGCCGTTACAGTATCTTTTGTTAATGTGAGAATACCATCAACTAACTCTAACTCAGGCGAAAGGTCAAAAGTAATTTTTATTTCTTTCATAATTAATATAAATACGGCTCCAATAATCTCTGGCTTTTTACATCTGTTTTTGAAAATTCTGGCATAATGTAGCGATTGCCATCCATATCAAAAATAAGAAGAGTGTCTTCACCAGCAAAACGTACGTTGCGGGTGATATTTTTAACTGTAAAGTTTCTATCCTTTACACCTATTTTGGTTTCAAAATAGAAGTGACCCATCTTTTCTTTGATAGATTTAATCTCTGTAATGGTAGGGCAGAAATAACGAGTTTCAAGCTCTTCTTTTGCAAGCTCAAAAGATGTGTTGTCGAGTTCATTTATATCTCTTAAAATGCCGATTTCCTTATCTTCTAAGTCAGAAATACAAATGTATTCAGTAGGCTTTGAGAAAGGATAGCTTCTTGAAAGCTTAACTCTGCCTTTTTCTTCATTGTTTAATTCTAATACCAAAAATCCGTTTTTATTTTTAAAAAAACGACATTCTTCTGGATTTAAAAATTCAAGAGAAAGTTTAATTGTTTCCATCTTCATTCTCCTTGTCATTTTTGTTTTCTTCTTCGCCTATTCCGATGAATTTTAATGCTTCTTCCTGTAATTTGAAAAGACGATAATATTCACCTTGCTTTTCCATAAGCTCTTTATATGTGCCGAATTCTATACATTCACCATCATCAATTACGGCTAATTTATCAGCATCACGAAGTGTCGAAAGTCTGTGAGCAATAGAAATTGTAGTTCTTCCACTTTTTAATTCAGAAAGTGAATTCTGAATGTTTCTTTCAGTTTCAGTATCCATAGCGGCAGTTGCTTCGTCAAGAATAAGAATTTTAGGGTTTTGTATAATAGTTCTTGCAATACTTATCCTCTGTCTTTCACCACCAGATAAATCCTGACCACCTGAACCAACAAAGGTTTCATATCCATCAGGAAGCTTAGAAATAAAGGTGTGAGCAGAAGCAGCCTTTGCAGCAGCAATAACCTCTTCATTTGTAGCATCAGGACGAGCGTAACGGATGTTGTCAGCAATAGTTCCCATAAATAAGAAAATATCTTGTGAAACAATACCAATATTTTGTTTTAATTGCTTTAACGGAATGTTTTTTACATCAACACCATCAATTTTTACAGTGCCTTCTTTTGGGTCGTAAAGACGAGCTATAAGATTTGAAATAGTTGTTTTACCAGCACCGGTTTTACCAACAATACCGAGCATTTCACCAGCTTCAATTTTTAAAGATAAATTCTTTATAATAGGTTGCGCTGGTTCATATTCAAACTGTAATTCCGAAAGTTCAATTTCACCCTTGAAATTTTCAATGAAAACTGGGTTTTCGGGTTCTTTTATATCTGGCTCAGTATCCATAATTTCAAAAACTCTTTGTGCTGAGTCAACACAACGTGCCCACCAGTTTGTAACCCACGAAAGAAATTCAATAGGTGCTTGTAACATCTGCAAATAAACAACGAATGATAAAAGCTGACCAATTGTAAGCTCATTATATTTAACACAGAGAACACCACCATAACCTAAAACAATGGCACTGAGAGCATAAACTAAAATCGAAAGCACAGGGAAAACAGTTGCTTCTGCATTTGAAGACTTGATTTCTGCCTTCATAAGACGTGAGCTTATGTTGTTAAAGTTTTCGTATTCTTCATCTTCTTTTGAAAACGCCTTAATAATTCTGTGACCGTTTATGTTGTCGCTTACTTTTGATGTGAGGTTTGAATTCTGCACCCAAACCTTGTGGTGAAGCTTTCTGAATACTCTTTCACATAGCGGGTAAAGAAAAACAATTGCACCAGCTGAAACTAAAAGAATTAAAGAAAGCTTCCAGCTTGTGAAAAACATAATTGTAAAAATGCCTATAACAGTGATAGCATTTGTAATTACGTAAGGAAAGCCATCAACAAAAAACCAATAAATGTTGTTTGAGTCACGTGTTACACGTTCCATTAAAGAGCCAGTTTGTTTGTGTGTGTAAAAACCGACTGAAAGCTTTTGCATAGCAGTGAAAATCTTAAGCTTTATGCTGTAAACTACCCAAGGGAGCATACCTGCAATTATATATTGATAAACAAAAGTGAATACCCAATGAACAATTTTTAAAGCAGCAATAGTACCTACTAACGTAAGTAATGCTGTGAATAATTCTTCGTAACCAGCGGTATTGTTAGGGTTTAACACTTCATCATAAAGTTTTTGTGTGCTGAATTGTGGTATTACGAGAGAAATACCCGTACTTATAAGAATTGAAATGATGAAAAAGACCATTTTTCCTCGTACTTCTTTGAAGAATGAAAAAAGTCTTTTTACAGTTGAACTTTTACCAGTACATTTTTTACAGAAAACTCTGCCTGGTGGCACAGGCTTACCACATTTTTTACATACTGCTTTTTTTGCAGAATCAATATACATCTGGTAGTTTTTATTGAGTTTAAAGTTGTTAAAAACTCTAACGAAGTTTTCAGCTTGTGATAAAAACCCAATTGAAAAACAACCTAAAGCAAAATATTCACCATTATATTTATAAGTGAGTCTGCCTGTTGCAACACATTTTTCAATGCATATCTCATCAATTTCATTTATTGGAATGGTAGTGAGCTTTAAAAGCTCTGGCTTGAATTCTAATTTTTTTCTGCTTTTCTTTTTCTCTTTAACCTCTTCATTGAAGTCGGCAATATATACGCCGTCTTTATCAAAGAAAATGTAAGTATCAGAGTAAAGAGAGGCTGAATTCATATCTGATTTAAAAGAGAAAATTAAATTATCTAAATTAAGCTTTTCTTCTTTTAATCGTTCTGCAATAGGGGGCGGAAGCTGACCCCCAGCCTTATTATTGCCGTCAGAATTTTCTGGTGGCTTTTTAATATGAAGTTTTACAAGTATTTTGTTAATTATTTTCATACATTTATCCTTTTCATATTTATAAAAAGTCTTAATTGTAAAATTATACAATAGAAATTCTTCTATTTCAAGAAAGATGTTAAAATTTTACATTTAGTTAACTAAGATAGCATTTTTAACAATGATTGTGACTTCAATTTGTCAATTTTGCAGAAATTAAGAATTCTTAAGAATAGTGAATTGACATTCATATTTTGTTTTGATATAATCAATATTGGTAATTTTTGATTTGGAAGTGAATATTTTATGAGCAATATTTTACTTAAAGGTATAGCACCTGCACTTATTACACCATTTGATAAGGATGGTAATATTTTAACCGATAGTATCAAGAAAAATATTGATATGAACTACTGTCAGGGTGCAAAAGGCTTTTACATCTGTGGTTCAACAGGTGAAGGTCCTGTTCTCAGTGTAGAAAAAAGAAAACAGGTTGCAGAAGCAACAGTTGAACACAGTAACGGCAGAGGAATCATTATCAACCACGTTGGCGCAGCTTCACCAGATGAAGCAGTTATTCTTTCACGCCATGCAAAAGAATGTGGTTGTGATGCTATTTCAAGTGTTGTTCCTAATTTCTATTATAAATATAACGATAATGAAATTATCGAGTATTACAAGAGAATAGCAGATGCATCAGAGCTTCCTGTTATTGCTTATGCTCAGGGTCTTTACACAGGTGATATTGTTGCACTTATGGAAAAACTCATTAAGCTTGATGGCATTATCGGTGTTAAATTCACTTTGACAGATTTCTATTCATTACACAGAATAAAAGAACTCAACGGTGGCGATATCAACGTAATAAATGGTCCTGATGAAATGCTCCTTTGTGGTCTTTCAATGGGCGCTGATGCTGGTATCGGTTCAACATATAACGTGCTTTGCTCAGAATATTGTAAGCTTTACGATTTATTTATGAAGGGTGATATAAGAGCAGCACAAGAGCAACAATATAAAATCAATAAGGTTGTCACTCTTATCATTAAATATGGTGTTATTCGTTCTATAAAGTATATTCTTACACTCTTAGGTGTTGATTCAGGTGAAGCTGTGTTCCCAGGAACACCACTTACAGAGAATGAAAAAGCATCACTTAAACAAGAACTTACAGATATTGGTTATTTCTTTTAATTTTAAAGTTAAAGGGGTTAAATAAAATGGCTATCAGACATATTACAAGATTTGGCATTCAACGAAAAATTGTTGCTAATATGACCAGCGAAAGCTGGAAGAATATTCCGCACGTTTGCTATACTTATGATGCGGACATTACAAAGTTTCAGGCTGCATTTAAAGAATATACAGAAAAACACAAAGATGATGAGTATAAATTAACCTTTAACGGCGTTATTTTAAAAGCTGTTTCAGAAGGTTTAAAGGCTGCTCCTGAAATGAACTCTCACATGCATTTTGAAAAGAAGCTTGTTAGAGGTAAGGTTACTACATATGATAATATTGATATTTCAGTTCCGTGGCCACTTCCAGATGGCTCTATGATGACTGTTAATATGAAGGATATGGGTAATAAATCTCTTCAGGATATTGCAAAATATACTGCAGATATTAACAGAAAACTTGCTAACACAAATCTTACAGAAGCACTTTATTCAGTTTCAATTCAAGATACTATAAAGGCTCTTAAAAAAGGTCATTTTATTAAGGCTGCTTTAAGAATTTTCGGTGCAAAATCACAGAAAAAACACAGAGTTGTTACTTTAAAGGGTGCAGAGAAAAAGGCTTATTATGCAATTCCTGAAACAGACAGAATTACTAAGGATGATTTAGCACAGGGTACTTTCCTTGTTTCAAATGTTGGTAATCTTGTAAGAGGTCTCAGAGGAGACGCAAGCGTTCTTATGATTATTCCGCCAATGGTTTGTGCTATGGCTGTTTGTGCAGTTCAAAAAAGACCAATAGTTGTAACCGATGAAAATGGTGAAGATAAAATCGAAATAAGAAACATTCTTCCTCTTACAATCTGCTTTGACCACAGAGCATTAGACTTCTCAGAGGTTTCTCCATTTATCTGGAAGCTTGAAGAAATTTTCAATAATCCAGAAATTATTTTAGGTGAATAATTTATTTTGTGATGTCAGACTCAACGTCTGGCATCTTTTTTATTGGTTTTTGCACAAATTTTATTGTCACACCATCAAATTACACATATTTCCTATGGTTAAATAGGGAAATGTAACAAAAATGTTAATTTGTGTGTGATTTTTGTTGATTTTTTTTACATAGTTGTGCTATAATATACGATGTATGAAAGTATGTGTATTTTTTATTGTATGTTAAGAGAGTGAAGTATGAAGAAAAGTTTATTATTTTTACTTTCATTTGTCGTCTTGCTTTCTTCCGTGTTAATGGTTGCATCGGCAGAGGATTCAAGTTTTTCTGAAACTATGAGTGTTGAAGATACATATTTTGAAGACCTTGCTGACGATATGTTTGACGACGATGAAAACGTTACTTATGACAATGGAACAACCGCGACCACTAAAGGTGGTTTTTTAGATGGTATAGGCGACGGTGTTGGCGATTTTGTTGGCGGAGTTGTTGAGAGTGTTTTTCAGGATAACGACGTTTCTCAGCAAGTCGGTAACAAAGTTGATGGAATTCTCGGTATTTTCGAGGGATTTGATTTAAATGGTCTTATTCCTACAACGCCACCACAAACTGTCGGCAGTAACTTTTTTGATACCATTGACCCTGTTGTTACAGGTTCATTTAATTCAAACTTGCCGCAAAACTCAGAAGCGAGTACACCGATAACCTCGTTGAATGGTGAAGGTGTCGACTACAATACAACAGTAAATCCTTACCAGAAACCTACAGGTCAGTTAAACCCTGGTGATAAGGGCGATGGCGTTAAATGGTTACAATGGATTCTTATTTATACAGAGTGTGGGCTTCAGGGTTCAATTACTGGTGAGTATGACGATGCAACTGCAGCGGCAGTTAAAAATCTTCAGTTGAAATATGGTATGACTGTTGATGGTGTTGCGACGCTCGAGGTTATTGAAAAAGCCGAGCTTATGTATAATGATTATATAAGTGGTATTTCTGGGCAGACTTCAAGGGCACCGGTTGTGTTTAATACGGCGGGTAATACAACTGCTACTGACGGTAACAAAAATAAGCCTGACACAAATTTTGCAATTACTGCGATTATTGTAGTTCTTGTTATTGTGTGGATATTTGCTATTGCAGCAGTTTGTATAATAGTTCACATTAAACGAAGCGGTATAAAGCTTTCTGAAAATGGTGAAATTGAAAAATCTGAAAAACCAAGAAAAGAAAAGAAAGCAAAAAACAAAAAAAGTAAAAACACTTCAAAACGTACTTTGGGGTCCTTAAAAGATGCTACACCTTTAAGAGAATCACAGACACTCAAAGCTTTAGAAGATGATGTGAATGAAGATGTTGAAGAAATTGATAATGTTCCTCTTAATGATGATTTTTCTGAAGAAGTTGAAGAAAACAACGTTGTGGAACAAGAAGACTACACAGAAGATTTTAGTGAAGACTTTGAAGCAGAAGCCTTTACTGAAGAAAATGATTTTGAAGTAGTTGATGTTGCAGGTTTTAGTGATTACATTGAAGATGATGACGAAGAAATTAAAATGTCATCACTTTCGGAAATAAAAAAAAGACGTGCAGAAAAAGAAGCAAATAAACAGTAAATTATGATGCAAAGCATCTTAAGGAGCATATAAAAATGGATAAATATCTTATTATTAATGCAGACGATTTCGGTATGTGCAGAGCGGCTAATATGGCTGTTGCAGACTTATTCGAAAAAGGTGGTATAACTTCATCAACAATTATGACACCTTGCGGTTGGGCAAAAAATGCTGGTATCTGGGCAAAAAATAACCCACAACACGCTGTTGGTGTTCACCTTACATTTACAAGTGAATGGGGCGAATACAGATGGGGTCCTGTTGCTGAAAATAACACTTCATCTCTTCGTGACAGTGAGGGCTTTATGCACCACGAGTCAGACCAGTTTGAAGAAGCTGCTGAACTTGACGAAGTAGAAGCAGAAATCCGTGCGCAAATTGAAAGATTTAAGTCATTTGGTGTTGAACCATCTCACCTTGATAACCATATGGGTTCACTTTATGGTATTGCAACAGGTAGACTTGAACTTCTTCAACTTATTTTCGATTTGGCTGCAGAATATAAGTTACCATTCCGTTTCCCAAGCACTTTCATTCCAGAAATGATGGGTAACGAAATGCTCGATATTCAGATTCCTGAAGAAGTTATTAAAATGGCTTTCCAGAAGTTTACTGCTTATGCTAAAGATAACGGCGTTTTAATGCCAGACTATCTCATTCCTGGTGACTGGAGCGGTCCTTGGAAAGATGACTATGAGCAATATAGAGAATATATTTATGAGCTTTACAGAAGCTTCCCAGCAGGTGTTACAGAAACTTATATTCACCCTGCTTTTGAATGTGATGAACTTAAAGCAATTACAGGTTCTTGGGAAAGACGTGTTTGGGAACACAAGCTTTTCTCAGACCCAAAAACCTTACAACATATTAAAGCTCTTGGTATTGAGCTTATCAGTTACAGAGATTTGGCTCGTATTAAAGGATAATAAAAAGGTGCTGAGCCTTTAAAGTGCTGAGTGCAAAGTGCGGAGTGCTGAGTTATGGGACCTGCGGTCGGCATTATAATTATTAATCAATATAAATAACAAATTCTATCATTTTTAGTTTGCGACAAACTTTAAATGATAGAATTTTTATTATTTGTAATTATATTAAATCTTACTACTTATAATTGCTGAAAATGAAACAATTAATTAACTATTACAACCAATTATTATAATTATGGCGTAGCCCCGAAACTCAGCACTCAGCACTTTGCACTTTGCACTAAAAAACAGTGCTAAACAGGCTTATCATTCATTATTTTTTTCAATAGTCCTTGCCAACTCACTCGACGAAAAATCATTATTTTCAATATGCATTTTTTCATGATTTAAAGATTTCTTCTTTGCTTCATCAGAAAGGTCATTGTTAATATAAATATTGTAATCGCCATTTGCATCAGGAACAGTAAACGCCCTGATTGTGAGTGGCATTTTCATTTCTCTGATAAATATACTCATTATTTTCTCCTAATTAATATTTAAACAAGTAAAACGGGGGTTACTTGTTATTATTGTCATCGTCTATTACTGCCTTAAACATAACTAAAAAGGTATCTAATTGCTCTTTGGTTGCCTTTTTTGACATATCAAAGAGTAGTTTTCTTTTTTCGAAAAGCTCATCTTTTGTATCATCAACACTATCAATATCAAAATAATCTAATGAAACAGAAAAATAATTTGCTATTTTGCTTAATGTTTGAGTGGAAAGTATTTTTGTTCTGCCTTGCTTTAATTCTGAAAGTGTGCTTTTAGGAATACCTGCTTCTTTACAGAGCTGTGCAGCTTTAATTCCTTTTTCATCACACAGATATTGTATTTTTTCATACATTGTCACAATAAAAGCCCCCTGAGATTTATTGGTTTTCACCAAAAATGCGAAAAACCGAACAAAAGTTTGTGATTTGGGTTGAAAAGTACAGAACTCTGTACTATAATGCAGTTGTTGGTACAGAACGCCGAACTGATTTCACCAATAATATATCTTAAAATTGGTCGGTTGTCAATACCATTAATAGTACAAGCGAAAGGAAATTTATGAAATTATGTCAAAATCTATTGAGGGAGCTATTGAATGTCCGTTCTATTTAGAAGAGGGTAAAAGCTTTATAAAATGCGAGGGCGTTTTAAGTGGTACTATTTGCACACACAGTTTTAATAATGACAATGAAAAGCATAATTATGAAACAACTGTTTGTAGTGTATTTGGTGGTAAACGTTGTGCCCACCATAGAGCAGTAGCAATTCTTTACGATAAGGGTGTAAGGGCTTGAGCAAAACTAATAGTATAGATTCAGGTTTAAAAAAGGTTTCATCTGCGGTAGTAAATATGAGTGCTTTAATAGATGAAATTACCAAAAAGGCACGAAAGAACTTTTCTGAAACAGGTTGTGCAGATGTTGATGCCAAATTCTTAAAAGAAAGTGTAAGTGCTTTGAGAGAGCTTTTTGATTTACTGAGCGAACAGGATGGAAGCACTACCGGAGATGGTATTTCAATAGTTGTAGAAAAGGCAATCGGAGAATGGAATAAATGAAACAGCTTATTATTTCTGAGCCTAACGAAAAACAAAAACGCTTTTTTGAATGTCAAAATCGGTTTATTGGTTATGGCGGTGCACGTGGTGGCGGTAAATCGTGGGCTTTAAGAACTAAGTTTATTCTTTTAGCATTTAATTACCCGAATTTAAAACTGTTGCTTTTAAGAAAAACACTCCCCGAACTTCGTGAAAATCACCTTATTCCGATGCTTACACAATTAAACGGAATAGCACGTTACAAAAAAGACGAAAGGGCGTTTATATTCCCTAATGGTGCAAGAATAAGGCTTGGCTATTGCGATAGTGAAAATGATATTTATCAATATCAAGGTCAGGAATACGACGTTATAGGTGTTGAAGAATGTACTCATTTTACCTTTAGTCAGATTCAGTTTCTTATGACCTGCAACAGAACGACACGTAGTGATTTTAAGCCGAGAATGTACTTTACTGGTAACCCTGGAGGCGTAGGTCACAATTGGTTTAAAAGACTTTTTGTTAAAGGGAATTACGAAAACGGAGAGGATGAAAATGATTATACGTTTATACCGGCAACTATTGACGATAATTTTGTTTTGATGAATTCAAATCCCGAATATGTCAAGGTTCTTGAGGCGTTGCCTGAAAAATTAAAACAAGCCCATCGTTTTGGTAACTGGGACATTTTTGACGGGCAATTTTTCGAAGAGTTCCGTGACGTTAAAGAGCATTATACCGATTGCAAAAACACTCACATTATTGAGCCTTTTGAAATTCCACAAGACTGGCAGATTTACAGGTCATTTGACTTTGGTTATGCAAAGCCGTTTTCGTGTGGCTGGTGGGCTGTAGATTACGACGGCAGATTATATAGAATTCTTGAACTTTACGGTTGCACAAAAACTGCAAATGAAGGTGTTAAGTGGCCACCCGAGAAGATTTTTTCTGAAATAGCAAGAATAGAAAAGGAACACAGGTGGCTGAGAAATAAAAATATAATCGGTGTTGCTGACCCGTCAATATGGGATGCTTCACGTGGTGAAGCAATAATTGAGTCTGCCGTCAGAAATGGTATTTACTTCAATCGTGGTGACAATAAGCGTCTGCCAGGGTGGATGCAGGTGCATTACAGATTAAGCTTCGATGAGAATGGTGTGCCGATGATGTACATTTTTAACACGTGTAAAGGGTTTATAAGAACTATTCCAGAATTAAAATTCAGCAACAGCAGTCCTGAAGACCTTGATACAACTGGTGAAGACCATATAGCCGACGAAGTCAGATATATGTGTATGGCAAGACCTATATCACCAGTAATAAAGAAGAAAAGTGAAGAATATGGCGACGACCCACTAAATTTAAGAGAGCAAAAAAGATACAGAAAATATTCATATTGAGGTGTTAAATGAAAAATAATAAAAAGATTAATTATAACAAAGAGGTTTCAGAAACAGCGAAGCTTGACCAGAGTATTAATTCGCTTACAAAGGATGATATTGATAAGGCTACTGAAATTTTAAATAAGTATAAGGAGGGAAAAGCGAATTTTGAAAAAAGAATTATCGACAATGAGCAGTGGTATAAAATGCGCCACCTCGACTCAGGAAAAATTGAAAACAATGAGTTCGCTTCGGCGTGGCTCTTTAATTCAATCGCTAACAAGCATGCTGACGCTATGGATAATTATCCACGTGTTAACTGCTTGCCAAGAGAAGAAAGCGATAAAGAAGCCGCAGGAATATTGAGCGAAATTCTTTCAGTTGTATTTGAAAGAAATGATTTTGAGAAAATTTATAGTGATACGTGGTGGTATAAATTAAAGGCTGGTACTGGCGTTTATGGTATCTTCTGGAATCCTAAAAAGCAGAATGGTCTCGGTGAAATAGAGATTAAACAAGTTAATCTTCTTAACGTTTTCTGGGAGCCTGGTATCAGAAACATTCAGAACAGTAAAAATTTCTTTTCAGTTGAACTCACAGATAACGATTTACTCGTTTCTATGTATCCTGAACTAAACGGAAAGCTTGGTGGTTCGACAGTTGAAATTTCAAAATATATCTATGACGATACTGTAGATACATCACACAAAAGTGCAGTTATTGACTGGTATTATAAAAAACTTATTAATGGCAGAGAGGTTTTACATTTTTGTAAATTCTGCAACGGCGAAATCCTATATGCCTCTGAAAATGATGTTGAATACTATGAAAAAGGCTTTTACAGTCACGGACAATATCCGTTTGTGTTCGATACTTTATTTGTAGAAGAAGGCACCCCTTGCGGATTTGGCTACATAGACGTAATGAAGGATGCCCAGAAGCAGATAGATATTCTCAACAATGCATTAATAAAAAATGCAGTTATGTGTACAAACAAGCGTTATTTTATTAATTCATCAGGGGCAGTTAATGAAGAGGAATTTGCAGATTGGAGCAACACCTTCGTTCACGTAAATGGCAGTAACTTAGGTGATGACAGTATTCGTGAAATTAAGTCAAACTCAATACCAGAAATCTATCTCGGTATATTAAACAGTAAGGTTGACGAATTAAAAGAAACAAGTGGAAATCGAGATTTTTCACAAGGTGGTGTTTCAAGTGGCGTTACTGCAGCATCTGCTATTGCTGCACTTCAGGAGGCTGGTAGTAAATTAACTCGAGATATGGTTAAAAGTGGCTTCAGAGCGTTTTGTGAACTTAATAGATTAGCTATTGAATTAATAAGAGAGTTTTATGACGAACCACGCTTTTTCAGAATTGTTATGCCTAATGGAACAGAAGAGTTTATTAGCTACGATAACAGTAGCTTGCTTTATGAAAAAGAGAGTGATTTATTTGGTGTTGTAGTAGGGGGCAGAAAACCGATTTTTGATATTAAGGTTTCGAGTGAAAAATCAAGCCCGTTTACAAAGATAAGTCAGAATGAATTAGCTTTACAGCTTTATAATGCGGGCTTTTTCAACAGAGAATATCGTGAACAAGCACTTCTCGCTCTTAATATGATGGATTTTGAAGGTAAAAGTGAGGTTATAAGTAGAGTGAGTAGTTTATGACAACAGTATTTTACAGAGAATATTACGACAGGTATTTATTAATAGTAGAAGGTCACGCTTCATTCAGCGAGAAGGGTAAAGATATTGTCTGTTCGGCGGTTTCAATTTTAGTTTATACGCTTCTTAATATGTTGAAGGATGAAGAAAGTGACAAAAGACTTAAGTTAAAGCGAGAAATAGTAAGAGATGGTTACTTCTGTGTAGAAATTGAGCCATTTGATTTCTCAAAAAATCGTACAAAGGGAATTATTGATACAGTAGTTATGGGGTTAGCCTTATTAAATCAGGAGTACCCTGAAAATGTGAGACTTGAATAATAAATTAGTTATATATTCTGCAGAATTTTATATATATGACACTTCGGAAAGACGATGAGAAAGGAATTTTATGAAAAAAAGAAACTATTTAAAATTGAATTTACAGCTTTTTAGCGAAAACGCTGCTGAAATGGTGAGTTCAGAAACGGACGAAAATATATCTGCTGACGTCGGGCAGGAAGAGAGAAAAGGAATTGAAGATGAATTTCAAAGTCTTATAGACGGAAAATTCAAAGAAGAATTCCATAAAAAAACACAGAGCATAATCGACAAACGGTTTAAAGAAACAAAGCTTTTAGAAGATTTTAAAAACAAGGCTTCACCCATTATAGAAAAGCTTAGCGAGGTTTATAAAATTGAAGATGGTAATATCGAAGCGTTATACGAAAAAATAACTGATGCTATAAGTGAAAATGAAGTGAAAACAGATTTTGGAGATAAAAACACAGAACTTTTAAAAGAAAAAGTTTACTCGTGGGTAAAAGAGGGCGAAGAATTAAAAGAATTATATGAAAATTTTGATTTCAGAAATGAGCTAAAAAATAGCTCTCTTTTCGGACAGCTTTTATATAGTGGCATTCCTTTGAAAACTGCTTATGAGGTAATACATAAAGATGAAATTTTAAGTGGAGCTATGGCTTATACAGCACAAAAGGTACGTGAACAGGTAGTAAAAGGAATAGAAGCAAAAGGGAGAAGACCTATTGAAAATGGAATAGCTTCTGAAAGTGGTATTGTAACTCTTACCGATGTCAATGCTCTTACGTCTAAAGATATTTTAAAAATATTAAAGAAAGTAGAAAATGGTGTCAGTGTAAAGTTTTAAATTATACTGACATAAAAAGGAGTAAATATGACAAATTATAAATTAAATCTTCAGTTATTCGCAACAGGCGAAAACTTAAACACAACAACAGAGCTTTCAGCAGAAATGAAAACATTCTATGATAAAACTCTTATTACACTTGCTTCACCTTATCTTGTTCACGACCAGTTCGGTCAGAAACGAGATATTCCTAAAAATGGTGGTAAAATCATTGAATTCAGAAAGTTTTCGTCTCTTCCTAAGGCTCTTACACCATTGACCGAAGGCGTAACCCCAAGTGGTAAGAAGCTTTCTGCTTCAACAGTAACATCAACAGTTGAGCAATATGGTGATTACATTGAGCAGACCGACGTTCTTGAGCTTACTGCTGTTGATAACACAATTGTTGAAGCAACAAGGCAATTAGCTGCACAAGCAGGTCTTACTATGGATACTATTGTAAGAAATGAACTTGTTGGTGGTTACAACGTTATGTATGTACCAAAAATGGTTGATGGTGTTGAGAGTGCTGTTGCTTCACGTAACGGTATAAACAAGACGGCTCTTTTAAGAGTAGAAGATGTATTCAAGGCTGCAGCAAGATTAAAGGCTATGAATGCGCCTAAAATCGATGGTTACTATGTCGGAATTATCCACCCTTATGTTGCTTTCGACCTTATGCAGAAAGCTGGTAATCAGTGGATGGAAGTACAGAAATACACAACTCCAGAAAACATGTTAACTGGTGAAATTGGCTGCCTTGGTGGCGTACGATTTGTTGAGACAACTGAGGCTAAAATCTGGCGAGAGGGCGAAAATGATTGTGCTGTATTTGCAACTCTTATTTTGGGTGCAGATGCATATGGCGTTACCTCTGTAACAGGCGGTGGTATTGAGCATATTGTTAAACAAAAGGGTTATGGTGATGACCCGCTTAATCAGCGTAGTTCAATTGGTTGGAAAGGTCTTAAAACTGCTAAAAGACTCGTAGAAGAGTATATTATCAGAATTGAAAGTGGTTCCACATTCAGCCTTTCTGCAAAGGCAAACTAATATAATTATACGATAAAAATAGCAAAAAAACGTAGCACAGAAAATTCTGTGCTACGTGAGAAAGGAAAATTAATATGGCAGAGAAAAAAGTAAAAATGGTTCCTGTATTTATTCCAAAAGAATCAAGAAATGATACCGAAAGGTTTGTTTCTGTTAATGGTGAGAGTATTTTAGTGCAGACTGGTAAAACTGTCGAAGTACCTGAACATTTTGCTGAAGTTATAAAGAACAGCGAAAAAATGGCACGAATTTCTGCAGAGTATATTGATAATAACATTTCTCTTTAAGGTGATTATATGACAGTTTCAAAAGCATTGGAAATTTTCAATAACGAAACAGAAAATGAAATTTCTGACGAATTAAAAAAACAGTGGCTTTCAGAACTTGATGTGAAAATTGCGGGAGAAATAAATAAAGGTCGAAATAGTCTTTTGCAAAATGGGTTTTCACCTGAACAAGCTCTTACGACAGAGCTTACAGCAGTTGAAGAATTTTCAGAGATTTATATTTCATATCTGAGAATGAAAATGAATTATATGTTAGGTGAAATTGAGCGCTATAATAATTCTGCTGCGATTTTTAACAGATTATATTATGAGATGTCTAACTTTGTAAGTCGTAATTATCAGAAAGAAATAAAAAATTCCATAAAGGTGGAGCTCGGCAATGTATAAACCAAGTGCAGAGAATTTAAAAACTAACGAAGAAATTATTAATGCCTTTAAAGGCTATAACAAAAACTTTAAGATTCAGGAAAATGAATTTTCAGATGAAACAAATATGACGGGTGATTATTCACCCGTTATTTCACCCAGAAATAAACGGGCAGAGTTCAACGTTTCAGGAAAACGTCTGCACGGTCTTTTTGCTAAAAATTCAGTGGGTTATATAAACGACGGCGTTTTATATTATGGTGGTTTTGCAGTTTCAGGCTTAACCTTTCCAGATATTGAAAAACAACGCCAATTTGTTTCTTTAGGTGCAAAGCTTTTGATTTTTCCAGATAAAGTCTATCTTAACACGAAAAACTTAAGTGATTATGGTTCACTTGAAGCTGAATTTATAACTGCTGCTAATAGCGAGGTAACATTTGGTTTGTGCAAAGCCGATGGTACCCTTTATGAGAATTATTTAACAGGAAATATTCCACCGACTTCTCCACAGAATAATGATTTATGGGTAGATACCTCAGTCACACCAAATGAATTAAAGCAGTATTCTGAATACACTGAAACGTGGGTTTCGATTGCAACGACATATCTAAGAATAGGCTATACGAATATCGGAAAAAGTTTTAATCAGTATGATAGCGTTACAATCAGTGGGTGTGAAAATAACGATATTAATAATACTTTTGTTATATGGGATAAAGGTGATGATTATATCGTTATTTCAGGTGTATTAACAGAAAAATTTACACAGTCAACTCCACTGAAAATTGAAAGAAAAGTTCCGGATATGGATTTTTTCTGCGAAAATGGTAACAGGGTATGGGGATGCTCTTCAGAAACAAATGAAATTTTTGCTTGTAAATTGGGCGACCCGACTAACTGGCAATCATATATGGGTATAGCTTCAGACAGTTACGCCGTGAGTGTTGGTAGTGATGGCGAATTTACTGGTGCTATAAGTTACAAGGGTTATGTTTTGTTTTTTAAAGAGAATTGTGTTCATAAAATATACGGAAGCAACCCTCCGTTTACTGTAAATACAAATTATATTCGTGGAGTTCAGAAGGGTAGCGAAAAATCATTAGTTACTGTAAATGAAACTTTATATTATAAATCACCAAATGGAATTGTTATGTACGATGGTGGTTTACCAATTTCAATTTCTGACGATTTTTCTGATGATTATTATTTTAATGCTGTGGCAGGTAATTTTAAAAATAAATATTATATTTGTATGACAAATAAAAATAATAAACGATATTTATTTACTTATGATGAACAAAAAAATATCTGGCATAAAGAAGATGAAATAAATATTAAAGAATTTATTTCTCATAATTCAAATTTGTATTTTATTTCAAAAAATAATGATGGGAACAAAAAATTATATTTAATTGATAGTAAAAATAAATACGGGAATTTTTCAGGGAGCTTATCAGGATATAATATTGAAAATAATTTTTTATGGAATTTTGAAACAGGACTCTGGGGATTGGATTTACCAGATAAAAAGTATTATTCGAAAATCACTATAAGAGCTATACCCGTTGAAAACTCTAACTTTTCAGTGTACTTTCAATACAACTCCAATAATAAATGGATAAAAAAAGGTGAATTTAATTTTGAAAAAACAGGTTCGGTAAATATTCCTTTTATTACGCCAAGATGTGACCATATTAAAATTAAAATTGAGGGAATTGGTGATATTAAAATTTTAAGTATTTCACGAAAAATTGAAAAAGGAAGTGAGAAATAATTTACGATTTAAATTTAAGTGTGCCGAATATTTCCGCTTCAAAATATTCAGATGATGAGAAATTTTATTTATTAAAAAATTATTTATATGAATTAAACGAATGTTTATCTTTTGCATTAAGTAATATTGATTATTCAAATTTAAAAGAAAATATAAAAAATAAATTAGAAGAAAAAACAGATGAAAAAATATCTTATGAAAACATAATTAAAGAAAACAAAGAAAAATTCGAAAATTTAAAAAATAAAATAATAATCACAGCTGATGAAATATTTGAAAATTGTAAAACTGAAATAAAAAATAGTGGAAATGAAATATTAGGAAAGGTTCAAAATGAATTTTTAGCAATTTCCGAATTTGGTGAGTACAAGAGCGAAACTGCCAGTATTATCAAGGGAAACGCCGATGCTATAACACTTAATTCAAATAATATTGAAACTGCAAAAAATAATTTAGAAAAATATAAATCAGAAAATAATTCTGAATTAAATTTAAGAGCTGAAGCAATTATTTCTCAGGTTGAAAATATTTTTGCAAAAAAATCTGAGTATGATGAATTTACTGAAATTATTTCTTCACAAATAACACAGACATCAAAAAATATTACAGAAAATTTCGAAAATTCGGTTTTAAGTGCAAAAGAAGATATATCGACCTTAGGTGGTACTGTTTCAGAATTGATTTATTCTCTTAATGCTTACATAAAGCGTGGAGAGTTAGAAAGTGGCGTTTATGGAATTGAAATTGGTAGAAGCGACAGTAATATAAAAGCTCGTTTTACAAATGAAAAATTATCTTTTTTACAGGGTACTACAGAGGTTGCATATATTTCAGGGAACAACCTTTATATTCTTCGTGCAGAAATTATTGATTATATAAAAATTGGCAACGCAGAAAAAGGATATTTTATTTTTGATGTTACTGACAACGGATTAGAGGTGAAGTGGTCTTATGGCAATTAAATATTACGGCTCCTGCAGTGGTAATGCTGGTTCAAAATATAATATCTGGTTAGAGGTTTCTGAGAATTCACAGAGTATTGAAAATAACTCAAGTAATATAACACTTAAATTGAAATTAAAAAGAAATGATGGATATTCTGGTTCTGCATATAATTTAAACGAAAACGAGAATTTTGCCAAAATTACGATAAACGGAAATGCTGTAGTTAGCAAGAATCTTGAGATTGATACAAGAAACAACGTTACGGTTACACTACTTAGCTGGAATGGTGATGTTACCCATAATTCAGATGGTGCTCTTAATATCAGTATAGCAGGTGTGTTTACTATGAGTGGCACATCGCTTGATGGCGGAAGTGTGAGTGGTAGTTTTAAATGCGTATCTATACCAAGGAGTTCATCATTTAGTTTAAACAAAACAAGCGTTATACCAGATGAAGAAATTATAATTTATATTAATTCAAATGCTTCTACATTTTCACATAAGCTGATTTTAGAACTTGGTGATTATGTTAGCAAAATCACAATTCCTGCGAATATTAATGAATATTCATTTTCAATACCTGAAGAATGGGCAAGCGCTTTACCTAAAAGTAAAACTGGTAATATAGCTGTAACGTTAAAAACATACAGTAATGGAAAATCTGTTGGTTCTGTAAAAAAACAAATTGTTTTAGAGATTCCTGAAACAGAGAATTTTTTACCTGAATATTTAGTAAATGTGAAGGACAATAAAAATGGTCTTGTGCCTGGTAACTGGAGCGCTGTGTTGCAGAACAGGTCTACGTTAACGGTAAAAATTAATTCTATAATAACAAAGCTTGGTGCAACTGTAGCTTCAAGCTACATAATTGTTGGTAATATAAAAAAATATGGTACAGAAGCCGATTTTGATTTACCTGATTCAGGGACAATCGAAATTACTGCACATATAGAAGATTCACGTGGATTTGTTAAAGAAGAAAATTCTCGTTATGAGGTGTGTGCCTATACTTCACCAACCATAAATTGTAATACCTTGATACGTTGCGATTCATCAGGTGCAGTTTCTGAAAATGGTACAAGCGCATTATTAGATTATACACCCTATTATAGTTCAGTTTATGGACTGAATTACGTTCGTTGCTATGCGAAATACAAGAAAAATGGTGACTCAGCATATTCAGAACCTATACTATTAACCCAAAATCCATTTATAATTGACGGGGATTTTTCGGTGAACTCATCCTACGATTTTATTATTTATGTCAAAGATGCGGTATCCTCTGAACAGTTTGAAATAGCGAGAAGCCTTGCAAGTGGCTATGTAGCATTCAACATCAGAAAAGGCGGTAAGGGTGCTGCTTTTGGCTGTTATTCAGAGAATGAAAATGAATTAACTGTAGGCTATAACCTTAATTTAAAAGGCGAAATTGTAAGCAGAAATTTGAGCGGCAGTATTAATTCAGGAGCGGGTTTTTCTCTTCAAAGCGTTGATGTTAAAGGCTTTGATTGTCTTTCAACAGTTGTTTTAAAAGTTGAAATAAAAGCAGAAAACAATATAAATTCAGGAGAGTGGAATGAATTGTTTTCGTTAACTTCAAGCCCACCTTTGATAAATACGCCGTTAAACGTTGTAACAGGTAATTATGAAATTGATAAAAATATTAAATGCTTCATAGATACAACGGGGGTTGCAAAATTAATAAGTGCTATTAATATTGCTAAAGATACGAGAATTTATATAAACGGATTTTATTAAGAAAGGGGAATGTTATGGCAAAAAGAATGTTGTCTTATGGTTCGAGTGGTGAAGATGTTAAAGAATTACAAAAAGCATTAAATAATGCTGGTTATTCTTTAGATGTTGATGGTAAATTCGGTACCAAAACGAAAACAGCTGTAAAATCATATCAAAAAAGCAAAGGGCTTTCGGTTGATGGCATTGTTGGTAATAATACTTGGACAAGTCTTGCTGGTAGCACAAAAAGTAATACTAATGATAAGAATCAAGCAGTATCGACAGGTAACGCTTTATCTATAAAATCGCCAGTCGAGAAAAATCGACCAACATACCAGAAGAGCGAATCGGTGATTTCAGCAGAGAAAAGTCTCGGGGATTGGGAACAAAACAAACCAGAATCATATAATAGCAAATATTCACAAGAAATAGAGAATGTTTTAAACAGTATTCTTAATCGTGAAAAATTCAGTTACAATATTAACGCTGACCCATTGTATAACCAATATCGTGAACAATACGTTAATAATGGTAAAAAAGCGATGTTTGATACTATAGCAAATGCTTCGGCATTAACAGGCGGTTACGCCAATAGCTATGCGGTTTCAGCTGGTAATCAGTCTTATAATAATTACCTTAATAACCTTAATGAAATCGCACTTGATTTATATGACAGGGCATATTCAGCTTATCAGGATGAAGGTAAAATAAGCTTAGAAAAATTAGGTGTTTTAAATGACCTTGATAAATCAGATTACGCAAAATACAGAGATGTATTAAATGATTATTATAAAAATGGTGAATATCTTTTGAAGAAAGTTTCTGATATGAGCGAAAGTGAATATGAAAGATTTTTAGATGAAGTAAAGTCTTTTGAAAATGACAGAGAGTACAATTATCAGAAATATCTCGATGAAATAGATAAACAACAATTTTATGATGAATTGAATTTTTCAAAAGATAAATTCAGACAAGAATTGGAGTTTAAAAAAGCTGAAGTAGAACGTGACCAGAAAAATAAAGACAGAAGTTATAATTTATCTGTTTCAAAAAGTAATTCATCTGGCGGCTCAGGTAATAAAAATAAAACAACAAGCACTACAAACACACAAGCAACTATTATGCCGAAAACATATCAGCAATTTGTTTACTTAACTGGCAATTCAGGGATTCTTACAGAAAGAGAATTCTATGCAAAACCTAATTCCAAAAAAAAGTATGGCAGTTATGAAAATTATATTAAAGAGATGTTTTATAAGTACGGTAATACAAGCAATAAGGAGTAAGAAAAGCATGAGCGATGAACTTCTTATAGCAATAATCAGTGGTTTTGTAGCAATAATCAGTGGTTTTATGTCGAGTTTTATTGGTAGTAGTAAAGCAATTGGTTACGTAGAAAAGAGTCAAGCTGTGTTTGATACTAAGCTTGAGGAGTTGACAAGAGAGGTAAGAGAGCACAATAATTTTGCAAAACGAATGCCTGTAGTTGAAGAACAGGTTAAAATTATTAATCATAGAATAAATAATTTAGAAAAAAATAAATAAGACTATTTGGAGGCGATTAAAATTAAAATTAACTGGAAAGCGAGATTTAAAAACAAAGCATTCTTAATCAGTTTTATTGCACTTATACTTTCGTTTGTTTATAAAGCTTTAGAGATTTTTGAAATTATCCCTAAAATATCAGAGTCGGAATTATTCGACTCGTTGTGCGTAATCGTTAATTTCCTTGGTTTGATGGGTGTTGTTGTGGACCCGACAACAAAAGGCTTAAGTGACAGCAAGCTTGCGCTTACATATTATGATAATGAAATTAATTAGGAGGTGAGGAAAAATGGCAAAGAAAATATATATATCTCCGAGCAATCAGGAAGCAAACCTTTATGCAACAGGTGGAACTAATGAAAAAGAGCAGTGCCACAAAATAGCCCGTGCTTGTTATAATTATTTAAAAACTAAAGGCTTTAACGTTAAGTGTACCTATAATGATAATATGTACGAGCGTGTCAGTGAAAGTAATGCATTCGGTGCAGATATTCATTTAGCTATTCACACCAATGCTACTGTAAATCATAATGTAACTGGTGGTACGCAAATACTCCTGTATTCTTTAACAGGTGAACGAAAAAAGGTTGGAGAGGCGGTTTTAAACCGATTGGCTCCTATTACACCTGGTAAATCTGCCGAGAAATTGATAGAAAAACCGTCTTTTTATGAAGTGAACTCCGCAACAGGTATTACTGTTTATTGTGAATGTGAGTTTCATGATACTAAAGAAGGTTCAGACTTTATTATAAAAAATACCAAGATAATTGGTGAAGCGATTGCAAAAGGTATTTGTGATTATTATGGAATCAGTGTAGAAGATAACACTAAAACTGATGAAAATAAAAAAACACTCTACACAGTTCAGGTAGGTGCTTTCAGTAATAAAAATAATGCAGAAAAATATGTAGAGCAATTAAAAAAAGCAGGGTTTGATGCAATAATAGTCAGCAAATAAAAAAAGAGACAGATTCCATTGGAATCTGTCTCGATTTAATTTTCTTATCTGTTAAGAATAAGCTTTGTAAGTTCAACTGGTTCAACGATTTTGCCGTCCTTGTAAACTCTCATATTGCCAGAAGCAATTTCGTCAATGAGAATAACTTCGCCGTTGTTGTAACCAAATTCAAATTTAATATCCCAAAGGTCAAGACCGATTGATTTGAGGTCATCAGCAACAACCTTTGTGATTTTGAGTGTTTGTTCTTTCATAGATTTGAACATTTCTTCAGACATAACGCCGAGAGCAGCAAGACCTTCGCTTGTTACGAGTGGGTCGCCCTTTTCATCGTTTTTGAATGTACATTCAACATAGCCGCCTTCTAAAACAGTGCCGTCAGCCATATATTCGCCATATCTTCTGATAAAGCTACCAGTAGCAACAAGTCTGCAGATAACTTCAAGACCGTGACCAAAAACAGTAGCAGGTAAAACTTCCATAGTAGCGTTTTCAATATCAGCGCTTACGTAGTGAGTTTTTACACCAGCTTTTTTGAGCATTTCAAAATAGTAAACAGATGTTTCTAAGTTTGCTTTACCAATACCATCAATAGTAAGACCAACGCTGTTTTCACCTGGGTCAAATACGCCGTCTTTACCTGTGCAATCGTCTTTGAACTTTAACATTACGTTGCCATTGTCAAGTTCATAAACATCTTTAGTTTTACCAGTATAGAGTTTTTTCATGAGTTATCTCTCCTTGTTTTTAAAATCAAGTTTAAAACTTACAAATAGGATTTTAAAACTGTTTTAAGCGAATGTCAAGTAAATATAAAAATTTTTTTCGTCATAATTTAATGTTTTAAATATTTGTTATAAATCAGTTGAAATAGAAAAACATTTTTGTCTAATTATACAATCAAACAACAATCTTTTTGGTAACTATTTAATTGACTTTGTGTTGAAAATTAACTTTTTAAATGATAAAATATATAAAAAATATATGGAGGCGTTTTAATGGCAATATTAAAACTTGTTGTAGCATTCTTTGTATGCTTCGGGCAGATAATTGGTCCACTCTTTACTCAGCTTACAAAAGGTGAGGAGCAATTTTTTGAAGATTGGTCCAAAGAAACTAAGTTTACACAAGAAAGCTACATAGAATTAGAAAAGAATCCCGATGAAGATTTTATTGTTCTTAACTTAACAGATATTCAGTTAGGCGAAGAAAATGTCTTTGGTAAAGAGGGCGAGTACACAAAAGAGCTCATTACCAAGCTTGTGAATGAACACAAGCCTGACCTTATAACTCTCAGTGGTGATAATGCATGGGGTTATATTTCATACATCGAGGTTATTAAGTTTATTGATTCATTTGGCATTCCGTGGGCACCTGTTATGGGTAATCACGATGGTGAAGGCACAGGAACAGAATTCTGGGCTGCTTATAAGCTCAGCGAAGCTGAAAACAGCTTGTTTAAGTTCGGTCCAAAAGATATGGGCTATGGTAACTACATAATTAATATTACAGAAAATGACAAGATTGTTCATACATTATTTATGATGGATACCCACAGTTACATAGAACGTGAAGTAGATGGTGAAATTGAAACTTTTTACGACCATCTTTGGGATAATCAGCAGGAATGGTACAAATGGGCTGTAAACGGCATAAAAGAACTTAATGGTGGCGAAGTTGTTGAGAGTACAGTAATTTTCCACATTCCAGTTCGTGAATACATTGATGCATGGGATGCTGTCAGCATAAATAAAACAGAAGAAAACCCACACGGTGAAGGTGCACTGCCCCAATTTGTGCGGACAGTACAAAAAACACCCCCTATGGTGTTAAATATTAAATTTAAGCAACAAACTGATTTCGTTTTTCTAACGGAGTCAGTTTTGTTTTTAGTTGAATTCTTTCGT